>JBKPDU010000037.1:0-3347 GCA_046728055.1 Actinomycetota bacterium | reverse complement strand
ACATCATCCTGAACAACCCGAAGTACGTCGTGAGCTACGGCGACAAGCCGGCGTACGGATGGACGGACATCACCTACCTTCTCCACAAGAACGACGTGAGCTGGGCCTACTACGTGCACCCGGGGACCTGCTTCAACCGTCCGTGTGCCGGCGAGCACGGCGACGGGACGACGCCGAACAAGAACCCGCTGTACGGGTTCGTGACGGTGCGCGAGAACGACCAGTTCGGGAACATCAAGCGTCACCCGGACTACTTCGAGGCCGCGAAGAACGGGACGCTGCCGTCGGTCTCGTGGATCGCGCCCGGCGAGTGCTGCAGCGAGCACCCGGCCTCGGGCTCGCCGATCCGCCACGGCATGGGCTACGTGACGCGGCTGATCAACGCGGCGATGCGTGGACCCGACTGGAACTCGACCGCGATCTGGGTCACGTGGGACGACTGGGGCGGGTTCTACGACCACGTCGAGCCGCCCGTCGTGGACGAGAACGGCTACGGCCTTCGCGTCCCGGGCCTGCTCATCAGCCCGTGGGCGAGGGCCGGGATGATCGACCACCAGACGCTGTCGTTCGACGCCTATCTGAAGTTCATCGAGGACCTGTTCCTCGGGGGGCAGCGGCTGAACCCGAAGACCGATGGGCGGCCGGACTCCCGGCCCACGGTTCGGGAAGAGCTCCCGATCCTCGGGGACCTGCTCAAGGAGTTCGACTTCGCCCAGGACCCCCTGCCGCCCCTCGTCCTGGACCCCACACCGCTCCCGGGAACGCCGTAGCACCAAACCCCTCTCGCGGTCCTCGGTCTCTGTGACTCGCAGTCCAAGGGGATCGAACCGGACAACCCGACCGCGGGCGCTCAGTCGTGAGGCACGGCGAACACGACGACGTTGTCCGAGTAGCTCCTGGTCGCTTGATCGAAGGATCCTCCACAAGTCATGAGGGCGAGGATCGATGGTCCCTCGCGCTCGAACAGCTTCCCAGGCAGGCCGCCTTTGGGATAGGAGCGTCGCGCGACCACGCGAAAGGAAGACTCGGAGCCGTTCGCGAACCTTGCCCTAATGATATCCCCGGGCTCGAGCTCACGAAGCCTGAAAAAGACGCCCGGACCCTGCGTCCATGAGTCCACGTGGCCGAGGAGCACGGCCGAGCCGCCCGCTCCCGGGGGAGGACCGAACCGGTACCAGCCGACGACATGGACGTCAGACGGCACCTGGACGTGGCGCGAGCCAGCTTCAACGCCGACCGGGACGATCGGTGCTCGCACGCCGATCGCGTCTATGGTCAGGCCCACCGGACGAGGTCCGCGCCGCGGAGGCTGGTAGTCCCCCAGCTGCGCCGACCGAACATCGATCGTGAGGGCACGGGTCGCGATGGACGACGTCCCGGCGTCGATCGGCAGCTTGTCCTTGACGGTCTCGGTCAGGCTCGCATCGACCGTCCCGGGGAGGAAACCGAAGTCGTGTGGCCGAGCTGCCCACACCGCGACTGGCGTCGTTATCAGGACGAGGGCACTCGTAACGCGGAGCCATGTGGCGAGACGCCTCCTCATCCTGGCCCCAGCCCCCGGATGGGCTCGGTCCTGACGAGCGGTCGGCTCCTCGCCGCTTTCACCTATCCCGCCAAGCGCCCAGGCCCCTCAGACCGAGGATCTATCGGGTGGCTCGATCGGCGCCGACCGAGCACCGCCGCTACCCCGAAGCCGAGCGCAGCCAGCATCATCGTCGCAAGCGCCCAGACAGGGAACCCGGGCGCTGTCGCGAGTCCACCATCCCCGGTCTTCACCGACGTGGGTGAGGAATGCAACTCTCGGATGGTCTGGACCATGAAGTTGAGCGTCCCCCCATTCGCGGAACCGACCGCGTACACGATGCCGACCGTTCCCTCCTGCAGCATCAGATCCTCGGGCCCGATCGCGACCTCGCCCGAAACCGTGGCCTCGACCTGATGGGGACCGCCCGCCTCCAGCTGTTCCTTCTGCTGGTCGCCGTGGGGGACGCTGCCGAACACGCGCTTTCCATCGAGGCGCACGCCGATCGAAGCGACGTCGGCGACGTTACGGACGATCAGGCGCGAGCGACCGGGAGGCACCCGGGTCAGGGCGTTCCTGAACACGTTGAGCTCGGGATCCCCATCCACCGTGAGCCCGGCGATGATCGAAAGGTTCTCCTCGGCCTTCAGCGTCACCGTCCCGGCGAGCGCCGGCTCGGACGTGGGGTCTGCCCCGACGTCACGGATTTCGATCCTGTACCGACCGGCAGGCAGCTCGAGAGGGTCGGTGGCCGTCTCGGGCTCGAAGCCGGACAACGTCAGTTCTCCATTCACATACACGTCTGCCGTGAACCCGGGCAAAGCGTGAAGGACGGTCACGGTCGCCGTAGCTGGCTGTGCATGGGCCTCGAAGGCCAACAAAACAGGGGCCATCGCGAGAAGGACGAGGAGCACGAGAAATGCCCTTGAGAACCGGGCCTTCCGCACCGCGGCACCTCCGTTCATCGTAGGGCTTTCGTTCTACAGCAACTGCAGTTAGAGTGACAAGATGGCGCGGGATAACAATCCTGTGGGCCGCCCGTTCGGCAAGGATCCCCGATACCGACTCCTGGGCCAGATGAGCATGGATCTAATTGGCTCCTTGTGGCGAGCCGAGGACGCCTTCTTGAAGCGGCCGGTGACCATCCGCGTCCTCCGGGACGGGCTGGGCGCCAACGATCGCTTCAGGCAGGTGCTCCGTGCCGAGCTCCGCACGGTGTGGCCGCGCCTACAGCATCCCAACATCGCGAACGCCATCTACTACGACGAACTTCAGGAATTGCCCTGCTTCGTCGTCATGCAGGCCCTTGACGGAGAGACGCTAGCCCAGCGGCTCGGGCGGACCGGGACTATGGAGCGCTGGGAGGCCATGCGCATCGCCTCGCAGGCGCAGGAGGCGCTCGCGGCGGCCCATGAGATGGGCCTGGTCCATGGCGGCCTGACACCCGACAGCGTTGTGCTGACCCAGGGAGGCACCGTCAAGGTCATCGACTTCGGCATCCCGACCGCCGTGTGGCTGGCCGCACGTGAAGCGTGGACGACTCTCCCTGCGGGCTCAAGGGCTCATCTGAAGGAGCCCGGCGCTCGCGCCCCCGACCGATCGGTCGACGCCCGAGGCCTCGAGCTAGTGAGACAGCGGCTGAGCTCGGCCCCTCTGGTCGCCGCCGAGGATGATCTCTCAAGGCTGGTCGACGTGGCCCTCGTCCCAGGCCTCGAGCTACTGAAACAGCGGCTGATCTCGGCCCCTCTGGTCGCCGCCGAGGACGTTCCCTCGAGGCTGGTCGACGTGGCCCTCGCGACTCCCTCCCAGACCGAACGCGCCGTCG
>JBKPDU010000036.1:0-23763 GCA_046728055.1 Actinomycetota bacterium | reverse complement strand
GTTCTCCTCCCAGGTGTACGTGCTGAGTAAGGAGGAGGGGGGCCGGCACACCCCGTTCTTCCACGGGTACAAGCCCCAGTTCTACTTCCGGACCACCGACGTGACCGGGACCCTTCACACCCCCGAGGGGGTGGAGATGGTCATGCCGGGGGACAACATCGAGGTCACGGTGACCCTGGAGAAGCCCATCGCCATGGAGGAGGCCCTGCGCTTTGCCATCCGGGAGGGCGGACGGACCGTGGGCGCCGGGCGCGTGACCAAGATCGTGAAGTAGGGGGAGGGACGAGGGGGACCGTGGTCGGACCGAAGATCCGGATCAAGCTCCGAGCCTACGACCATCGGATGCTGGACGTGGCGGCTCGCGACATCGTCGAGCACGTGACGCGAACCGGCGCCAAGGTCGTCGGGCCGGTTCCGCTGCCCACGGAGCGCGCCATCTACACGGTCATCCGCTCGCCGCACAAGTACAAGGACTCGCGCGAGCACTTCCAGATGCTCACGCACAAGCGGCTGATCGACATCGTCGACGCCACCTCCAAGACGGTTCAGGAGCTCCAGCGCCTGAACCTGTCCGCCGGGGTCGACATCGAGATCAAGTTGTAGCCATGACCGAGACCAAAGGCATCCTGGGGACGAAGCTGGGCATGACCCAGATCTTCGACGACACGCGGGCCATCCCCGTGACGGTGATCAAGGCCGGGCCGTGCTTCGTGGCCCAGGTCAAGACCGAGGCCACGGACGGCTACGAGGCGGTCCAGCTCGCGTTCCAGGAGCCCCGATCCCACGACCTCACCAAGCCCATGCAGGGCCACTTCGAGAAACACGGGGCACAGCCGGGTCGCCACGTGGTCGAGCTCCGCACGGAGGGGGCGGCCAACTACCGGCCGGGCCAGGAGCTTCGGGCGGACCTGTTCCGTGCGGGGGAGCTTGCGGACGTGGTCGGCGTATCGAAGGGCAAGGGCTTCGCCGGCCCCATGAAGCGACACGGGTTCAAGGGTCTGTCGGGCAGCCACGGGACCGAGCGGAAGCATCGATCGCCGGGGGCGATCGGAGCTTGCGCCACCCCTTCCCGCGTGTTCAAAGGCCTGCCGATGGCCGGCCAGATGGGCAACGAGCGGGTGACCGTCCTGAACCTCGAGGTGGTCCAGGCCGACGCCGAGCGCAACCTGCTGCTCCTTCGAGGCGCCGTGCCCGGACCGTCGGGCGGGCTGGTCATGGTCCGCTCGGCAGTGAAGGCTCCGACGGGAGGGACGGCCTGATGCCCACCGTCCAGATGGTCGACGCCGCCGGCAAGAAGGTAGGTCAGCGCGAGCTGGCCCCGGAGGTCTTCGAAGCCAGGGTCAGCGTCCCGCTCATGCACCAGGTGGTCGTTGCCGGCCTGGCCGCGATCCGCCGGGGCACCCACGCCACGAAGACCCGGGGCGACGTCTCCGGCGGGGGGCGCAAGCCGTGGCGTCAGAAGGGAACCGGCCGTGCCCGACAGGGGTCCATCCGGGCCCCCCAGTGGAGCGGCGGCGGGGTCGCACACGGCCCACATCCCAGGGACCACTCGATGCGTGTCAACAAGAAGATGAAGCGGGGTGCGCTCCGCTCCGCGCTCACCGATGCGTTCGCGTCGGGCAAGGTTTGCGTGGTGGACGAGCTCCGGTTCGACGAGCCGAAGACCCGCCGGGCGGCCCAGGTGATCCAGGCCCTCGAGCTCGAAGGCGCCGTCCTGCTCGTGCTGCCTGGACCATCGAGCGACGGGATCGTGGAGCGATCCTTCCGTAACCTCGGATCTGTTCGCGTGGCGTACGTGCCGGCGCTCGGCGTCTACGAGGTGCTCGCGGCCGACCGCATCCTGTTCACCCCACAGGCCCTGGATGCACTGGAAGGTCGGGCGGAGCCGTCCGAGGTGCACCCGGCCGAGACTCCGTGGGCCGGAGCCGGGCGTGAGGCATCGGGCGAGGACGCCCAGGAGGCCGAAGGATGAAGACCCCTCGCGACGTCATCATCCGGCCGGTGGTCTCGGAGAAGTCATACGCCGGCCTGGAGTCCAACATGTACACGTTCCTCGTCGACCCCCGGGCGAACAAGACCGAGATCAAGGAAGCCATCCAGCAGATCTGGAACGTCCGCGTCGTATCCGTGAACACGCTCAAGCGCCTCGGAAAGGTGAAGCGACGCCGGTTCACCCAGGGCAAGCGGGCTGACCAGAAGCGGGCCATCGTCAAGCTCGCCGAGGGCGACGCCATCGAGATCTTCGAGACGGGGAAGTAGCGCCATGGCCATCCGCAAGTACAAGCCGACGACGCCGGGACGCCGAGGGATGACCGGCTCGACGTTCGCGGAGGTCACGCGAGACCGACCGGAGAAGTCGCTCGTGGCCAAGGGCCGGAACAAGGCCGGCCGAAACACGCACGGACGGGTGACGGCTCGGCATCAGGGCGGCGGGAACAAGCGCCGATACCGGGTCATCGACTTCCGGCGAGACAAGGACGGCGTGCCGGCCAAGGTGGCGCACATCGAGTACGACCCCAACCGGACCGCCCGGATCGCCTTGCTGCACTACCGCGACGGCGAGAAGCGGTACATCCTCGCGCCGCAAGGACTCGAGGTTGGCCATACCGTGCTCTCCGGCGAGGGGGCCGACGTTCGCCCCGGGAACGCGCTGGCCCTTCGGAACATCCCGGTCGGCACGACCCTGCACGCGGTGGAGCTCAAGCCCGGTGCGGGAGCCCGGATGGCCCGCTCGGCGGGGACCAGCGTGCAGCTGATGGCCAAGGAGGGGCGGTTCGCCACGGTTCGCTTGCCCTCGGGCGAGACGCGGCTGGTCGAGGCGACGTGCAGGGCGACGGTCGGCGTGGTGGGCAATCCGGAGCACGAGCTGGTCCAGCAGGGCAAGGCCGGGCGCAACCGGTGGCGGCGCAAGCGGCCCTCGGTCCGAGGCGTGGCCATGAACCCGGTGGATCACCCGCTCGGCGGTGGGGAGGGCAAGGCCTCCGGGGGCCGCCATCCCACCTCGCCGTGGGGGAAGAAGGAAGGACGAACGCGCAAGAAAAACAAGGCATCGAACAAGCTCATCGTCCGTCGCCGTGGGAAGGGGCGTGGCTAGACGTGGCCAGGTCGATCAAGAAGGGCCCGTTCGTGGACGACCACCTGATGGTCCGGGTGGTGGAGATGAATCGGCGGGGCGAGAAGAAGGTGGTGCGGACCTGGTCCCGTCGTTCGACGATCGTCCCTGAGATGGTCGGGCACACGATCGCCGTCCACGACGGACGAAAGCATGTGCCGATCTACGTGTCCGAGTCGATGGTCGGCCACAAGCTCGGTGAGTTCGCGCCAACCCGGACCTTCCGGTCCCACGCGCGGGCCGAGCGGAGCACGACGGTCAGGTAGGGGATGGAAGCCAAAGCGACGATCAAGTACGTGCGGATCTCGCCGATGAAGGTGCGGCGGTTGGTCGACCTCATCCGCGGCCGGCAGGTCGAGGAGGCCCGCCGGATCCTGCGGTTCGCGCCCCAGTCCGCGTCGCGTACGATCGAGAAGGCGCTCAACTCGGCGGTGGCGAACGCCGAGCAGGCCCCCGATGTGGCGGCCCAGAACTTGGTCGTCGATCGGGCATGGGTCGACGAGGGCCCCACGCTCAAGCGGTGGCGGCCCCGTGCCTACGGCCGCGCGGCCAGGATCAGGAAACGCACGTCGCACATCACGCTCGTCGTCAAGTCGTTGGGAGAGGAAGCCTGATGGGTCACAAGGTCAACCCGTACGGACTTCGGCTGGGGGTCATCTACACGTGGAAGTCCAACTGGTTCGGGGGCCGCGATTACGCCGACTCCCTGCACGAGGACGTGTGGATCCGCAAGCACATCCGCAGCCGCCTGTCCCGCGCGGGTATCTCCAGCATCGACATCGAGCGCAAGGGCGACCAGATCTGGGTGTTCATCCGAACGGCTCGTCCCGGCATCGTGATCGGGCGCAAGGGCGCCGAGGTCGACCGGATCCGGCGAGACATCGAGCGGGTGACCAGGAAGCGGGTCGATGTGAAGGTCGAGGACATGAACTCGGCGGCCAGCCAGCTCCGGCCGGAGACCGATGCCACGCTGCTGGCCCAGGGGGTGGCCGAGCAGCTGGCAGGGCGGGTCTCGTTCCGGCGGGCCATGCGCAGGGCGGTCCAGACGGCCATGCGGGCCGGGGCGCTCGGCGTGCGCGTGCAATGCGGGGGCCGACTCGGCGGAACCGAGATGTCCAGGCGTGAGTGGTACCGCGAGGGACGGGTCCCGCTGCACACCCTCCGGGCCCGCATCGACTTCGGTACGGCCGAAGCGAAGACGACCTTCGGGCAGATCGGGGTGAAGGTGTGGGTGTACCACGGTGACGAGATCCCGGCCGCGGAGAAGGAGACGGAGCTCGCCCGGGCCCGTGCCCTGGCGCAGGTGTCGGCCGGAGGGGCCTCCACCGGCGCTCTGATCACCGACGAGGCCGAAGCTGAGGCCATCGAGACCGAGGAGCCGGCAGTCTTGAGCCCCGAGCTCGGCGTTGAGGCGGGCGAGGAAGCAGCGGCCCCCGAGCTCGGCGTTGAGGCGGGCGAGGAAGCAGCGGCCCCCGAGGTCGGCGTTGAGGCGGGCGAGGAAGCGCCGGACTCAGAAGGGGACGAGGCCTGATGCTCGCTCCGAAGAAGGTCAAGCACCGCAAGGTCCATCGAGGCCGCATGCGGGGCCGAGCCAAGGGTGGGACCGAGGTGCACTTCGGCGACTACGGCCTGGTGGCCCTGCAGCCGGCGTGGATCACCAACCGCCAGATCGAGGCGGCTCGAGTGGCCATCACCAGACACATCCGCCGTGGCGGCAAGGTGTGGATCAACATCTTCCCCGACAAGCCGTTCACCAAGAAGCCGGCCGAGACCCGGATGGGTTCGGGCAAGGGCAATCCGGAGGGGTGGGTCGCGGTGGTCAAGCCCGGCCGGGTGATGTTCGAGCTCTCGGGGGTCACCGAGCATGTGGCCAAGGAGGCCATGAGCCGAGCGGCTCACAAGCTCCCCATCAAGACCAAGTTCATCAGCCGGGCTGGGGGGTCGGAGTGACCAGAGTGGCCGAGCTCCGCGAGCTGCCAGACGAGCAACTGATCGAGCGGCTGGAGTCCCACAAGGAGGAGCTGTTCAACCTGCGGTTCCAGCTGGCCACTGGGCAGCTCGACAACCCCATGCGCATCAAGGAGGTCCGGCACGACGTGTCCCGGATCCTGACCGTGCTGCGGGAACGCCAGCCCGAGCAGGAGGTCGAGGAGGAGCTGGCCCGGGCCGATGCCCAGGCCCTGGCCGAGTCCCGCCAAGCCCAGGCCGCCGGGACGAAGAAGGGTGAGCCCCTCGATGTGGTGCTGGAACGAAGCGAGCAGGGCGAGGAGCCCGTGGACGTCGAGGCACCCGAGCAGCAGGAGACGGGCAAGCGAACGTGGCGAAGGCGAGCGAGCAGGAAGGAAGCGAGCGGGTCGTGACCCAGGCGAACGAACGCGGTCGGCGGAAGGCACGAACCGGCGTGGTGGTCTCCGATGCGATGGACAAGACCGTCCTGGTCAAGATCGATCGCCAGATCCGCCATCCCCTTTACCAGAAGATCGTTCGGCGGTCGTCGCGGCTTGCGGCGCACGACGAAGCGAACGAGGCACACGTGGGGGACACCGTTCGGGTGGTCGAGACCCGCCCCCTGTCGAAGACCAAGCGTTGGCGGATCGTGGAGATCGTGGAGCGGGCGAAGTGAGGGAGCGGTGATCCAGCAGGAGACCCGGTGCAGGGTCGCGGACAACACGGGGGCCAGGGAGGTCCTGGTGATCCGCGTCCTGGGAGGATCCCACCGCCGCTACGCCGGCATCGGGGACCTAGTTGTGGGCTCCGTGAAGGATGCGCTCCCCGGCGGTGCCGTGAAGAAGGGCGAGGTGGTGAAGGGTGTGGTGGTCCGTACGGCCAAGGAGCGCCGCCGCCCCGACGGCTCGTACATCCGCTTCGACGACAACGCCGTGGTCCTCATCAACGAGCAACGGAACCCCCGAGGGACCAGGATCTTCGGCCCGGTGGCCCGCGAGCTGCGAGAGAAGCGGTTCATGAAGATCATTTCCCTCGCCCCGGAGGTGCTGTGACGATGCCAGGCGTCGACATCAAGAAGGACGACACCGTTCAGGTGATGACTGGGAAGAGCCGAGGGCACCGCGGTCGGGTGGTTCGAGTGCTGCCCAAGGACGGACGCGTCCTGGTGGAGGGAGGGGCCATGGCCAAGAAGCACCAACGGGCCACGGGCCGCCGGTCCACCAGCGGACAGCAGCTCCAGCAGGGCGGCATCATCGACGTGGAGCTGTTCATCGACATCTCGAACGTCCAGATCGTGTGCAGCTCCTGCGGCCGGCCTACCCGGGTCGGCCACCAGGCCGGGTCCGACGGCAAGAAGGTCCGGATCTGCCGCAAGTGCGAGGCGGAGCTGTGAGCGAGCGCTACGTACCCCGGCTGAAGGTCCGCTACCGGGACGAGGTCCTTCCGCGCCTCCGACAGGAGCTCGGCTACGCGAACCCCATGGAGGTCCCGCGGCTCCAGAAGGTCGTGATCAACATGGGCGTGGGTGACGCCCTGAAGGATGCTCGTATGCTGGAAGCGGCCACCCAGGACCTCGCGGTGATCACGGGACAGCGGCCCGTGGTGACCAAGGCCCGGAAGTCGATCGCCGGGTTCAAGCTCCGGGAGGGCATGTCCATCGGGGCCAAGGTCACCCTTCGGGGCGATCGCATGTGGGAGTTCGTCGACCGCCTCATCACGGTGGCCATCCCCAGGATCCGCGATTTTCGGGGGTTGTCACGACGGTCGTTCGACGGCCACGGGAACTACACGCTCGGACTGACCGAGCAGCTGATCTTCCCGGAGGTCGACTACGACAAGGTGGTCAAGGTGCGAGGGATGGACATCACGGTCGCCACGACGGCGAGGACGGACGACGAGGGAAGGGCGCTGCTGATCGCGCTGGGGTTTCCTTTCGAGGGTGCCCCGGCCGTGACCGTGGCGGCATCGTAACGAGGGGACGAGATGGCAGGGAAGGCGAAGATCGAGAAGCAACTCAAGCCGGCGAAGTTCGCCGTGCGCGAGCACACGCGGTGTCGTCGGTGCGGCAGGGCGCGGGCCGTGTACCGCAAGTTCATGCTGTGCCGGATCTGCTTTCGCGAGCTCGCGCATGTCGGGGAGTTGCCGGGGGTGACCAAGGCGTCATGGTGAAGGCGCTCGTTCGGACCAACGTCACCGATCCCGTCGCCGACATGCTGACAAGGATCCGCAACGCGAACGTGGCGTACAAGGACGACCTCCTCGTGCCGGCCTCCAAGCTCAACCAGGCCATCCTCACGATCCTTGCGGCGGAAGGGTTCGTGGATGGATTCGAAACGGAGGGCGAGGGCGTCCACCAGGCCCTCCGGGTCCGCCTGAAGTACGGGGCGAAGCGCGAACGAACCATCACCGGCCTTCGGCGCATCTCCAGGCCCGGCCGGCGCGTCTACGCCGTGCGCACCAAGCTTCCCCGGGTCATGGGCGGGCTCGGCATCGCCATCCTGTCCACTTCCCAGGGCGTGATCACGGATCGGGAGGCCGCTCGCCGCGGCATCGGCGGCGAGGTCCTGGCCCACGTGTGGTGAGGACGGAGCCATGAGTCGGATCGGAAAGCAGCCCATCGAGATCCCGGGCGGCGTCGAGGTGAACATCGACGACGAGACCGTGATGGTGAAGGGGCCCCGGGGATCGCTGTCCCGGCGGCTCCATCCGGAGATGCGCATCGTCCGCGACGACGGGGTGATCCGGGTGGAGCGCCCGAGCGACGAGGGGTTCCACCGGAGCCTGCACGGCCTCACGCGCACGCTGATCGCGAACATGGTCGAGGGAGTGACGAAGGGATACGAGAAGCGCCTGCAGATCGTGGGCGTGGGATACCGGGCGGCCCTCCGGGGCAAGGATCTGGACGTCTCGGTGGGGTACTCGCATCCCATCCACGTCCCGTGTCCAGACGGGATCGAGTTCGAGGTCCCCACACCCACCAGCGTGGTGATCAGGGGGAACGACAAGCAGCAGGTCGGGCAGGTGGCCGCCGACATCCGGCAGATCCGCAAGCCCGAGCCGTACAAGGGCAAGGGCATCCGCTACGAGGGCGAGTTCGTCCGCAAGAAGGCGGGCAAGGCCGCGAAGGGCACGACGGGATGAAGACGGTCCAACGAGGCAACGACAAGCGGGCAGCCCTGGTGCGCCGGGGCCTCCGGGTCCGGCGGAAGATCTCCGGCACGGCGGCGCGCCCTCGTCTGGCCGTGTACCGATCCAACCGGCACATCTACGCGCAGCTCATCGACGACGTCTCCTCGCGGACGGTCGCCTCGGCCTCGGACCGTGACGTTCGTGGCGAGGGAACCACGGGCGACAAGAAGGTCGTGGCCAAGGCCGTGGGCGCCTTGATCGCGGAGCGGGGGAAGCAGGCCGGGATCATGGCCGCAGTGTTCGACCGCGGCGGGCGGCTGTATCACGGCCGGGTCGCCGCGCTGGCCGAAGGGGCCAGGGAAGGGGGCTTGGCGATCTGATGCGACGGTACGACGCGTCGACGACGGAGAAGGGCATCTACGAGGAGCGGGTCATCGCGATCAACCGAGTGGCCAAGGTGGTCAAGGGAGGCCGCCGCTTCTCGTTCGCCGCGCTCGTCGTGGTCGGCGACGGCGCGGGACGCGTCGGCGTGGGGTACGGCAAGGCCAAGGAGGTTCCGGCGGCGATCGCCAAGGGGGTCGAGGAGGCCAAGCGCAAGATGTTCGAGGTCCCGATGATGGGGTCCACGATCCCCCACCAGGTGACCGGGCAGGACGGCGCCGGCATCGTGCTCCTCAAGCCGGCGGCGCCGGGCACCGGTGTCATCGCCGGCGGGCCCGTTCGTGCCCTCGTCGAGGTCGCGGGCATCAAGGACATCCTGTCCAAGTCGCTTGGCTCGAGCAACGCGATCAACATCGTGAAGGCGGCGACCGCCGGCCTGCGGAGCCTGAAGCGGCCCGAGCAGGTGGCCAGGCTCCGCGGTCGGCAACTCACCGAAGTGGCGCCCAAGCCGATGCTCTCGGCCGTGGCCGCGGCCGACGAGCGGATGCAGGCGGCCAGGGCGGCCAAGCTGGAGGAGGCCTACATTGACCAAGCTTAGGGTCACCCAGATCCGGAGCGTGATCCACCGGCCCAAGGATCAGAAGGCCACCATCCGGCGATTGGGGCTGCATCGCCTCGGTGACTCCGTGGTGAAGGACGATCGCCCCGAGATCCGAGGGATGATCGCCAAGGTCAGTCATCTGGTGAAGGTGGAGGAGACCCGGGAAGGCCGCTCGGCGGCGGGCGGGAAAGGGGAGGAGGGATGAAGCTCCATCACCTCCGTCCAGCTCCCGGCGCCACGCGGCGGAAGCGGCGCGTGGGCCGGGGCAGGGCCGCCGGCCAAGGCAAGACGGCCGGCCGAGGCACCAAGGGATACGGCGCGCGCCACAATCCCAAACTGGGGTTCGAGGGCGGCCAGATGCCGCTCCAGCGTCGAGTGCCCAAGCTGAAGGGCTTCACCAACCGCAACCGCGTCGAGTACTCGGTGGTGAACGTGGAGACGCTGGCTCAGGCGTTCCAGGGGGGCGAGGTCGATCCCCCGGCCATGCTCGCGCGGGGCTTGATCCATTCCGGACGACCAGTGAAGGTGCTGGCGCGGGGCGAGATCGATCGAGCCCTGACGGTCAAGGCGCACGCGTTCTCCGAGGCGGCCAAAGCCAAGATCGAAGCCGCCGGGGGCAGGACCGAGCTCGTCACCTGACGGGGTAGAATCGAGCTCTCGTGCTGCGCGCTTTCGTCAACGCATTCAAGGTACCGGACCTTCGCAAGAAGATCCTGTTCACCTTGTTCATCATCGTCATCTATCGGTTCGGCTCGTACGTGCCCGTTCCCATCGTCGACATCAATCGGTTGACCACCGCGTTCAGGTCGCCGGGCCAGGGCGGGTTCCTGTCGTTCATCGACCTGTTCTCGGGGGGAGCGCTCACCCGCATGGCCGTGTTCGGTCTGGGGATCATGCCCTACATCACCAGCTCGATCATCATGCAGCTCCTCACCGTCGTGATCCCAAAGCTCGAGCAGTGGCAGAAGCAGGGTGAGACGGGGATCAAGAAGATCAACCAGTGGACCCGGTACGTGACGGTCGTCCTGGCCCTCCTCCAGTCCACCGGGCTCGTGTTCCTGTTCCACTCCGGCAGCGAAGCATTGAACGGCGTCGACGTGTTCCGACCGGACACGTTCACCGCGCCGAACATCGCGCTGATCGTGCTGATCATGACCGCCGGCACGGCCATGATCATGTGGATGGGTGAGCTCATCACCCAGCGCGGGATCGGCAACGGCATGTCTATCCTCATCTTCGCCAGCGTGATCTCCACGCTCCCCACCCAGGGGCGCGCGATCCTGTTGCAGAGCAGCACGAAGTTCGTCGTGGTCCTGTTGATCGGCCTGGCACTCGTGGTGGCCGTGGTCTTCGTGGAACAAGGCCAGCGACGGATCCCTGTTCAGTACGCCAAGCGCGTGGTGGGACGGCGGATGACCACCGGCGGCAGCACATACATCCCGCTCAAGGTCAACCAGGCCGGCGTCATCCCGATCATCTTCGCCTCGTCGGTCCTGTACTTCCCGACGCTGTTGGCCAGCGTGTACCACGCGAACTGGTTCACCAGCTTCGTGAACAACTACGTCACGAATCAGCGGAGCTTCGTGTACATGGCCATCTACGGCGGGCTGGTCGTGTTCTTCGCCTACTTCTACACGGCCATCGCGTTCAACCCCATGGACACGGCTGACAACCTCCGGAAGTACGGAGGGTTCATCCCCGGGATCAGGCCCGGCCAGCCCACGGCGACCTACCTGAATGATGTCCTGGTCCGCATCACGTTGCCCGGTTCGCTGTTCCTGGCGGCCATCGCCCTCCTGCCGTCGATCGTCTTCGCCTTCTGGATCATTCAAGACTTCCCCTTCGGCGGAACATCGCTCCTCATCACGGTCGGCGTGGCCCTGGAAACCATGAAGCAGCTAGAGTCTCAGCTGCTCATGCGGCACTACGAGGGATTCCTGAAGTAGCCATGAGAATCGTCCTCCTCGGTCCACCGGGGGCTGGAAAGGGCACGCAGGCCAGGAGGCTGTCGGAGCGCTACGGGCTCCCCGTGATCGGGACGGGCGACATCTTCCGCGACCATGTCGCCAGAGCCACGCCCCTCGGCCTGGCGGCCAAGGAGTACATGGATCGGGGCGACTACGTTCCCGACAACATCGCGGTGAACATGGTCTTGCACCGGCTGGACCAGCCGGATGCCAGAGAGGGGTTCATCCTCGACGGGTTCCCCCGGACGGTGCCCCAGGCGCAGGCGTTGGAAGGGGCCCTGGCCGCGGCGGGCCGTCCGCTTTCCGCCGTCCTGAACTTCAAGATCGGGGACGAGGTGGCGGTCAAGCGGCTGACCGGGCGGTTGATCTGCCCAAACTGCAGGCGTGTGTACAACCTGAACTTCAAGCGTCCCCGGGTGGAAGGCATCTGCGATGTCTGCGGCCACCGGCTGGAGGCACGGTCCGACGACGACGAGGCCACGATCCGACGCCGGCTGCAGGTGTATCGGCGTGAGACCCAACCGCTCGTCCTGTACTTCTGGGAGCGGGGGCTCCTGCGGGACATCGACGCCGAGGCTCCGGAGGAGGTCGTGGCCGACCGCACGATCGAGGCCCTGTCCGACCTTCAGGACCTGGAAGCATGATCATCATCAAGTCACCCGACGAGGTCGCCAGGATGCGTGTGGCCGGCGGCATCGTCGCCGAGACCATCGACACGGTGCTCGCGGCCGTTCGACCCGGAGCCTCCACGGCCGACCTGGACACGGTGGCGGAAGCGTTCATCCGAGACCGGAGGGCGACACCCTCGTTCAAGGGGTACCGGGGATTCCCCGCGTCGATCTGCGCCTCGCTGAACGAGGAGGTCGTCCACGGGATCCCTTCGCCCAAGCGGATCCTGAAACAAGGTGACGTATTGTCGCTCGACTTCGGGGCCATCTGGGACGGCTACCACGCGGACTCGGCGGTCACCGTGTTCGTCGGCGAGCCACCCTCGGCGGAGGTCGAGAAGCTCGTCCGGGTGACCGAGGAGGCCCTGGAGGCCGGGATCTCCCAGATCCGGCCGGGGGGTCGGCTGTCGGACATCTCCCACGCGGTGCAGCAGGTGGTGGAGGGAGCGGGGTTCTCGGTGGTCCGGGAGTACGTGGGCCACGGGATCGGCCGGAGCATGCACGAGGACCCCCAGATCCCGAACTACGGGCTCCCCGGTCGAGGACCCGAGCTTCGGCCCGGCCTGGTGGTCGCGGTCGAGCCCATGGTCTCGATGGGCGACTGGAAGACCCGGGTCCTGGCCGACGACTGGACGGTGGTCACCGCCGATCGGTCTCTGGCCGCGCACTTCGAGCACACGATCGCCGTCACCGAGGATGGCCCGGAGGTCCTCACGGCTCGCGACTAGCGCGGCGTGCCTCGATGGAGGTACCCTCCGCCCGAGCGGGACCTTCCCACTCGGCGGATCGACCGGAGGATCTATGGACACATGGGAGCCGAGCCCGTCGCCGTCGGCGAGCGCAGCCCGCATCCGCCAGCCGACGTTCAGCACGGTGTTTCGCGGGTACGACCCCACCCAGGTCGTCGAATACCTGAGTCGTGTGGGCGACCATGTCGAATCTCTGGAATCCAACGTGAACCGGCTCGAGTCGGAGCTCCGTGAAGCGCGCCGTCAGGATATCGGGGCTCAGGACATCGGGGCTCCGGACGAAGTCGGCCACAAGGACCCATACGAGGCCGTCTCTGCTCGGGTGGCCGACCTGGTGAGGATGTTCGACCAAGACGTCGAGCGGCTTCGAGCCGAGGCGGAAGCAGAGGTCGAGCGACTCGTCGCAGACGCGCGGATCCAGGGCGAGCGCATCCTTGCCGATGCCCGGACGGATGCCGAGCGCATCCGACTGGACGCAGAGGACAAGGCCGCCGAGACGCGTTCACAGGCGGAGCGGGCGGTTCGAGAAGCCCGGAGCCAGACCGACGAGACGCTGTCGGCGCTGAACGCACGGCGGGATGCTCTGGTGAACGAGATCCGTGACATGCGCGACCGGATCCTCGCCACTGCGAAAGATCTGGAGACCACCATCGAGGGCTCGATCGGAGATCAGGTCGTGATCCTGCGAGAGGCCATCGGGACCGAGGGCGCGGACGCGACGTCGATGAACTCTTCGGATGGGCAGCCCGACGCCAGTACATAACAGCTAGCGCCGGCCCATCGGACGGAGATCGCCCGAGCATGCGGAGGATCGATCTCCTGAGTCCTTGGGACGAATGGCTTAGGGAGATGGAACTACTCGGTCCTCCCGGATGGCAGTTACCGTCCAAGCGACGGAGGGCTACCCTCCTACGGTAGGTTTGATTCAACTGGAGGATGTGCATGGCCACCTGGGACTCAGCGATGACACCGCCGGCAGCCGCCGCAGGTTCGTTGAACGTGCCGGCCTTTGCCACCGTGCGCCGCGGATACGATCCCCAGCAGGTCCTGGAGTACGTGACGCGGCTGACGGACCACCTGGACGCTCTGTCGGCCGAAGTACGGCAGCTCCAGTCAGAACTGAGTCAGCGGGACGTCGAGCCGAAGGAACAGGGTCCAACCGACGACGACCAGTACGAGGCCGTTGGCGCTCGGGTGGCCGACCTGATGCGGGCCTTCGATCAGGACGTCGAGCGGCTCCGCAAGGACGCGGAGGAGGAGGCCTGCCACATCGTCGCCGAGGCGAAGTCACAGGCCGATCGCCTCAAGCGAGAGGCCGAGCGAGTGCATGCGGAGGCCGAGGAGAAAGCAGACCGGGTTCTGGCCGAGGCCAGGACGGAGGCCGACGAGATCCTTTCCAGCCTGGCGTCGCGTCGTGAGGTCCTGATGGAAGAGTTACGGGCCATACGGGATCGAATGGTCGACGTCACCAAGGGCATCGAGGCCACGATCCACGTGCCCTCCGCAGAGGACCAGATCGTGGTGGTGGAGGAGGCCGAGGCCGGACGCCAGCCGTAACTCGGCGAGGCGGATCTCCCCGCCGCGAGGGGCTTGGCATGGACGAGTCCAGGGAGACGCCCGTATACTGTCAGGTCGCTCCCGTCCGGGGGCGGTTTCGGCTCGTCCGTGGGCGGATCGGGCTTGTCCGGCGACGAGGAACACCTGGGAGAGCTTGCCGAAGAAGGACGCCATCGAGGTCGAGGGAACGGTAACCGAGCCGCTCCCCAACGCCATGTTCCGAGTGGAACTCGAAAACGGACACAACGTTCTGGCTCACATCTCGGGAAAGATGCGGATGCACTACATTCGGATCCTCCCCGGGGACCGGGTGCTGGTGGAGCTGTCGCCGTACGACCTGACGCGCGGCAGGATCGTGTACCGCTACAAGTGAGGGAGAGGTTCGGACGATGAAGGTGCGGCCGTCGGTGAAGAAGATGTGCGAGCGGTGCAAGGTGATCCGCCGCCACGGCCGGGTCCGGGTCATCTGCACGAACCCCCGGCACAAGCAGCGGCAGGGGTAGGAGGGAGGCACGAGTGGCACGGATCGCAGGCGTCGACCTTCCACGCGACAAGCGGTTGGACATCGCCCTTCGGTACATCTATGGGATCGGTCCGACCCGGGCCTTCCAGATCGTGCAAGGAACGGGGGTCGAGGGGGGACGGAAGGTCCGCGACCTCTCCGAGGAGGAGGTGGCTCGCATCCGCGAGTTCATCGATCGCACGTTCAAGGTCGAAGGTGACCTCCGCCGCGAGGTGGCCCAGGACATCAAGCGCAAGATCGAGATCGGCGCCTACCAGGGCATCCGGCACCGCCGGAGCCTCCCCGTCCACGGGCAGCGGACGCACACGAACGCCAGGACCCGGAAGGGGCCGAAGAAGACCGTCCCCGGCAGGAAGAAGCCGGCCGCCGGGAAGAAGGGCTAGGCCATGGCCAAGCCCAAGGCCAAGAAGACCAGGAAGCGGGAAAAGAAGAACGTCGTCCACGGGCAGGCGCACATCAAGTCAACGTTCAACAACACGATCGTCACCATCACCGACCTTCAGGGCAACACCCTCTCGTGGGCCAGCGCGGGCAACGTCGGGTTCAAGGGCTCTCGGAAATCCACGCCGTTCGCCGCCCAGCTCGCGGCGGAGTCAGCGGCGAGGAAGGCCCAGGAACACGGCCTGCAGAAGGTGGACGTGTTCGTGAAGGGCCCCGGCTCTGGGCGCGAGACGGCTATCCGCTCGCTCGCAGCGACGGGCCTGGAGGTTGCTGGGATCCAGGACGTCACGCCGGTTCCCCACAATGGGTGCCGACCCAAGAAGCGCCGGCGCGTGTAGCGCCGTAGTCCGAAACGCCGGCCCGCCCGTCGAGCGGGTCGTGATCGGCGGGGAGGAATGGATGATCCCCCGCTGGAGGAGGTAGTCAGGTGTTCATCGTCGCAAGGCCACAGATCCAGGAGGAGAGCGTCAGCGCGACGCGCTCCAGGTTCTCCATCGAGCCCCTCGAGCCGGGGTTCGGCTATACCGTCGGGAACTCGCTCCGACGCACGCTGCTGTCATCGATCCCCGGGGCGGCCATCTCGTCCGTCCGGATCGAGGGCGTGCTCCACGAGTTCTCGACCATCACCAAGGTCACGGAGGATGTGACCGACATCATCCTCAACCTGAAGGAACTCGTGATCAAGACCGACGTCGAGGAGCCGGTCACGATGTACCTCAAGGCAAAGGGCCCGGGCGAGGTCACGGCCGCGGACATCTCTCCGCCCGCAGGCGTGGACATCCTCAACCCCGACCTGCACATCGCCACGGTCGCCAGGGGTGGAAGCCTGGAGATCGAGATGGTCGTGGAGCGGGGGGTCGGTTATCGGCCGGCCGAGCGGAACAAGAAGCCGCGGGACCCGATCGGCGTCATCCCCGTGGACTCGATCTTCTCGCCGGTCCACAAGGTCTCGTACACGGTCGAGAACACTCGCGTTGAGCAGATGACCGACCGGGACCGGCTCGTGCTCGACGTGGAGACCGACGGCTCCATCAGTCCCCGGGAGGCGGTGGCGTCGGCCGGCGGCACGCTCCTCGAGCTCGTGCAACTGTTCTCGGAGCTGGCGGAGGCTCCCAGCATGGCCGTCCGACCGGCCGAGGACGAGTCCGCACCGTCGGACTACGGGATCACAGTGGAGGAGCTGAACCTTTCCGTCCGGTCGTACAACTGCCTGAAGCGGGAGGGGATCAACACGGTCGGCGACCTGGTCCAGAAGTCGGAGGCGGAGCTCATGGACATCCGCAACTTCGGCCAGAAGTCGATCGATGAGGTCAAGGCCAAGCTGGCGGAGCTCGGCCTGTCGCTGCGGGAGGAGTAGGAACGATGCCCAAACCCAAGCGGGGCCCTCGGCTGGGCGCCGGTCCGGCGCATCAGCGGCTCCTGCTCGCGGGGCTGGCGGCGCAGCTGTTCACACACGAGCGAGTGAACACGACCGAGGCCAAGGCCAAGGCGGTGCGTCCGCTGGCCGAGAAGCTGATCACCTCGGCCAAGCGGGGAGATCTCGCCGCGCGCCGGGAGGTGCTGAAGGTGATCCCCGACCGTGACGTCGTGCACAAGCTCTTCAGCGACATCGGCCCGAGGTTCGCCGAGCGACCGGGTGGATACACACGGATCCTGAAGCTCGGTGCCCGACAAGGTGACGGCGCCCGGATGGCCCGGATCGAGCTCATCGCCTCAGAGGAGTAGGCATCGTCGTCGCCGATGGCACGTGTCGTCAGGCTGACGCTCGCCTATGACGGCACCGGGTTCCACGGGTGGGCCAAGCAGCGAGAGCAGAGAACGGTCCAGGGTGTCCTTGAGGCTGCGCTGCAACGATTCCTGAAGGGCGTTCCAAAGCTCTCGGTGGCCGGGCGAACCGATGCCGGCGTCCACGCCCGGGGGCAGGTGGTCTCGTTCCGAGCGGCAGATGTCGTGGACGTCTGGGGCCTGCAGTCCGGGCTGAACGCTCTCCTCGCTCCGGAGGTGGTGGTCACCGACGGTCGCGTCGTGCCGGACGGATTCCACGCCCGGCACAGCGCGACGGCGAGGGAGTATCGGTACCGCATCGAGACCGGACCGTACCCCGACCCCTTCACGGCGCGTTTCGTGTGGCACCGGCCCGGAGAGCTCTCGCTCCCTCGGATGCGCGCGGCCGCCCGCGAACTGGTGGGGGTGCACGACTTCGCCTCGTTCTGCCGGCTACCCAGGGACGGGTCGGGCACGGTCCGCAACCTTCAGCGGCTGGCCATCTCCCGGTCGGGAGGGCTGGTCGAAGTGAGGGCCCGGGCCAACGCGTTCCTGCACCAGATGGTCCGGAGCCTGGTGGGGACGCTGGTGGCCGTGGGCGAGGGGAGGATCGAGCCGGACAGGATCCCTGCCATCCTGGCCGCGAAGGATCGGTCGGCCGCCGCCCAGATGGCGCCCCCCCACGGCCTGACCCTCGAACGCGTCGTGTACGGCCGGCGCCGAGCTCGAGGCGACTGGCGGCAGGCTTTGACGGTGTCGCAAAGGCCCAGGTAGCATGGGGCGTCGGCTCGTCCGGGCCGACCTTTCTCACGTATGAAGACCTACACGCCGAGGCCGCGCGACATCGAACGCCGCTGGTATCTGATCGACGCCGGCGGCGCCGTCCTGGGCCGCCTGGCAACGGAAGTGGCCGCCATCCTCCGCGGCAAGCACAAGCCGATCTTCGCGCCGCACATGGACACGGGTGATCACGTCGTGGTCGTGAACGCCTCGGGCGTTCGGCTGACCGGGGGCAAGGAGGACAAGAAGCTCGCCCGGCGCCACTCGGGGTATCCGGGGGGGCTCACCGAAACCACGTATTCGCGTCTGCTGGCGACGAGACCGGCGTTCGCAGTGGAGAAGGCGGTACGAGGGATGCTTCCCAAGAACAGCCTGGGCCGAGCCATGGCCGGCAAGTTGAAGGTCTATGAAGGGCCCAACCATCCGCACCGGGCTCAGAGCCCGGAGCCGCTCGCGCTCGGCCAGGTCCCCAGGTGGAACGGCCTGCCGAAGCCGACCGCCGCGGAGCCGACCGGCCCCCAGCCGAAGGCTCCGGCGAAGCGATCGGCGGCCAAGCGCACGTCCGCCGCCCCGACGGGCAAGGGTCCCGCAGCCAAGAGTCCGGCGGCCAAGCGGACCACGGCAGAGACGACCGCGAAGGCCCCGTCGGCGAAGCGATCGGCGGCCAAGCGGACCACCGGCAAGGCCGCAGCGACCAAGCGCACGGCCGGCTCGGGCTCGTCCGGGGTCAAGTCCCCGACGAGGAAGTCCTCGGCCACGAAGTCTCAGGTCCGCCGGAAGAAGAAGGGGGAGTAGGTGGCGCAGATCGCGACTGGACGTCGCAAGGAGGCTGTGGCCAGGGTTCGCCTGGTACAGGGGACCGGCAGCTACCAGCTGAACGGCCGAAGCCTCGACGAGTTCTTCCCAACCCGCGCCCATCGGATGATCGTCTCCTCACCCCTTCGCCTGGTTGGCAAGGACAAGGACCTGGACGTCATGGCCCGGATCGAAGGGGGAGGCGTCTCCGGGCAAGCGGGGGCGCTGCGCCTGGGGATCGCCCGGGCACTCATCGAGCTCGAGCCCGAGCTCCGAACCCAGCTGAAGAGGGAGGGGTTCCTCACGCGCGATTCGCGGGAGAAGGAGCGGAGGAAGTACGGACTGAAGAAGGCCCGCAAGGCTCCGCAGTACTCCAAGCGTTAGCTGTCCGAACCCTCCGTGGTCGTTTCTAGTGACTCCAGGATCAGTCTGGCCTGGACCTCAAAGCTCCGAGGGACCCACAGGTAGGCGGGCCCGACACGGTAGGGTCCCTCGGCCTCGCCCTTCATCAGCACCGGGATGCCCTCGGATTCCAGGCGACCTTTTACCACGTAGCCGTCGGAGACGCTCCCCGCCGCGTACACCTGGACCAGCTCGTCGGCGTCGGCACTCATGTCGCCACATTCTGTCACTCGTCCGGCCCCGCCGCCGTTCCCGGTAGCCTGTCCCGGCGAATGGGACGGCTATTCGGAACCGACGGGATCCGCGGCACGTACGGACGCGACCTTACCCTCGAGCTCGCGTTCGGACTGGGCCGGGCGGCGGCGGTGGTCCTGCGACGCGAATCGGCCGGACCGCTCTCGTTCGTCGTGGGCCGAGACACCAGGGTGTCGGGTGAGCCCCTCCAGCGAGCCCTCGTGGAGGGGATCCTCACGGCGGGCGCCAACGCCCTCTTGGAGGGGGTGGTGCCGACCCCGGCGGTGGCGTTCATGACCACGGATCTCGGGGCGAGCGCCGGTGCGGTCATCTCAGCGTCGCACAATCCGGCGGAAGACAACGGCATCAAGTTCTTCGGGGCCTCCGGGTTCAAGCTGCCCGACGAGACGGAGGACGAGATCGAGGCGGAGTATCGGCGGGAAGAGGTGGAAGACCGAGACCGGGGAGTGGTCCACGAGGTTCCCGATGGTCTGGAGCGGTACCTCGCCCACCTGACCGCGGTCGCCCTGGCTCCCCTCGAGGGGATGCGGATCGTCGTGGACTGCGCCAACGGCGCCGCGTACCGGACCGCCCCCGAGGTTCTCCGCAGGCTCGGCGCCGACGTCCGGCCGATCTTCGACCGGCCCGACGGCAGGAACATCAACGAGGGATGTGGCGCACTCCACCCCGAGGTGGTGGCGGCTGCCGTGAAAGAGACGGGTGCGGACGCGGGTGTCGCTCATGACGGCGACGCCGACCGGGCCCTGTTCGCCGATGGGGAGGGACGGGTGGTCGACGGGGACCAGGTCCTCGCGGCCTGCGCCATCGCCTTGAAGGAAGACGGCCTGCTGGAACGGAACACCGTCGTCTCCACCGTCATGGCCAATACGGGGTTCCATCAAGCCATGCGGAACGCCGGGATCGACGTCGTCGAGAGCAGGGTCGGTGACAGGTACGTCCTCGAGGAGATGCTGCGGACCGGCGCGATTCTCGGCGGGGAGCAATCGGGGCACGTCATCTTCCGTCACCACGCGACGACGGGTGACGGGTTGCTGACGGCCGTTATCTTCCTGTCGTTGGCGGCCAGGCGCGGATGCACGGTCGCGGAGCTCGCTTCCCTCATGCGGAAGCTCCCCCAGGTGCTGCGTAACGTGCCGGTGACCCACAAGGAAGGATTGGAATCGGCGCACGACGTGTGGGAGGCGGTGCGAGGGATCGAGCGCGAGCTCGATGGTACCGGTCGGGTTCTGGTCCGGGCGTCCGGAACCGAGCCACTGGTTCGGGTGATGGTAGAGGCGGAGTCTGAGGCCGACGCCCGCGCCCACGCCGAAAGGCTTGCGGCGGCGGTAGGTTCGGCCCTCGGGTAGCGAGCGACGCTCGGCTTGGACCGCCTCGCCGAGAGGACTCGGAGCGCTGCTACCCTCTAGGTCCCCATGTGCGGCATCGTCGGCTACGTCGGCAGCGACGAGGCCCTCCCCATCATCCTCGAGGGACTTCGGCGCCTGGAGTACCGAGGCTACGACTCGGCCGGTGTGGCCCTCATCGACGACCGCATCGCGGTGGTCAAGCGAGCCGGGAAACTCGACCAGCTCGTCCGAGCCTTGGAGGCCGGCGGGGAGCTCTTCGGCACGGTGGGGATGGGCCACACCCGGTGGGCCACCCACGGCCAACCGACCGATGGGAACGCCCATCCCCATCTGGACTGCGAGGGCCGGATCGCCGTGATCCACAACGGCATCATCGAGAACTTTGCCGACCTCCGGGCGGGCTTGGAGAAACGGGGTCACACCCTGCTGTCCGAGACCGACACCGAGTGCATCGCCCATCTCATCGAGGAGCGATCCGACGGCGACCTGGTCGATGCCGTCCGCGCCACCGTGAAGGAGCTGGAGGGCGCCTACGCCATCGTCGTGCTCTCGCTCGACGACCCCGCGCGGATCGTGGGGGCCAAGGTGTCCTCGCCGCTCGTCGTGGGCATCGGTGATGGCGAGACCATCCTCGCCTCGGACATCCCCGCGGTCCTGTCCCGGACGACATCGGTGATTCCGGTCGAAGACGGCCAGGTCGTGGAGGTCACCGCCGACGGCGTGGCGTTCTCCGACTTCGGCGGCGCGCAGCTCTTCCCCCAGCCGTTCGAGGTGGAGTGGGACGTGGCCAGGGCGCAGAAGGGGGGCTTCGACGACTTCATGCTGAAGGAGATCCACGAGCAGCCCTCCGCCATCCGTGACACGCTCGTCGGGCGGGTCCGGTCGAACGGCTTACTTTCCCTGGACGAGCTGCACATGGACGCCGACCCGCTCCGCGAGGTCGACAAGGTGTTCGTGGTGGCATGTGGGACGGCCTTCCACGCGGGGCTGGTGGCGAAGTACGCCGTGGAGCACTGGACCCGCCTGCCCGTCGAGATCGAGATCGCCTCGGAGTTCCGATACCGGGACCCGGTCCTCGGGCCGGACACGCTGACCATCGCGGTCTCTCAGTCCGGCGAGACCATCGACACGCTGGAGGCCGCCCGTCACGCGGCGCGGCAGGGATCTCACGTGCTGGCGGTGACGAACACCGTGGGGTCCTCGCTCGCCCGGGAAGCCGACGGCGTCCTGTACACACACGCCGGCCCCGAGATCGGGGTCGCCGCCACGAAGACCTTCGCCACCCAGATGGTTGCGCTGCACCTCACGGCGCTGTACCTGGCGCAGGTTCGGGTGGCGATGTATCCGGAAGAGATCGCGGAGGTCGTGGAGCACATGCACGCGCTCCCCGGCCAGGTGGAAATCACGTTGTCGCTGGACGGGCAGGTGCGAGACCTTGCCGAGCGGTACCAGCACGCGCGCGACGTCCTGTTCGTCGGGCGCCACACCGGATACCCGGCGGCCCTGGAGGGAGCCCTGAAGCTCAAGGAGATCTCCTACGTCCATGCCGAGGGGCATCCGGCCGGCGAGCTGAAGCACGGGCCCATCGCGCTGGTCGAGCCTGGCGTTCCGGTTGTGGCCGTGGCCACCGAGTGCCACGTCTACCCCAAGATGCTGTCGAACATCCAGGAGGTCCGGGCACGGGGCGCCGACGTCATCGCGGTGGCCACCGAAGGGGACGAGGGCATCGAGGCGATCGCTCAGCACGTTCTGTTCGTGCCGCGCACTCCCGAGTTGCTCTCGCCGGTGGTGGTGACGGTCCCCCTGCAGCTCTTCGCCTACCACATCGCCAAGCTTCGGGGCTGCGACGTCGACCAGCCGCGCAACCTGGCCAAGTCCGTCACCGTCGAGTAAGCGCCGCCGGCCGGACCGGGGGCTACCCTATGGTCGTGGAGATCGTCGGACTGGGCGTGGACGTGTGCGCGATCGACCGCATGGAACAGGCCCTGGCCCGCCACACGACGATGCGGGAACGTGTGTTCACTCTCGAGGAGCGGGCGTACTGCGACGGGAGAGCCAGACCGGCCGAGTCCTACGCCGCGCGGTTCGCAGCCCGGGAGGCCGTGATCAAGGCCCTCGGCGGCTACCGGGGCAAGCGGTGGCAGGACATCAGCGTGAGCCGGCAACCGAGCGGCGCGCCGTCGATCGTCCTGGCGGGGAATGCGAAGGTCCGAGCCGACGCGCTGGGCATCGCACAGGTCCTCATCACGTTCACCCACGAGCGCGCCCTGGCGGTGGCGTTCGCCGTGGCGGTGACCCGGTGAAGGTGGCCGGGTGAAGCCGGTCCTCACGCCCGCGGAAGCAGCGATCCTCGATCGCGAGAGCCAGGCTCGTGGCATCGACGTTGCGAGCTTGATGGAGCGGGCAGGCTGGGAGGTGGCCCGAGCGACCACATCGGTCGCCGGCGGTGTCTCCGGGCGCCGCGCCGTCGTGGTGTGCGGCAAGGGGAACAACGGCGGCGATGGACTGGTGGCCGCGCGTCACTTGGCGCGATGGGGGATCCACACGACGGTGGTGATGCTCGAGCGCCCCGAGTCGCTGCGGGAGCCCGCAGAGACGAATTTTCGGCGGCTGAACGAGACCGAGATCCGCGTCCGGCCATTCTCCCCGGCCACGCTCCAGCGCGAGCTCGGCCGGGCCGACGTCGCGGTCGACGCCATCTTCGGCACCGGGTTCCGAGGGTCACCCGAGGGCGAATGGGGCCGCGCCATCACGGCGATGAACGATTGGGGCGGTCCCACCGTGGCCGTGGACATCCCTTCGGGCGTGAGCGGCGAGACGGGGGCGGTGGAGGGCGTCGCGGTGACCGCCGACGTGACCGTGACCTTCGGCGCGGTAAAGCTGGGGATCGTGCTCCTCCCGGGGACGTTGCACGCTGGCCTGGTCGAGGTGGTCGACATCGGGTTCCCGCCCGAGCTCCTGCATGCCGACACAGAGCTGACGGAGGACGAGGACGTGGCGGCCATGCTGCCGGCTCGGGCGCCGGAGTCGCACAAGCGGGACGCCGGCGTCGTGGTGGTCATCGGCGGGTCCAGGCTGATGACCGGAGCTGTGAGCCTGATGGGCGAGGCCGCGTACCGAGCCGGTGCGGGGTTGGTCAGCGTGGCCGTGCCGGAGGGCATCCTGCCGGTGGTGCAGACGGTGCTCCGGGAGACCACGTTCATCTCGCTGCCGGTGACCGATGCCGGCACGGTGGCCGGGCCAACCGATCGACTGGACGAGGTGGTGCGCTCGGCGGACGCCGTGGCCATCGGTCCCGGCATGACCACGAACGAGGAGACTTCGGGGTTCATCCGGTCGTTCGTCC
>JBKPDU010000035.1:0-8603 GCA_046728055.1 Actinomycetota bacterium | reverse complement strand
CCACGACCCCAGTGTAGCTTCGCGGACCGGGCGGGCCCCTTGGCTAGCTGGCCGTTTGGCCCCGTGTCCTGCGTGGGACCATTCCGCAACGTGAACGGCCTCGACCTCGTGATCACGATCCTCGTCGCCCTTACGGCACTGACGGGCTTTCGGCGGGGCGCGTTCCTCCAGCTGTTCTCGTACGCCGGCCTGATCCTGGGCGTGCTGGCCGGTGTCCTGCTGGCGCCCACCGTCGCATCGCAGTTCCGAGGGGTCGCCCTGCAGGCTGGGGTGGCCATCGCCGTATTGCTCGGCATGGCAGGGATCGGCGATGCGCTCGGCTGGGTGGCCGGCACGGCCGCACGAGCCAGGGCTCACGGGCTTCCCCTCGTGGGGACGGCCGACAAGGCCGGCGGCTCGGCCATCTCGGTCGTCGGGCTGCTGCTCCTCACGTGGTTCCTGGCCCTGAACCTGGTGAATGGACCGTTCCCCCAGGTCAACAGGGAGATCCGGGGATCGGCGATCGTCCGGGGCCTCGATGCGGTTCTCCCTCAACCGCCATCGCTCCCCACCGAGCTACGCCGGTTCCTCGATCGGCACGGGTTCCCCGACGTCTTCGCCGGGTTGCCGCCCGAGCCGGCGGGCCCGGTCGAAATGCCCAATGGGGCGCAGGCTCGCCAGGCCTTCAGGGCGGCGGCGCCGAGCACCGTTCGGATCGTCGGCACCGCCTGTGGCGAGTTGCTGACGGGGAGCGGTTTTGTGGTCTCCGGCGATCACGTCGTGACCAACGCCCATGTTGTCGCCGGCGTCAGCGCCCCCCAGGTGCAGGAACAGGACGGGACCTCACAGTCGGCCACGACGGTCCTGTTCGATGCCCGGGCCGATCTTGCCGTCCTGCATGTGGAGTCCTCGGTGGGACAACCACTCCCCCTGCTCTCCGGCCAGGTCGGCCGGGGGACCGGTGGGGCCACGCTGGGCTATCCGGCAGGGGGTGACCTGACCGGCGCGCGGGCGGCGGTTCGCCGGCCGATCGACGCCGTGGGGCACGACATCTATGGCCAGGGCGACGTCGAACGCGAGGTCTACGAACTCCAGACCAAGGTGGAGCCGGGCGACTCCGGCGGACCGTTCGTGCTGCCCGACGGGTCCGTGGCCGGCGTGGTGTTCGCCGCCTCCACCACCGACCCGTCCGTGGGCTATGCCATCGCCTCGACCGACGTCATCCCCGACGTCAGCCGGGCGGCGGGACGCACCCGCCCGGTCTCGACGGGGCAGTGCGTCCGTTAGGGCGGCCCTACTCCTCCATCACCACCCGGACGTCACCCTCCCGAGACAGGAGAGAGAACGACGTGATCTCGGCCTCCCGCCGGAACACGAGTGAGAGGCGGCTCCCTCCCACGAGCAGGTTGCGGACCTCGACCGTGTTGAGCCACGTCGGCAGGTGCGGCTTGTTCACCGTCAGCAGGTTCTCGTGTGCGCGCGCGGAGATCCCGAGTATGGCCTGGAGCATGAGGAAAGGAGAGCCCGCCGCCCACGCCTGGGGCGAGCAGGCGACGGGGTAGCTCACCGGCCGGTTCGGCGTCCGACGGGTGAACCCGCAGAACAGCTCGGGCAGTCGGAGGTAGTCGGCGTGTACCGCCGCGTCGAACAGCGCCGTGGCCACCCGGTTGGTCGAGCGGATGAACCCGTACCGTTTGAGGCCCGCCGCGACGAGCGCATTGTCATGCGGCCACACCGAGCCGTTGTGATAGCTCATCGGGTTGTAGGCCGCGGCCGCCTTGCTCAGGGTGCGGATGCCCCATCCGGAGAACATGTCCGGCGCGAGCAGGCGTTTGGCCAACGCCGGAGCCTTCTCCCCGTCCACGATGCCGCAGTACAGGCCGTGGCCCGGGTTCGACATCACCGTGCGCACCTGGCGCTTGTCGCCGTCCAGGGCTGCGGCGAAGTACTTCTCGTCGTCCATCCAGAAGGCGTCGTTGTACTGTCGCTTCAGCTCGTGGGCCTCGCCCATGAGGAACTCGGCACGGCGCTCGTCACCCATCGCTCGGTACACGTCGGCCATGCGCTGCTTGGCCAGGTACACGTAGCCCTGCACCTCCGACAGCGCGATGGGCGGCTCGGCGAGGTGGCCGTCGGCATGAACGATCGAGTCGTGGGAGTCCTTCCACCCCTGGTTCCGCATCCCCCTGGGTGAGCGGGACAGGTACTCGACGAAGCCATCGCCGTCCATGTCGCCGTACTCGTCGATCCAGCGAAGCGCGGCCTCGGCCGCGGGCAAGAGCTTCTGGGCGAAGTCCAGGTCCCCCGTCCACCGGAAGTGCTGCGCATACAGGATCAGGAACCATGGCGTCGCATCGACGGAGCCGAAATACGGGGTGTGGGGAACGATGCCCGCCTTGGCCAGCTCTCCCTGGCGGATCTCGTGGAGGATCTTGCCGGGTTGCTCGTCTCGCCAGTCGTCAACGACCGTGCCTTGCCGAGCGGCCAGGAGCTCGAGGGCCTGCCGGGCCGGCTCGGGATTCACCGAGAGCAGCTGGTGGGAGGAGATCAGCGCGTCGCGCCCGAAGATCGTGACGTACCAGGGGATCCCCGCGGCCAGGATGCCCCCGCCTTCGGTCTCGGTGTACAGGGCTCGGAGGTCTCGCAGGCTGCGGTCCAGCAGCTGGTTGAACACCTCGTTGTCCGTGAAGATCTGTGTCGATTCCCGCTCCCACTCCTCGTACGACCGGCGGAGCTCGTGCACGGCCACGTCGAATTCGCGTTCCTGCGGGTGGTCCTGGTCCACGATCGGCTCGACGGTGAGCCCGATGAGCCTGGTCTGGTACGCGCCGAGGTGCAGCCGGAACGATGCCCGCACGGTCATGCCTTCGATCACGAGGGTGTCCGGTTCCTGGGCGAACTCGACGACGGTCGCCCGGTGAGCCCCGTCCAACCCGGTGGAGGTGAACCGGACCTGGTTGCCCTCCGCGGTGGGCGGGTCGGGGCGGATGGGCTTCTCTCGGGCCATGCCTCGAACCTCGAAGATGTCGGCGAAATCCGCGGCCAGGGAGAACTCGAGGTCAACGGCGATCGGATGGGAGTTGTAGTTCTTGATCCGAACGCGTTCGAAGAGCTTCCCGTTGATGGCCCGGATCCTTCGGACGTTCAGGGTCTGCTGGCCCACGGCGACGACGTCTCCGTCGTACAGGTCCGGGTTCGTGAGATCCACGTAGGACATGTAGCCTCGCTCGGACGACGAGGACAGCAGCACCGGGGCCCGTCCGGAGACCTCCATCCGGAAATGGGAGAGGAACCGGGTGTCCCTGTGGTACAAGCCCAGTCCGTAGTCCCCCCCGTGGTCCAGGTTCCCCTCGAGATCGGAGTACAGGAAGGTCTCCCCTTCCTTGATCGCGAGGGTCTTGCTGGCGAGGTCGGTGATGAGGACGGGGACGGCGATCGTCTCCCGCTGGTCCTCGGCGAACTGGGCGTCCGCCTCGCGCTCGGGCTCAGCGTTCATCGGTGGGTCGGTGGATGGGCCGTTCACGATGGATACGAGCCCCGCGGGAGTCTAGGTTGGCGCATCTTCCCGTTTCAATGCCATGGGTCACTCATTAATCACATCGGTCGGTCATGACCCGGACTGAGGGACGATGATGCCTCTCGAACCTCGACCCCGGTTGCGCGAAGTGGCACCCGGAGGACCCGCCACCCGGACCCGAGGTCGGGGACCGGACGCCCCTCCTGCTCGAAGACGAGCAGCGCTGGGCCGGAGCCGGAGACGCAGATCGGGAATCCTTCGTCCCACAGCCGCTGGAAGACCGGTTCGACCGATGGAAGGAGTGCCAGCCGAGCTCGTTGGTGCAGCCGGTCCTGTAAGGCATCCCGCAGCAGGTCGGGTCGACCGGCGAAGGCCACCACGGCCAGTGCGGCCCGTCCGGCGTTGAACGACGCGTCGGTCAGGGCCACCGTTCGTGGGAGCGCATCGCGGGCAACCGTCGTCGCCAGCCGATCGTGTTCGGGGATCAGGATCGCCGGCCGAAGGTCAGGAGAAGGGTCCACCCGAACCGCTCGATCCTCGAAGGCGATCGTCAATCCCCCATGAACTGCCGCTGCCACGTTGTCGGGATGACCCTCCAGGCGGGAGGCGATGGTCAGCGTGCGTTCGGGCTCCGGGTCCCGTCCCACCAGGGCGGTCGCCAGTTCGATCCCGGCGACGGTGGCCGCAGCCGACGACCCCAGGCCTCGTTCCAGAGGGATCCGGTTGACCGAGGAGAGGGCGAACGTGGGAAGGTCCAGCCCGAGCGAGACTGCCGTCTCCCGCATGGCCCGGGAGACGACGTCGCTCCCGTCGGTTGGAAGTTCCTCGGCGCCCTCCCCCTCCCAGCTGACGCTCGGCTTGGCCTCCGTGTCGATGGTCACCTCGTTGCAGAGGTCCAGGGCCAGCGCGAGCGCGTCGAACCCCGCACCCAGGTTGGCCGCCGTGGCCGGGACGGTGGCGATCAGCCGCACCGTCTACAGACCGAGCTCGGCGGCCACCGCGGCGGCGTCGACGGGAACCGTCAGGGGGTGGCCGGCCCCGCTGATGGCCCACTCGGGGTCCTTGAGGCCGTGGCCGGTGAGGACACATACGATCGTGGCGTCCTTGGGCAGCCGCCCGTCGGCGAACAGGCGCAACATCCCGGCCACCGAAGCTGCCGAGGCGAGCTCGGCGAACAGCCCCTCATGTGCCAACCGCTTGTAGGCGCTGAGGATCTCGCGATCGGTGACCGCCAGGATGGCGCCCTCGGACTCGGTGGCCGCCGCCACGGCCTTGTCCCACGAGGCCGGGTTCCCGATGCGGATGGCGGAAGCGATGGTGGAGGGGTGCTCGATCGGGTGTCCCAGGACGATGGGTGCAGCTCCCTGCGCCTGGAATCCGAACAGCTGCGGCGGCTCGGCGATCGTCCCGTCGGCCAGGTACTCCCGGTACCCCATCCAATGGCTGGAGATGTTCCCCGCGTTGCCCACTGGAACGCAGTGCAGCTCGGGCGCTCGTCCGAGGACGTCGCAAATCTCGAAGGCACAGGTTTTCTGACCTTGGAGCCGAAAGGCGTTCACCGAGTTCACCAGCGTGACCGGATACTGCGCCGCCAGGGACTGCGCCAGCTCGAGCGACTCGTCGAAGTTGCCGTCGATCTCCAGGACCCTCGCCCCGTGGATCAGGGTCTGGGCCATCTTGCCCAGCGCGATCTTGCCCTTGGGCACGAGCACCGCGCACGTCAGGCCGGCCTTGGCCGCGTAGGCTGCTGCCGAAGCGCTGGTATTGCCGGTGGACGCGCACACCACTGCCTTCGAGCCCTCCTCCAGGGCCTTGGAGATGGCCAGCGTCATGCCCCGGTCCTTGAACGAGCCCGTGGGGTTGGCTCCCTCGAACTTCAGGTACACCTCGCACCCGGTCTCGGCGGACAGCGGCTCCGAACGGACGAGGGGGGTCCCGCCCTCGCCGATCGACACCACCGGGGTGGCCTCCGACACGGGCAGACGGTCCCGGTACTGCTCGATCACACCGCGCGCCCTGGCCGTGGTCATTCCTCTGCCTCGACGCGGAGGATGCTCCGAACCTCCTCGACGGCACGGACGTCTCGAAGCTCGGTCACCGCCTGCTGGAACGAGCCCTCCCGAGCGCGGTGGGTGATGAACACGAGCTGAGCATCGGCCCCGGTGCCCTCCTGCCACACGCTCTTGATGGAGACCTCGTTTCGGCCGAACACGCTGGCGATCTCGGCAAGAACCCCGGGACGGTCTTCCACCCGGAGCAGGATGTAGTACTGGCCCTCCATCTCCGACATGGGCCGGATCGTGCGTTCCAGGAAGCAGGTGCATCCCACACCGCGGGCCCCGGCCAGCAGGTTCCGGGCCACGGTCACCAGGTCGCCCACCACGGCGGTGGCGGTGGGCTCGCCCCCCGCCCCACGGCCGTAGAACATGAGCTCCCCCACGTTGGGGCCCTCCACGAACACCCCGTTGAATGCCTCGCGAACGGCGGCGAGCGGATGGTCGGAGGGGATCATCGCCGGGTGGACCCGCGCGGCGATCCGTTCCTCGTGCAGCTCCGCGATGGCCAGCAGCTTCACGACGTATCCCAGGCGCCGGGCGAACTCGATGTCCTCGGTCGTGACCGTGCCGATCCCCTCTCGGTAGACGTCCCCGGCCACCACTCTCGCGTTGAACGCGATCGAGGCCAGGATGGCGCACTTGGCCGCGGCGTCGTGCCCGTCCACGTCGGCAGTCGGATCGGCCTCCGCGTAGCCCAGGCGCTGAGCCTCACCGAGGGCCTCGGCGAACGACATCCCCTCCTCGGACATGCGGGTGAGGACGTAATTCGTCGTCCCGTTGACGATCCCGATGATCCGGGTGACGCGCTCACCGGTCAGCGACTCCTTCAGCGGCCGGATCAACGGGATGCCCCCGGCCACTGCGGCCTCGAAGTACAGGTCGAGGCCCTTGACGTCGGAGGCGTCGAAGAGCTCGCGCCCCCGCGTGGCCAGCAGCTCCTTGTTCGCCGTCACGACCGGCTTGTCGCGGTCGAACGCCGCCAGGATCAGCGAGCCGGCAGGCTCGGACCCGCCCATCAGCTCGCACACGATGTCGACGTCGGGGTCGTCGATCACCTCCATGGGATCGGCGGTGAACGCAGACGGGTCGAGGAGCACCTCGCGTCGCTTCGACGGGTCTCGCACCGCGACCTTGGAGATATCCAGGCGGCATCCCGCCCGCCTGGCGATGTCCTCGCGGTGATCCTGGAGCAGCCGGACGACCGCGGTCCCCACGGTGCCACAGCCGAGCAGCCCCACCCGCAGCGTTCGATCGCTCATCCCGCCGGCTCTTCCTTTCCAGGCTCACCTGCAGTCACTGGCGGTCCCAGCCACGCCGCCATCAGTATCTCGTCCTCGTATCCGTAGGACTTCTTCGCGTGGCGAACGAGCCGACCCTCCTCCACGAAGCCGCACGCTCGGTACAGCGCGATGGCCGCCTTGTTGTGCGGGTACACGCTCAGCTCGACCCGCTCCACCCCCGCGTCCCTGGCCCATCGCATGGCTCCGTGCATGAGCGCGGTGCCCACCCCCCGGCCCCGCCAGCTCGCGATCACGAACATGCCGATCGATGCGGTGTGCCGGGTGGCCGGGTGCGCGTCACGCCGGATGGAGATGGAGCCGATGACGTTACCGCCGGCAACCGCCACGAGGTCGGCCCCTTCACTCGTGACCGAGCGGCGGAATCGCTTCCGAAACTGGCGAACCGTCTGCGAGACCTCCTCGGTCTGGATGAACCGCCGCTCCGCCGCGACGCTTCTGAAGGCCTCGAGGAACGATCGGGCGTCCTGCGGGCGGGCCGGGCGGACCTCGAGGCCCTCGGTCGGCCGGGGCGCGTTCCGAATGCGTGCGCCCTCCGGCTCAGGCATCGATCCGCTCCATCGACTCGGGGGCGGACACGCCGAGGAGGGCAAGCACGTTCGCGATGGCCTGCTTGGATCCCACCGACAGCCACAGGCGGGCCTGGGTCAGGGGCTCGTCGTCCGAGATGACGCGGCACTCGGTGTAGAAGCGGTGGAAGCCCGATGCGAGCTGCTGCGCGTAATGCGTGAGCCGATGCGGACCCCGGAGCTCGGCCGCCCGGAGCACCAGGTCCGGCAACTCGGCGATCGCTCGCAACAGGTCGAGCTCGGCGTCGGTCGACAGGAGCGACAGGTCCGTCTCCTCGATCGGCTTCAGGCTCACGCCCCGCTCCTCCGCGTTCCGCAGGATGCTGGCGATCCGGGCGTGGCCGTACTGGACGTAGTACACGGGGTTGTCCATGCTCCGCCGCTTCACGTCCTCGATGTCGAAGTTCATGGGCGAATCGTTCGAGTGCAAGAGGAGGGTGAACCGCGCGGCATCGGTCCCCACTTCCTCGATGAGCTCGTCCAGCGTGATGTACGTGCCGGCCCGCCTGCTCATCTTCACCGGGTGCCCGCCCCGCAGGAACGACACGAACTGGTAGATGACCATCTCGACGGCCTCGGGGTCGAACCCCATGGCCTGAGCGGCCCCCCGGACCCGGACGACGTCGCCGTGGTGGTCGGCTCCCCACACGTAGATCAGGTGATCGAACCCTCGGGCGAACTTGTCGATGAGGTACGCGCAGTCCGCCGCGAAGTACGTGTGGGTTCCGTTGCTCCGAAGCAGCGGGCGGTCCTTGTCGTCGCCGAACGCCGTCGATCGGAACCACACGGCTCCCTCGGACTCGTACACGTAGCCGGCCTCGCTGAGCCGCCGGACGGCGGCCTCGATCTCCCCCGACTCCGCGAGGTGACGTTCGGAGACGAAGGAGTCGAAACGGACATCGAAGCGGTCCAGCGTGGCGCGGATGTCCTCGAGGACCCTCCGCGTCGCCTCGTCGCGGAGCCGTGCCATCCGTTCCTCGTGGGGAAGGTCGGCGAACGCGTCGCCGTGCTCCTTGATGATGTCCCTGGCGAGATCGATGACGTCGTCGCCGTGGTACCCGTCCTCCGGCATCTCGGCCTGGCGCCCCAGGAGTTGCAAGTACCGCGCCTCCACCGAGGCGCCGAACCGGTCCATCTGGCCGCCGGTGTCGTTGAAGTAGTAGTCGCGCCCCACCCGCGACCC
>JBKPDU010000034.1:0-8714 GCA_046728055.1 Actinomycetota bacterium | reverse complement strand
TGGAAGCCGACGTCCACGAAGACCCCGATGATCAGGATGACCAGGCCCCATCCCCTGACCCCGTCGAAAGCGTTCTGGGCGATCGCATAGGCGATCGTGGTCGTGGGGAGCAAGAAGAACCCGAGCGTGGGCCAGAACCAGCTCCCATAGGCTCGGCTCAGGTAGTCGGTGAAGATCCACATGATGAACAGCACGACCCGTGGCGTGAGCAGCCCCAACAGGAAGATCAGGCAGCCCATCGGTCCCCTCCCTCGTCGACCCCGGGCCGATCCTACCGGCTTGCTAAGGTCCGAGCGTGACGTCGGACGGGGAGGAGGGCGGGCGCCGGCGGAGCCGGCGCCCGTCCCTCCGCGGCCTGGCCGTCGACATCTCGCCGCTTCGCGCTTCCCGTGACTTCCGTCTGATCTGGACCGGACTGCTCGTCTCCGAGCTCGGCTACCAGTTCACCCTGGTGGCCACGTTCGTCCAGGTCCAGCGACTCACGCATTCACCCGCGGCGGTCGCGATGATCGGGCTGGTGGGCCTGGTGGCACTCGTTGCAGGAACCCTGGCCGGCAGCACCATCCTGGACGCCGTCGACCGGCGGAAGCTACTGGTCCTGGCGCAGTTGGGGTACATGGCTGCGTCGGGACTCCTGCTGAGCGGCGCGCTCGCCGGCCGTCCACCCGTCGTGATGATCTACGTGGCCGTCGCGCTGATCGCCGCGGTCTCGGCCATCGACGGGCCCACACGGTCGGCCATGACGCCTCGCCTGGTGGGCCGGGAGCTCCTCCCCTCGGCGCTCGCCCTGAGCCAGGTGGTCTGGAACGGGACCGCGCTTGTCGGCCCGGCGCTGGCCGGCATCGTGATCGCGCGCCTCAGCCTGTCCTGGGCGTACGGCATCGACCTGGTGACCTACCTGGCCATGCTCGGCGCGGCGCTCGCCATCCGGCCGATGCCGCCCGAGCGCGCGGAGGGCGCTCCGACGGGTTGGGCAGCGGTGAGGGAGGGGTTTGCCTACCTCAAGGGCCGGCGCGTGCTCCAGTCAACATTCGTCATCGACCTCATCGCCATGATCTTCGGCATGCCTCGTGCGCTGTTCCCGTTCTTGGCGGCGACGCAGTTCCACGCCGGAGCGCAAGTGACCGGGTTGCTGTTCTCCGCGCCCGCCGTGGGCGCGCTCGTGGGCGCCCTCACGGCCGGCTGGGTGGGGCGGGTCCGCCACCAGGGCCGCGCGGTCATCGTGGCGGTCATCCTGTGGGGGGCGGGGATCGCCGCCTTCGGCCTGGTGGGCGACCACCTGTGGCTAGCGCTCGCGTTCCTCGCCTTCGCCGGCGGCGCGGACGTGATCTCCGCGGTCTTCCGGAGCACGATCCTTCAACTCTCCGTTCCGGACTCGCTTCGCGGACGGCTATCGGGGATCCACATCCTGGTGGTGACGGGAGGACCACGTTTGGGTGATCTGGAGGCCGGTCTCGTGGCGGCTGCTTTCAGCCCCGCCGTCTCGGTGGTGTCGGGGGGACTCCTCTGTATCGCCGGCACCGCCCTGCTCGCGCTGCTCGTGCCGGAGTTCGGCCGGTATCACGCGGGAGACGACGCCTGACCTATGCTCGCCGCATGGAGCCCGTCCGGCTCGCGGAGCTGCGGGTCCTGGAGGGCCCGAACCTCTATTTCACCCGGCCCGCGGTCAAGCTGACGCTCGCCGTTCCCGGATGGCTGGACGCGACCGAGGCTCGCCTGGCGGCCATCGCCGAGGCGCTGGAACTTCCGGGGGCGGGGAAGGCAGGCAGGCCGAACACCGAACACCGGCGACGGTTCACCGCTCGGACCGCATCGCACCTCACCCACCGGCTGGCGGAGGCCTCGGGGATCAGACTGGCCGTCCGGGGCCGTCCCGGTCCCGAGCCCGGGCAGATCGTGGTGGCCTTCCCGTGGCGGAGGCAGGGGTCGGCCGAAGCCCTCGGCCGCGAGGTGGCCGGGGTTCTGTCGGCGCTGGTGGCGACGCGCCGCTCGCCGCGTCGGCTCCTCGACGAGGCGGCCGCTCGCATCGCCGACGTCGACCCCGGTCCGCCACCGTCCGTCCCCGACCCGGACATCCCGGTTATCGCCGTCACCGGGACGAACGGGAAGACCACGACGGTCCGGCTCCTCGCGCACCTGGTGCGAACGGCCGGCCGCTCCGTCGCCTACTCCTCCACGGACGGTGTGTATCGGGATGACGAGCTCATGGAGCCGGGGGACTACTCCGGCTTCGGCGGGGCGGCCACGGCCCTGGCCCTGAAGCCCGACGTCGCCGTGATGGAGACGGCCCGGGGTGGGATCCTCCTGCGCGGCATCGGCGTGCAACACAACGACGTCGCGGTGGTGACCAACGTGTCGGCCGATCATCTCGACCTCCATGGGATCCACACCCTGGATCAGCTGGCCGAGGTGAAGGCCACGATCACCAAGATCACACGGCCCGGCGGCTGGGACGTGCTGAACGCGGACGACCCTCGCGTCCTCGCGATGCGCCGGGGAACGAGCGGGCGCGTGTGGCTCTTCTCGCTCGACTCGGACCATCCGGCCATCCGCATGGTGCTGGCCGAAGGAGGACGGGCCATCACGGTCCTCGACGGGCGGATCACCGCGCTGGAAGGCCCGATCGCCCGCCCGCTGATCCGAGTGGAGGACGTGCCGGTGACGATCGCCGGCCTGTCCAGCCACAACATCCAGAACGCGATGGCCGCCGCCGCGGCCGCACTGGCCATCGGTCTCCCCGAGCGAGCGGTGGCTCGTGGCCTGCGGACGTTCGTGCTCGACCCGGAACGCAATCCCGGACGGGCCAACCTGTTCTCACTTGACGACCGGGTGGTGGTGGTGGACTACGCCCACAACGAGGCCGGGATGATGGGCCTCGCCCAGATCTGCGAGGGTTTGCGCGCACGAGGTCGAGAGGTGTGGATGGCGATCTGCGCCGCCGGCGACCGGCGGGACGACATCCTCCACGCGTTCGCCTATCGGGCCGCGCGAGGCGCCGATCACATCGCGATCGCCGAGCTCCCCCGGTACCTCCGAGGCCGCGACCCGCAGGAGCTCCTCGAGCGACTCCGGGCCGGCGCGATCGACGGAGGCGCCTCCGAGGTTTCGGTCTTCCCCGATGAGATCCACGCGCTCGAGTGGATGGCGCGGGCCTCCAGTCCCGGCGACGTGGTAGCCATCACCGCGCTGGGTCAGCGGCCGGAGATCTTCGCCTGGCTGGAAGCGCACGGGGCCGAGCGCCTGGAACCGGACCGGGTACGTCGGCTGGTGCGCTCGGTTCGCGCGAACCGAGACACGGTTCGCTCGGGTTAGGGCGCTTCTCGGCGCGCGCCACCACGCGCGCCAGCACAGGCGATGCACAGCACCGCCCACGGGATGGCCTCCATCCGCTCCGGCGGGATGGCCCGGCCACACCCGTCGCACTCGCCATAGGTTCCCTCGGCCAGCTTGGCCTGCGCCCGTTGGACGTCGTCCAGCATGGCCGCCAGGGCTCTGGCCGCAGAGGTCGTGTTGATCCGCTCGACGGCCTCGGTCGTGCCCTCACCGACCCGCTTGCCGAACGAGATCGACACCGTTGGGTCGCGAGGCACGTGGGTCAGGGCCTCGAGCTCGCCCTCGAGCTCTCGGCGCCGATCCTCCAGCACGCGGTTCAACTCGGACTCATGCAATGGGGACTCGTGTCCGCTCGAGGAGCTACAGCCCCGCCTCCGGGTACCCGCGGATGAGGTCGGGGTCGCCGCCCACGGCGATGAACTGGCCGTCGCCTTCGGCGGCCTGGAGCACGTTCGGCACGGCGAGCGACCGTCGTGCCTCGACCTCCTTGAACGCCTCGGTCGCGTGGTCGACGCACAGCACCACCAGGTCGCCCGGCCGGCTCCGGTCCAGGGCTCGCTTGGTTGCCTCCACCTCGTCGTAGACGACCTCGACGGATCCCGCTCGGGCCCCGGAACGCCGGGCTTCCTGGACGCCCTCCAGGACCAGGGCCGCCGTGGCGCCGCGCTCGCGTCCGCGGGTATGGCGGTCCTCCCGGATGATGATGTCGTCGAAGTACCGGGCCGCCACCCGACCCATCTCCCGCATGTCCTCGTCGCGGCGGTCCCCCGCGGTGGCCACCACCGCCAGACGCAGGTTCGCCGACCACGACCGTCCGCCCTCGCCGGCCGTGACGCGCTCCACGAACTCGCCGAGGCTCTTCAGCCCGTGCGGGTTGTGCGCGTAGTCGATGACCACCTTCACGCCGTCCAGATCGATCAGGTTCAGCCTGCCGGGTGCCTGGTAGAAGCTCGTGGTGAACGACCGCAAGCCGTGGCGGATGTCGTGAAGATGGGCGCCCGCCGCGTGGGCCGCGGCCGCCGCAGCCATCGCGTTCTGGACGTTCATCCGGGCCCGGCCGTCGAACGTGGCCGGCAGCGTGTGGACCCACGCCACCGGCATGGTCCGGCGACCCTGCTTGATCACGATCATCTCCCCGAGCGGCCCCTTCTCCAGGACCACCGCCTTGCGACCGCGCCGGACCCATCGCTCGACGAGCTCGTTGTGCTCTTGCAAGGAGAACAGGATCACCGAACCCGAACAGGCCTTTCGCATCTCCACCACCAACGGGTCGTCCGCGTTCAGCACGGCCCACCCGGTCTTGGGCACGGCCTCCACGACCACCTGCTTCACCTGTGCAAGCTTCTCGATCGAATCGATGCCGCCGAGGCCCAGGTGATCGCCGGTGACGTTCAGGACCACGGCCACATCGTTCTGCCCGTAGCCCAGGCCCTCACGGAGGATGCCTCCCCGGGCCACCTCGAACACCGCGAAGTCCACCCGAGGATTCTGGAGCACCTTCTGCGCCGACTTCGGCCCGCTCGCGTCCACCCGTTTCACCAGGCGCTCGTCGATGTAGATGCCGTCGGTGGACGTCATGCCGACCTTCCGACCCATGCCCCGGAAGATGTGGGAGATCATCCGAACCGTCGTGGTCTTTCCATTGGTCCCGGTGACGGCGACGATGGGGATCCGCGCGGGCGTTCCCGCCGGAAACAGCAGGTCGATCACGTGCTTGGCCACGTACTGGGACTCGCCCTCGGTGGGGTGGGTGTGCATCCGGAACCCAGGCGCGGCATTTACCTCGACGATCGCGCCTCCCGTCTCCCGGACCGGCTGGGAGATGTCGGGTGCGAGGAAGTCGATGCCCGCGACATCCAGGCCGACGACCCTGGCAGCCTCCTCCGCGATCTCCACGTTGTCCTCGTGCGCCTCCCACGTCCGGTCGATCGAGCTGCCGCCGGTCGACATGTTGCCGGTCTCGGCCAGCTTGACGAAGGCGTCCTCGGGCGGCGCGTCGTCCAGGCCGTAGCCCTGCTTCCTCAGCAGCTCGATGGCCGGGTCGTCGAGCTTGACCCTGGTGAGCACCTTCTCGTGGCCGAAGCCCCGGCGGGGGTCCGCGTTCGTCTCCTCCACGAGCTCCCTGACGGTGTGCGTCCCGTCGCCGATGACGTGGGCCGGGACTCGCTCGGCCACGGCGACCATCTGTCCCCCGACCACCAGGACCCGATAGTCGTTGCCGGCGACGTAGCTCTCCACCACGACCTCGCCCCGCCGGGCCTCCTTCAGGGCCCGGGTGAAGCCGCCGCGAACGTCCGCCTCCGTTCTGAGGTCCAGCGACACGCCACGTCCATGGTTGCCGTCCAGCGGCTTCGTGACGACGGGAATCCCGATCCGCTGGGCCGCGGCCACCGCCGCGTCCTCGGTCCGCACGACCTCCCCTCGGGGAACCGGAAGGCCGGCCGACGAGAGCAACCGCCTGGTCATGTCCTTGTCTGCGGCGATGTCCACGGCCAGCGAGGAGGTCTTCGAGGTCATCGTGGCCCGGATCCGCTGCTGGTACTTCCCCCACCCCAGCTGGACCAGGGACGCTTCGTTCAGCCGGATCCACGGGATGTCCCGGGTGGCCGCCTCGTCGATCAGCGCCTGGGTCGACGGTCCGAAGGCTCTGCGTTCGGCCAGCAGGATGAGCCATTCCAGCTCCGCGAGAAAGCTGAACTCCGTGTCCGGCTCGACCAGGTGGTTCAGGAGTCGGACGGCGATGCGTCCGGCCTCCATGCCCACCCGTTCTTCCCAGTAGCCGTAGATGACGTTGTACTGGCCGGGCTCGTCGGCGCTCCGGGTCTTGCCCCGAAAGACGTGCGCGCCCGATTCCCGCTGGAGCTCCAGGGCGACGTGCTCGGCGATGTGGCCGAGCCACGTGCCTTCCTCCAGCCGCTCCCGGAACCCTCCCGTGCGCCCGAGCGAGCACGAGTGCTCGCCCACGCCCGGCAGCATCTCCAGCAAGCCCTGGGTGAACCCCGGCAGCATGTTCGACGGCCACTCCTCGAGGGATCCGAGGTCGACCAGCAGGCGGATGCAAGGCTCGTACGACCAGTAGTTGGGACCTCGGAAGACCTGGGTCTCGACGATCCTCAGGTCGGCCTTCGCGGGTCGCCTCACCGCGGTGGGTTCGCGCGCGGCGCGGGCGCGGGCCGCACGGGGGCGCGGCCTGGCGGCGCTCACTCCGACGCCTCCCGTTCCTCTCCCCGAACGGCTCCGGGGAGCAACGTTCGGGCCCGCAGGTCGAACCAGTACCCCCCGGGCAGGGAGTGCAAGACCACACCCGAGACCATGAGCGGACGGTGACCCTTCCCCTGGTACGCATCGGTGCGGGCGTGCGAGCCATCGACGATGGTCACCGCCCCCCGCCCCACGACCTCCATGGCCTTGTCGGCGTACACGATCCCGGCGGTGTCCTCGTCCAGGCCCAGCCCCAACAGCGAGGGCGAATGCGCGATCACCGAGAGGAGACGGCCAATCCGGCCCCGCTGCTCGAAGTGCTGGTCGATCACGATCCGATCCAGGAGCCCGAGCCCTGCAGACAGTTGGGCCATCCGGTTCTTCGGCGTGGGTCCCGGCGTCCCGAAGGCCATCATGTGGGAGGCCAGCGCGCTCGCGCCCGCGGAGGTGCCGGCGATCACCGCGCCCCGGTCGTGTGCCAGGAACAACGCCGATGCCAGCCGCGTCCCGCCCACCGCCGAGGACAGCCGAAGCTGGTTCCCCCCGGTCAAGAACACGCCGGTCGCGGTGGTGAGCGGCGCGGCAAACTCGGGGTCGTCGGCCTGGTCCCGGTCCTCGGGCCGGATTCCGGTGACCTTGACCACTCCCAGCCCCTCGAACAGTTCACGGTAGATCTGCGTGGCCATGTCGCCGAGCGAGGAGGCCGTGGAGACCACGACGATGGTTGCCTCGGCCCCGCCGGCGAACGCGACGAACCGGGACAGGATGGCCTTGTCGCGGCGTTTGTCCTCCGCACCGCCGATCAGCATCACCGGCCCGGCCCCGCCGGTGAGGAGGTGCGGGCCCGAGCCCGAGGATGCCGTCATGGGAAAAGTGTAGCCGCGGGGAGGGCCCGCTCAGCTCGGCCGAACGCTTCGGTCGGAGGCGCCCGGCGGGCGAAGGATCAGCTGGTCGTGCGGCTCGACGACGTCCACCGTCCCTTCCAGCCCGTCTTGGACCAGGATCTCGAAGCCGTCCCCCCGTACCAGCCGATCGCCGTCGTCCGGCTCGTCGGTCAGGGAGAATCGGACGCCGCTCCCCGAGCGAGACAATCGGACCGTCGCCGATGGGTTGAACCGGCGGGCCGCCTCGTGGGTCCGTTGAAGGATCTCGTTCGCCCACTCGGTGAATTCGATCACCGACCGATGCTAGCGAACGTGGGACTCACGCCACCGCCCTCGCCTCACCTCCACTCGGTCGATCTGCAACGGCTCGCCGAGCAGTCGGTAGCCGAGCCAGACCAGGCGAACCCCGAGCGCCTCCCGAAGGCCGACGCGTCGGCCCGGCCCGGCGCCGCGTTTCGGACCGGCGGGACGTGAGGTGACCGATCCCTGAAGTCTCACGTAATCGGCGTATCGTCTTGCGGTGGCCCGGCAGCTGGAGTTCGCCCTCCGGGGGGCCGGCGGCGAGCCGGTGGACCTGTGGAGGACGCTGAACTCGCACGGGTTCGTGGACCTTCCGCCGATGCTCCTCCAGGAGCACGCTCGAACGCTCGAGATGACAATCCCCGTCGCCGGAGCCCGACCTCGAACGGTCCGCGTCTCGGACGGGAACGACGGGCGAGGCGTCGTCACCATCCTCGGCCCCGCGCCCGGTGAACGGGTCGCCGCCCGCGCCCTCGCCGAGGTCGAGCACGTGCTCCGGCTCGATGCGGATCTGTCGGTCTTCTACGAGCTGGCCCAGGCCGACCCCGACCTGAGTTGGGTGACGACGGGCGCCGGACGGATGATCCGGAGCCCGACGGTGTTCGAGGAGGTCATCAAGACCATCTGCACCACCAACTGCACGTGGTCGGCGACCAAGCGGATGGTCGGCGCCGTGGTCGAGCACCTCGGCGTGCCCGCCCCGGGCGCGCCCAGGGACGGCGCGTATGGCCGGGCCTTCCCCACTCCCGCGGCCATGGCAGAGGCGAGCGAGGACTTCTATCGGGAGGTGGCCAGGGCGGGCTATCGAGGCCCGCACCTGCTCTCGGTTGCCCGGTCCGTCAGCGATGGCCGGGTGGACCTGGAGAGCCTGGGACGGGCCTCGTCGGCGGATCTCCCCGACGCGGAGCTCGAGCGGCGACTGCTGGCGCTTCCGGGCGTCGGGCCGTATGCGGCGACGCACATCATGTTGACGCTCGGCCGCTATTCCAAGCTGAT
>JBKPDU010000033.1:0-6715 GCA_046728055.1 Actinomycetota bacterium | reverse complement strand
CCACGCCGAGGACGTACCCGAAGGTGCCCACGCCGACCGATCCCGTCGCGGATCGGTGAGCTTGTACGCGGCGGCCTTCGCGCTCATGGCCGTCGCCGGGATCATCCTGGTCGTGGCATCACTGGGGTCGCTGAACTCGATCGGGCTCCTGTGGCTCTCGGCCGGCTTCTCTGCCGCTGCGGTGATCGCCGCGGTGGCCAGCGTGGCGGTGCCTCATCGGTGATCGCCCGGGCCCGCGTCCTCGCCGGCGCCCTGCTTGCGTTCGTCCTCGTCGGGTCGGCATGCACGGGGTCGGGGTTAGGAGACCTCGGGTCCGGGACCGGTGCGCCTGTCCCGTCGGCCCCGGAGACGACGTCACCGGTCCCCACCGGTCCCCGCTCCTCGCAGGCCGCGATGGAACGGCTGTGCCGGCGTCCGCCGCCCCAGCCGGCCCCGACCGGCTCCGACGGGCCCACGAACCCGACCATCGAGCAGGTCAAGGACCAGATCCAACAGATCCGAGGCCTCGAGTTCACCGAGCCCGTCCCGATCGACGCGACCTCCCACGGCGAGCTGGTGAAGGGGCTGAGTCAGTCCTTCGATTCCTCCTACCCGGCGAAGCTGTACGACCGTCGCAGTCGCGCGTGGCAGACCATTGGGGTCCTCCCACCCGCAACGAGCATCCGCCGATCGATCGAGCGGTTCGCCGGCTCGCAGGTCATCGGGTACTACGACCCGCTCTCCGGGCAATTGGTGTTCATCGGCACCGAGGACCCGACGCCGGCGCAGAAGGTGACCCTGGCCCACGAGCTGACCCACGCGCTCGACGACCAGCACTTCAGGCTGGATCGCCTGAACACGCTGGAGGGCCGGTGCGCCGACGAGGCCTACCAGGCGGCACTGGGGGCCGTGGAGGGCAACGCCACGTACATCATGATCCTGTACGCGCAGCGGTTCCTCTCGTTGGACGAGCAGCTGGAATTGGGACTGGGGTCGGAGCCACCCACCAGCGACGTCGCGCCATTCGTGGTGGAACTGCAGACCTGGCCGTACATGGCCGGGCTGTCGTTCATCGACGCCATGGAGCGCCGGGGCGGCACCGAGGCTGTCGATCGAGCCATGCGGCGGTTCCCCGTGTCGACCGAGCAGGTCGTCCACCCCGAGCGGTACCCGAACGACACGCCCACTCCGGTCAACGTGAGCGACCTGGCGCCCGAGCTCGGCCCCGGATGGACCGACCTCGACGTGATGGGTGTGGGGGAAGCGTTTCTGTCGATCATGCTCGCCCTCCGACTGCCGCCCATCACGTCCGAAGCCGGCGCCGCGGGGTGGGACGGCGGCACGTACCGGGCCTGGTCCGACGGCGACCACGTGGCGCTGGTGCTGTCGACGGTATGGGACCGGTCACTGGACGCCACGGAGTTCGCCTCGGCGATGCGCCAGTGGCTCGGGTCGCGGGAGGGGCGTTCCGCGCGCGTGCTCCCCGTCGACGGACAGCGAGTGCGGGTGCTGTTCGCCTCCGATGCGGCGACACTTTCGTCGCTCCAGGCAGCAGCAACATGACCGAACGGGCGACGTCGTGGACTTCCGTACACTGAACGTTCGGAACCGAACCGCGCGTGGAGGGTGGCGATGACCAAGTTCGTCTACGACTTCTCCGAGGGCAACAAGGAGATGAAGGACCTCCTCGGCGGTAAGGGGGCCAACCTCGCCGAGATGACCAACATGGGCCTCCCCGTCCCGCCGGGGTTCACCATCACCACCGAAGCGTGCCTGAGATATCTGGCGAAGGGCGATGTTCCCGACGGGCTGATGGAGGAGGTCGAGGAGCACCTCCGCGGGCTCGAGCAGGCTATGGGGAAGAAGCTCGGTGACCCGGAGGACCCGCTGCTCGTGTCGGTCCGTTCCGGAGCCAAGTTCTCCATGCCGGGGATGATGGACACCGTCCTGAACCTCGGGCTGAACGAGGATTCCCTTCAAGGGCTGGCCAAGCAGTCGGAAGGGGACTGGAGGTTCGCCCACGACGCCTATCGGCGGTTCATCCAGATGTTCGGAAAGATCGTCATGGGCGTGCCCGGTGAAGCGTTCGAGGACGCGCTCGACCAGGCGAAACACCGAAAGGGCCCGAACGCCCAGGACACCGACCTCGACGTCGACGACCTCAAGGGGCTGGTCGAGGAGTTCGTCGGGATCTACCGGGACCACACGGGGAAGGAGTTCCCCAGGGACCCTCGGGAGCAGCTCCAGCTCGCCGTGGAGGCCGTGTTCAAGTCCTGGAACGGGAAGCGGGCGGTCGACTACCGACGCCAGAACAAGATCGCCGATGACCTGGGGACGGCGGTCAACGTGGTGGCCATGGTGTTCGGCAATCGGGGCATGGACTCGGGCACCGGCGTGGCTTTCACCCGCGACCCCGCCTCTGGTGAGAAACGGCCTTACGGCGATTACCTCCCGAACGCCCAGGGCGAGGACGTCGTGGCCGGGATCCGGAACACCCTCCCCCTCACCGAGCTCGGACACCTCGATCCCGTCTCGTACGAGCAGCTCCTGAACGTCATGGACACCCTGGAGCGGCACTATCGGGACATGTGCGACATCGAGTTCACCATCGAGAAGGGCAAGCTGTGGATCCTCCAGACGCGGGTCGGCAAGCGGACCGCGTTCGCCGAATGGGTTATGGCCCACGACATGCTCGACGAGGACCTGATCGACGGTGACACGGCCCTGCTCCGCGTCGACGCCAACCGCCTCGAGGAGCTGTTCAAGCGCGTCGTGGAGTCCACGGCAAAGGCGGAGCCCGTCGCCCGTGGGCTCAACGCGTCACCCGGCGCCGCGTCGGGGAAGGTCGTGTTCAGCGCGGACGAAGCGGAGGAGTCGGCCAAGCGAGGTGAGCGGGTGATCCTGGTCCGCCGGGAGACCACGCCCGACGACTACCACGGGATGATCGCCTCGCAGGGCATCCTGACCTCGGCCGGCGGGACGAACTCACACGCGGCCGTGGTGGCCCGGGGTGAGGGCATCCCGGCGGTGTGCGGGGCCGATGCCATCAAGATCGATACTGCCTCTCGTTCGTTCCGTGTGGACGGGACCACGGTCAAGGAGGGCGACGTCGTCACCATCGACGGGTTCACGGGCAACGTCTTCGTGGGCGAGCTTGCGCTCGAGGAGTCCGTCCTCGAGCGAGCCCGTGCTGGGGATCCCGAGGCAAGGAAGGAGAAGATCTGGAAGGCCTTCGAGCGGATCATGGCCCTCGCGGACGCGGCCAGGCGGCTGCGCGTACGGGCGAATGCCGACACCCCCGAGCAGTCCACCAACGCGCGCGAGCGCGGCGCCGAGGGTATCGGTCTGTGTCGAACCGAGCACATGTTCCTCGGCGAGGAACGGGTGGACGCGGTTCGCCAGATGATCTTCGCCGAGACCTCCGAGGAGGAAGAGGCAGCCTACGACAAGCTCCTTCCGCTCCAGCGCAACGATTTCGTGGGCATCTTCCAGGCCATGGATGGCCTGCCGGTGACCGTCCGGCTCCTGGACCCGCCCCTCCACGAGTTCCTGCCCAACCAGGTGGACCTGGCGGTCGAGGTGGCGCAGATGGAGGAACGCGGTGAGACCGGGCCGGCGCTCGATGAGAAGAAGCAGATCCTGAAAAAGGTCAACGAGCTCCACGAAGCCAACCCCATGTTGGGACTCCGCGGCGTGCGACTGGGGATCGTCAAGCCCGGTCTGTATGCCATGCAGGTCCGGGCCATCCTCGAAGCGGCTACCGCCGTCAGAGCCGAGGGGGGCCTCCCGATGGTGGAGATCATGATCCCCCTGGTGGCCACCAGGGCCGAGCTGGAGCAGATGCGTCAGGAGTTGGAACCGGCCGCCGAGAGGGTGCTGGAGGAATCGGGACAGGGGCTCGAGCACATCGAGTGGGGGACGATGATCGAGGTCCCGCGGGCGGCCATGACCGCCGGCGAGATCGCCGAGGTCGCCGATTTCTTCTCCTTCGGTACGAACGACCTCACCCAGATGGGGTTCGGGTTCTCCCGGGACGACATCGGGAAGTTCGTGGGGATGTACGAAGAGCGAAAGCTGGTCCCAGCGAATCCGTTCGTGACAATCGACCGGGGCGGAGTGGGGCGGATGATGCGGATGGCCACCGAGGAAGGCCGCGCATCCAACCCGAACTTGCACGTCGGGATCTGTGGCGAGCATGGCGGAGATCCGGCTTCGGTGACGTTCTGTCACGAGATCGGCTTGGACTACGTGTCGTGTTCGCCCTTCCGGGTGGAGACGGCACGGCTTTCCGCGGGACAGGCGGCCGTCGGCGCCGCCGAGTCCGCGTCGAAGTAGTCGCGCGAGCGGGAAATCCCCCGCACGTCGCCGTCAGTTCACCCATCCTGGCGATTCGCATCGAGCGCGCTTCCGCTAACGTGTGCGCCTTCCCCCACCTCCCCTGGGATCGGTCAGGAGGTGGATCGTGCGGACGAAGGTGGGCACTGTCCTCCGCCGGCATCGTCGGCGGGCCCTCCCCCTCATCGCGGTGGTGGCTCTGGCCATGCCGCTGCTTATCGGGTGGCACTGGTACAAGCTCGGCTGGCGGGATCGGCACTACAACTACCCGGCGGTCCCGTACGGGTACACGCAGATCGTCAACAGATTCGGGCAGCCTTGCAGTGCTGCCGCACATGCCGTGTACATGCACTGGCGCGCCGCGGACACCGGCACGACCTACACGGTCTACTTTCATCGCAAGCTCGGCGGATACCCCACGGAGACCGTGACCGGCAAGGGCGGGGTCTCCACCAATCTCGACAACGACGTCTACGGCCACATCAAGAACGCCCATCTGTCTGGATACACCAAGAGCGGCATCTGGGGATACTTCTGCCGCTACATCGGGGGCACCACCAAGTGGAGCACACACGCATTTGGGATCGCCATCGACATCTCATCTGCCTACGAGCCCCAGGGTCGCTGCTACAGCACAGTGAACAAGTATTTCGCGTACATATTCAAGAACCACGGCTGGCGCTGGGGATTGGATTTCTGCGATCCGATGCACTTCCAGTACGCCTTCGGCTATTAGATTCGCGGATCTGGAGAGAAAGGGAAGAGGATGAAGCGCATCATCGCCACCGGCGCGGGGTTGGTCATCGGCATCATCGCAAGTCTGGCCTTGCAGGCGACGACAGGCCGGACCGCGCCGCAGCCGGAGTCCAGTGGTCCTCCGATCGGGCCGGTGATGTCCCCGGATTCCGGCGCGAGCGAGCTGCTGCTCGCCGTGTTGGGCGGCATGTACGAAACTCGAGCAGACGCTACGGCGGCCAATGACCAGATGTCCTTCAGTGACCTGGCGGGCTACTACGTCGTCCCGGTCGCGCAATTCCAGGGCTTCAAAGAGCAGGTTGGCTCCGCAGGCGACTTCGCCCTCGTGTCCGTGTTCCGAACCGAGATGGGAGCGCAGGAATTCGTGGCGTTCGCGCACGCGTTGGGCTATCCGGCCACGATCCTGCCCGATCGCGTCCAGAGCTTGGGGGGCGTGTATGCCGGACTGGGTCAGGAGGCGGATCCGAACGGCGTGGGACCCCTGATCCATCCCGTCCCAGAATCGCTACCGTGATGTTGAGGTCGATCCGGCTTCCCATCCTGGTCGCCCTGTCTGTCCTGGCAGGATGCACCGAAGGAGGGGCCCAGCGGGAGTCCGTCCCACCTTCTCCCATGAATTGCCCCGCGATCGCCATGGCCCCTTCGGGATTCAACGTGACGGAGACGGTGGAGGAGCGTTACCCGGATCACATCGGGGTCCGAGTCACGTTCACGGATGACCATGGACGCCTTCTGCACTCCTTCGCGGGTGTCCCCGGAGAGTTCGGGGAAGGCTTGCCAGTTGACGGTTCCGTCCGCCTTGTTTCGGGGCAGGATGTCTCGTTGATCGGTAAGGGCCGGACCTGGATCATCGCGTGGGATACGGGAGGGCTCTGCGGCTCGCATGCATTGATCGGGAACGGGTTCACGAAAGAGGCGTTCATCAAAGCCTTGAATGCGTCCGGGGTGATATGACCCGGAGAAGCCAAGAGAGGGCCACCCTCCCAGGGGAGAGGTTGGGTCACCTTGCCGGGGGGCCGCAGGCGAACGGGAAGCGTTGCTAGATTGGGGTGGTGGGCGCGATCCGCCGCCACCCCATCCTCTCCATCACCGGGGTCATCGCGGTCGTCTTGGCGGCGGTGGTGGTGGCCACGTTCGCGGCCGTGTGGCGGGCGGCCCACACGGACGACGCCAGGTCCGTGGAGCGAGCCGACGCCATCCTGGTCCTCGGTGCGGCCGAGTACGGTGGACGGCCGTCGCCGGTCTTCGCCGGGCGCCTGGAGCACGCGGAGCTCCTGTACGACCAGCAACGGGCTCCCATCGTCATGGTGCTCGGTGGAGGGCAACCGGGCGACGTCACGACCGAGGCCGAGGCCGGCCGGGACTACCTCGTCGAGCAGGGCCTGCCCCCGGAAGCGGTGGTTGCCCAGCCGGTCGGCCACTCGACCCTGGAGAGCCTGCGGGCGGCTGCCTCGTACATGCATGAGCACGGACTCCGGTCTGCCTTCCTGGTCTCGGACCCTTGGCACAACCTGCGGGTGAGGCGGATGGCCTCGGACCTCGGCATCGAGGGATTCGTCTCGGCGACGTGGCATTCGGCCGCAAGGACCGAGGAGACGAGGTTCGAAGGGTACGTTCGGGAGACGTTCGCCTATCTCTACTATGT
>JBKPDU010000032.1:0-11877 GCA_046728055.1 Actinomycetota bacterium | reverse complement strand
ACCACCCCCCCCCCCCCCCCCCCCAACAACACAACATCTAGTTCGTCGGCAGCGTCAGATGTGTATAAGAGACAGGAATGGGGAAAGGCGACGAGGGCACACCCGCCTTCGACCATCGAAGCGTCACGGGCGTAGAGGGTCAGGGCGAGCGGATCCGAGAGCACCTCGGTCGCTCCGAGGGCTTCCTCCAACTCGCGGCGGGCCGGATCGACTTCGGCCATGGGCGCTTCGGACAGGCTAACGCGGCACGAGCGGGGATGCGGCTCAGCCGGTCAGCGCGATCCAGTCAGTCAGGAGCATCGGGGCCAGGTCAGGCGCGATCCAGGGTCGCGGGGACCCCGATCTAAGCGACCCTGCCGGGTTGCCCGTCGGGTGTCGTGAAGGGGAGGCCCTGGCGCTCCCACTCCTCCATTCCGCCCTCCAGGTTGAACGCCTGGAACCCCCGGGCCTGGAGCATGAGCGCGGCCAACTCGCTGCGGTTTCCCGTACGACACACGACGACCACAGGCCGGCCGGGATCCAGCTCTGGGGTCTCCCCGGACATGATCGTGTTGAGCGGGATGTGGACGGCCCCCTCGACCCTGCCCGCGTCCCACTCATAGGGCTCGCGGCAGTCCACGAGCTGGATCTCGGAGAGCCGGTCGTACACGCCCCTTGGTGTGGTCAGGTCCGTCCGCAATTCGCTCATCGCAGGTTGGGATGCTAACAGCACGGTTCCCCAAGGAGCCGCCCGCACGGGTGGCGCCGTGCAGCCGGCCTCAGGTGGCATCGGCCAGCGCGCGCTCGAAGGCTCGAAAGGCATCCTCGCCGTACAGCACGAACCGCACGTGCTCGACCTTCGTGTCCGCCCCATTCACCGCGGCGACGGCAACGGGTGCCGCGAGCTCGAACGGGTAGCCGTAGACGCCGGTGGAGATGGCCGGGAACGCGACGGATCTCGCTCCCAGCTCGTCGGCCACCCGCAGGGCCTCGGTGTGGCAGCTGGCCAACAACGCCGAGCGGTCCTCGGAGCTGGAGAACACCGGCCCAACGGTGTGGATCACCCACCTCGCCGGAAGGTTGCCCCCGGATGTCCCCACCGCCTTCCCGGTGGGGAGCCCGTCGGGATGCGCCGTCCGCCGGATCTCCCGGCATTCACGCAGGATGGTGGGGCCGCCCTTGCGGTGGATGGCCCCGTCGACGCCGCCGCCGCCCATGAGCGATGAGTTCGCGGCGTTCACGATCGCGTCGACGCGCTCCTCGGTGATGTCACCCCGGACGAGGTCGATCCTGGGCACCGCCCCATCCTAGATGGCGTTCCTGCTGTGGCACTCGGCGCTTCACCGTGCGCAGCGCCGGGGGGGTGGGATGGCGAGCGGCACGTCGACTGTGCTAAGCATTTCCCAGCGACCGTCGGAGGTGTGAGTTCCATGGCCGAGATCGTGATGGACGGCGTCTCCAAGGTGTATCCGGACGGGACGAACGCCGTCTCCCACCTGACCCTGGGCATCGAGGACGGGGAGTTCATCGTCCTGGTTGGGCCCTCCGGGTGCGGGAAGACCACTGCGCTCCGGATGGTCGCGGGCCTGGAGAGGATCACGCAGGGGACCATCCGCATCGGCGAGCGGGTGGTGAATGCCATCCCGGCGAAGGAGCGGGACATCGCCATGGTGTTCCAGAACTACGCGCTCTATCCGCATATGAGCGTGTACGACAACATGGCTTTTGGCCTGAAGCTTCGAAAGGTCCCGAAGGGAGAGATCGACCGCAGGGTTCGGCGAGCAGCAGCGATCCTCGGTCTGGAGGAGTTGCTCGGGCGCAGGCCGAAGGCGCTCTCAGGGGGACAGCGTCAGCGTGTGGCGATGGGGCGGGCGATCGTCCGCGAGCCTCAGGCGTTTCTCATGGACGAGCCCTTATCGAACCTGGATGCCAAGCTGCGCGTCCAGATGCGGGCAGAGATCGCCAAGCTTCAGCGAGACCTGAGCGCGACGACACTCTACGTGACCCACGACCAGGTTGAGGCGATGACAATGGGTGATCGGGTCGCCGTCATCAGGAAAGGGGAGCTGCAGCAGGTTGAGGCCCCGCAGGTCCTGTACGACCGCCCCCTGAACGTATTCGTGGCGGGCTTCATCGGCTCTCCGTCCATGAACATGGTGCAGGCCGGTATCAACCGGTCGGATTCGTCGCTCATCGTGGAGTTCGGCGGTCAACGGCTACGGATCGACGACGAGCTCTTGATGCAACGGCCCGGACTGAAGGCGTATGAGGGGAGGGACGTGGTTCTCGGGATCCGCCCAGAGGACATGGAGGATGCCGCCCTCGCGTCGGATACCCCTCGGGATCAGCGGATCTCCGCGAAGGTCGACCTGCGAGAGTCGCTGGGATCGACGATCATCGTCCACTTCACAGTACGCGCTCCGGTCGTGCTGACCGAGGATACGAAGGAGCTCGCGGGCGACGTTGGCGCCGAGGCGCTGGAGAGCCTTCAGGAGAGCGCGAAGGAGGCAACCGCGACGTTCGTCGCGCAGCTCGATCCAAGGAGCAAGGTCCGGACGAGCGAAACCGTGGAGCTGGCCGTGAACACGGCCCGCCTCCACTTCTTCGATCCTGAGACCGGCCTCGGGATCTACGACGGGACGGGGAGTTAGCCGTCGTGGCTCGCGATCAAGCGACGAGGCACGCTGAGGAGGTATCCCCTGCCCGTGGTACGGATGTTGCAGTCGCGAAGGCGGGAAGGGGTCCAGCCCGAGACACGTCGCGTGAGCGGCTCGTCGGGTGGTTTCGGGAGCACCAGTTCGAGGTCTGGCTGACGCTCCCGCTCGTCGCATACGTGCTCGTTCTCACGATCACGCCGATCATTAACACGTTCCGGATCTCGTTCACCGATGCGCAGCAGGGTGGCCCCTCTCTCGAGAACTACGAAAAGATCTTCGCAGCTGGGGTCTTCCGCTCGGCCGTCGTCAACACCGTGATCGTTGCATCGATGTCACTCGTCCTTGAGCTCGGTATTGGTCTCGTCGTCGCGTTGACACTGCACGCGTCGTTCCGTGGGCGTGGTTTCGTCCGGACCATCACCCTCGTTCCCCTTGGCGTTCCGACGATCGTCGCGGGAGCCGTGATGCTCCTCATCTTCGCACGAGCCGGCTACCTGAACTCGATCATCTTCCTCATCCAGGACCTCGTGAACCTACTCCCGGGGGTTGACTGGCAGTACCAGCCAATCAGCCTCACAGTCTCCGGTGGGGTGGCGACCTTATTCACCGTCGCGATTGCCGATATGTGGAAGGTGCTGCCGATCGTTGTGCTGATTTTCCTGGCCGGCCTGCAATCGATCCCTGAAGACATCTACGAGGCCGCGGACATCGATGGTGCCACCAAATGGCAACGGTTTTGGCGCGTGACCTTCCCGCTCTTGATCCCCTACATGACGATGGCGATCATTCTACGTGCGATCGACGCGTTCAGGATCTACGAGCTCGCACTCGTCTTGGCGGGGGGGGTCGAACCGGTCCTCGGCACATACATCGCGGACCGATACCTGCCGCCGACCAGTGATGAGTTCACATCGTCTGCCGCATCGATCGTCCTCTTCGGCATCATCATGATATTCATCATCGCGTATCTGAAGTTTGTCGCTCCGCGCGGACGGGTGGAGGCATGAGCGTCGCCGAGCCCCGGATGCGTCGCGATCGCCTCGATCCCTTGCTGAAGGTCGGGTTCCCACTTTGGGTCGTCGGGACGGTGCTCCTCGTCTTGTTCCCCGTATACCTGATCTTCCTGGTGTCGTTCGCACCGGGATCCGCACTGTTTGGTGACCGGCCTCCGCTCGTGATCACGGATTTCACACTGCAGTGGTGGAAGCGCGTCATCGAGGGTGGGCAGCTCGTGCCGCCGTTAATCAAGAGCCTAACCGTGGCAACCGTCAGCACGTTGTTGGCGATCGTGATCGCCGCTCCGGCAGCTTACGTCATCTCTCGGCTGAGACCTGCGATCGCCTACACGATCGTTCTAATCCTCCTCGTGACACGGATGTTCCCGGAGTTCACGATCGGCATCTCCGTCGCAACATGGTTCGCGAGGTTCGGGATGATCGATACGTATCTCGGTCTGGTCCTCGCCCACCTCATCGGCGCATTGCCGTTCATCGCGTGGATCCTGGTCGGAACGTTCGAGACGGTGCCTCGGGAGTTGGAGGAAGCTGCGCACATCGACGGCGCCTCGAAGCTTGGAACGTTGATCCGAGTGGTATTTCCGCTTGCCGCTCCCGGGATCGCCGTCGCGTCCCTGTTCGTTTGGCTCTACTCGTGGAACGAGTTCCTGTACGCCCGGCTCCTGACGACCAATCAAAACACACTCCCACTCCAGGTATTCCAGGCCATCGACCGCGGAACGCTGCAACAGATGGCGACGGTGGCGGCCGTCCTCACACTGCCGATCTTGCTTGTCGTCTACTTCCTTCAGCGATACCTGCGGCCGGGCGCGCTCACGGGTGCAGTCAAAGGATGAGGGCGATACGTATATCTTTTCGGGAGCTGTCACGAGGACGGCGACCGGTGACCGGTAGGAGGTGAGCACATGAAGAGTTGGCTTCGCGAACTGGCGATCGTGGCCGTCCTCGCTCTGTTCGCCACCGCATGTGGCGGCGGTGACGACGGCGGCGAGGAAGGCGCCCCTGAAGGACAGTTTGAAGGCGTCACAATCACGTTCAGCACGTCGCTCGCCGAAACGGAGCTTCCGGCGATCCAGGAGTTGCTCGACACGTTCCAGCAAACGACGGGCGCGACCGTCAAACTGACCCAGGTCGAGTCCGGCAATCTTCCGCAAAAGCTGCAGGTGGAGGTGGATTCAGGCAATCACACGATCCATCTGTTCGCGCAGGACAACCTGGCTCTAAGACCGTTGGTCGACGATGGGCTCGTTGAGGATCTCTCCGATGTGGAGATCCCCGACGGAGTGAACGAGGCGTTGATCCCGGAACAGTTCGATGGCAAGCAGTACTTCCTGCCGTACCGTCCGAACGTCAAGGTTGTCTACGTCAACAAGAGCCGTTTCGAAGCGGCCGGGGCGACGCCCCCGACGACGGTGGACGAGTTCATCGATACGGCGGAGAAGCTCAAGCAAGAGGCCGGGGGTCAGCCGAAGGTCGTTCTGCAGTTCGAGGGCAGCAGCGGAGCCGCAGGCGTAACCATATCGGAGTGGATCGTCTCTTACGGTGGCGACCCACTGATCCTGAACGACGAGGGCTCCGTCCAGGCGTTCACGACCCTGCAGCAGCTCTGGCAGCAAGAGCTGCTGGCTCCGGAGAGCCTGCAGTCGAAATTCGACACGGACGTCGACTACCTACGAGGTGAGACGGCGTGGATGGCGCAGAACTGGCCGTTCACCTCGGCGACGTTTGCGGATCAAGGCATCCTCGGGGAGTTCACCGTCTATGCTGGGTGGTCTGGACCGACACAGCCCGCTCACGTCATCGGGGGCGAGGTCCTTGGTATCCCGCGCGGTGTGTCGGGGAAGCAGAAGGAGGCCGCGATCGCTCTGGCGCAGTATCTGATGTCGCAGGAGGCCCAGGAGGTCCTCGTGGCGAGGAATGCGTGGCCGTCCGTGCGCGACGACGCGCTTGGTCAGGTCCCTGAAGAGCAGAAGGAAACGTTCGACGCGATCCAGGAGGCGCTGCAGAACGGCTGGTACCGTCCGAACGTCCCGTACTGGGCCGACGTCGACGAGGCGATCAATACCGGGGTCCAGGAGATCATCGTGAAGGGGGCAGACGTCCAGTCGACGCTGGATCAGCTGCATGGCGACATCGAAAAGGCGGCGAAGGGGTCAGGCGAGGCGTACCCGCCCGCTTCCTGAGGCACCTGACGAGGAAGGGGAGGTCACATGACCTCCCCTTCCCGTCTCGCTATACACCGAGCGGACGTTCGCCTTCGCGCGCTGCCTGATTGGACCAGGGAGGATGCCGAGTACGATAGTGAACGCTGCGAACGCCGCGAGGGCGAGTAGGCGCGGGATAACCTCCATGCGCGCTTAACGTCGGTAGCGTGAGCCTTTCCACACTCGGTCTCGGCAAACTCAATGAAGGCTATCTTCTGGGGGTATTCCGCCATACGCCCCTTGGCTGCGCAAGCGGAATCTCGAGCGTCAGGCCGTGCCGACAGGCCGATACGCTCGGAACGAGTCGACCGTGAACCGTTTGGGGTATGGCCCACTCGACGAGTTCTGATGGCCGAACTCGTAGATGCCCAGCATGAACTGCATGGGGTACCCCGGTGACTTGTTCACCGTCCGAACGAATCGACCATCGACGAAGAAGGCCACCTGATCGGGTGTCCACTGGGCAGCGTAGTCATGGAACTCCCGCACGTCGATCGGCAGACGGACCTCCTCGAAGTCGTTCGAGATGGTCGGGTCGCTGAACGGATGCATCCCCATCCCAATCGCGGCGGATCCCGCATCAACGTTCTTCCCAAAGATCTCGCAGATGCAGATCTCCGCGGATCGCTCTGGGCGGTCCTCGTAGCCGATCATCCACAGTGAGACCATGCATCTCGGGTGGTCGATGGCCCTGGCCCGCAGTACGAACACACCGAACTGAGGGGTGTACAGACGGACGTTTTGCTGGGCCTCTCGAACGAGAGCGGCCGGGTGGAATCGATGCTGACCGATCGAGCTGCCGACCGGTCCGGCGTAGACTCCCGTCTGTAGCGACGAGACCGTTGTGGGCCCGTCGAGTTCAGGGCACCACGGTTGCTGGTCGGCCTCGATCAGAAGATGCAGGTGCCCGTCGGCGAACTCGTACCGCGCCGCGGACTCCGCAGCCGAGCTCCAATGCGGGAGGTAGTGAGGGACCCAGCGCGACCGGTCGAGGGCGCCGCTATCGAAGCGGTCTTCGAATTCGAGCAGGTACCCCTTCGCTAGGACATCGTCAAGATGCATACCCCGGTGATCGTGCCTACGAGCCGCCCGAGATTCTAGTCAAACTCGCCCATCGATGAGGGCGTCACCCTCAGTCTGCCGGAAGGGAACGTCGGGCACCGCACGTTCTTCGTCCGTCGGGCCTGGCCAAGCAAGGATCTCGGCAGAACCAGCTGCTCGCGGTTGCGCTGAGGCATGTGCTCGGGGGGCCGCGGTGAGAACTGTCACGTGCTCACGCCGGGGCCTTCATCTCGATGTGGCTCCCGCTGGTCGTGTTCTTCTCGCTGGAGCGGTGCTTCGTGCGGGGCCTGACCGCCGGCGTCGTGAAGGGATGATGCACCTGGCTCGAGCCCGGCGGCCCGTCTTGCTGGCGCGGAGCCGCTCTCGCCGCGCCACAACTGGCGGGCGATCCTGCTGGCCACCCTCCTGCCAGTGCCCGGCCACTAGTCGTTGCTGGCGGGGCTCGTCTCCGTGGCGACCGACAAGGAGAAGTCGCCGAACTCCGACCCGTTCATCGTTTTCGGGCTCTCCCTTATTCGGTTCGTGTTCATGGCTCTAGCCTTCCTGTCCGAGCATCTCCAGTCACCAGAATCGGGGTAGCCGCTCACCTCTCGGGGCGCCGGAGGGAGCGAGAGGCACGGGGCTGACCGTCGGCTAGTGTGTCGGCGGTCCCATGGTCGATTTCGATCTCCTCGTCCTCGGCGACGCCAACCCCGACCTGATCGTTCGGGGCGACGTCGTGCCGGAGTTCGGCCAGGCCGAGAAGCTGGTCGACCAGGCCGACCTGGTGATCGGAGGCTCCGGGGCGATCGTCGCCTGCGGAGCCGCGCGCCTCGGTCTCCGCGTCGCCTTCGCCGCCGTTGTCGGGGAGGACGTGTTCGGCCAGTTCATGCTGAACGCGCTGGCCGAGCGCGGTGTGGACACCGCGGGCGTGGTAGTGGACCCGAGCAGACCGACCGGGCTCTCGGTCGTCCTGTCCAAGGGCGAGGATCGAGCCACGCTCACCGCGTTGGGAGCCATCGCCGACCTCAAGGAGAGGGTCATCGATCACGCGCTCCTTCGCACCGCCCGCCACGTCCACGTGTCGTCCTATTTCCTCCAGGCCGGGTTGGCTGCCGACCTACCCGTGCTGTTCCACGAGGCACACGAGGCCGGGGCCACCACCTCGATCGACCCGAACTGGGATCCGGCGGATGAATGGGACGGGGGCCTGCTGTCGCTCTTGTCACAGACCGATTGCTTCCTGCTCAACTCGGTGGAGGCCCGGGCCATCACGGGGGTGGACGACATCGACGTCGCTGCGCTCACCCTGGCCGAGCGAGGGTCCATCGTTGTCGTGAAGTTCGGGCAAGGCGGGGGCCTGGCCCTGTTGGGTGATGACGTGGTCCGCTCCGAGTCCATCCCCGCCAATGTCGTCGATACGACCGGCGCGGGCGACAGCTTCGACGCCGGGTTCCTGGCCGGGCGGCTGGCCGGCCTTCCGCTGTCCCGCTGCCTCCAACTCGCCGTGGCCTGCGGCTCGCTCTCGACGCGAGCCGCCGGAGGTACGGCCGCTCAACCGACGATGGACGAGGCGGTGGCCGCCGTGGAGTCGGTGGTGTGATCCTCTGCGTCGCCGCAAGCCCATCGGTGGACAAGCTCTTCGAGGTCGACAGGGTCGAGGTCGGCGCCATCCACCGACCCACCGAGTTCGTCCAGGTCCCCGGAGGCAAGGGGTTGAACGTGGCCCGCTCCGCGTACGCGTTGGGGGCCGACGTGACCGCGACGGGGATACTGGCGGGCCATGCCGGGCGATGGATCGAGGAGGCCCTTGCCGCGGAAGGGGTTCCATCCCGGTTCGCCTGGGTGGAGGGCGAGACCCGAGCCTCGCTCTCCGTCGCCGACCGCACCGGCCGGGGCCTGACCGAGTTCTACGAACGTGGATGGGACATCGGAGCCGAGGGATGGGAGCCGTTGGAGAGGATCGTCCGGGATCTCTTGCCCCCCTCGAACTGGCTGACCCTGTCGGGATACCTTCCCCTGGGCGCCCCCGACGACGGGTACGCCCGGCTGATCCACCTGGCTCGTAGGGCAGGCGTCCCGGTGGCCCTCGACGCCCGGGACGAAGCCTTGGTCCTCGGGGTGTCGGCCGGGCCCGAAGTGGTCAAGGTGAATGCGGAGGAGGCGGGGGCGCTCCTGGGTATCGAGGTCGACACGGAGGAGGGCGCCAAGGCGGCGGCCGAGGAACTCCGGTGGCGTCTCGACGGCGATGGGCGGGCGGCCATTGTGACCCGCGGCGCCGAGGGAGCCGTCGTGGTGACCCCGGGCGGCGCGGTGCTCCGTGCCCGGCTGTACGAACGCGGTCGATACCCGGTTGGGAGCGGCGACGCGTTCCTGGGCGGGCTGGTCACGGCGCTCGACCGCGGGGGCACATGGGCCGACGCGCTGGCCATGGCATTGGGGGCAGCGGCGGCGAACGCCGACGTGCCCGGGGCCGGTCGACTGGACGGGAGCCGGGCCGTCGAGCTGTCCAAACGGGCCGAGGTCCGAACGCTCGATTGACGGTGACTACGGCACGTCGCCCGTTCGCGCGGGCAGCCGTGCTTCGCATACGATTGCCGGGTCGTTCCGCACGAGGGGGTTCCCGTGGTCAGCGCCTACATCCTGATCCAGACAGAGGTCGGCAAGGCCAGCAACGTCACCCGGGAGATCGGGCAGATCAAGGGCATCTCGTCCGTCGACGGGGTGACCGGCCCGTACGACGTGATCGCCCGCGGCGAGGCCGCCGACCTGGATGAATTGGCCAAGTCCATCGTGATGCCGATCCAGGCGGTGGAGGGTGTCACGCGCACCCTCACCTGCCCAGTCCTTCAGCTGTAACGCTCCGACCAGCAACTTCAGCTCCGAGGCCCCCGTGCCGATTGACCGGGGGAGGCCGGATCGACCCCCGGCCGCCGGATCATGCGGACTCGGGAGGACCTCGGAGCGACCAGTTCCTGGCTCATGATGATCGTCGCCTTGATTGCGGGAGCTCTCGTCGTGGTGCCGTTCGCTTTGGCCGGCCGTCAGGAAGCGGGTCACGATCGGCAGGCGATCGAGCAGTGGAACAAAGCCAGGGACCTCCGTGCGCAGGCCAGGCTCCAGACGGCCGTGCGAGGGGCGAGTTCCTATCTTGCCGAGAACGGCACGCTCGATGGCTTCGACCCGGAGCATGCCTCATCGTTCGACCCCTCCATCAGATACACGAGTGGCGCCCCAACGCCGAGCACGGTCAGCATCCGCGGAGTCAGCCAAACGAGCGTCGTCCTGGTGACCTCCACCGGTTCCGCATACCTGTGCGTCGCGCTGAGCGGCGGCGTGGTCAGCTTCGGAAGGACGAACGCGATGACCGCCGGCGACTGCACGGGCGGCTGGTAGCGCACGGTCCACGCTCGATCGCCGATCGTGGCATGATCTCCTCGAGGGGGTTCGCCACTGATCCAGGTTCGTCGCGACCCGGAGATCTACGAGAAGTCGGGTGGTTGGTTCCGCGCGCGGTGGCACTTCTCGTTCGATGAGTACCACGACCCGGCCAACATGGGCTTCGGCACGCTACGCGTGTTCAACGACGACCGGCTGATCCCTGGCGCCGTGTGGCCACTGCATCCGCATCGCGACATCGAGGGACTTACCTATGTCGTCGAAGGTACGTTCCGCCATCAGGACGACGTGGGCGGGCCTCCGGGCATGCTTCCTGCCGGATCCGTGCAACGGATGACGCTGGGATCGGGCGCGTGGCACTCGGAGCAGAACGGATCGGACACCGAGCCGCTGCGATTCATCCAGATGTGGATCATGCCCGCCGAGCGCGGCCTTCCGCCGGGCGTGGAGCAGAAGGTCTTCACCGAGGAGGATCGGAGGGATCGCCTGCTCGAGGTGTTCTCCGGGGATGACGCAGATGCCGTCCTGGTCCACCAGGACGCCGCGGTCTCGGTGTCACATCTGAAGCCCGGAACAACGGTGGAGTACCCGTTCGCGTCGGGGCATGGCGGCTATCTCTACGTGATCGATGGATCACTCCGGCTGAACGACGAGAAACTCGGCACCGGCGACGCGGCGAAGATCGCGGGCGAGCCTCGTGTGGCGCTCCAGGCGGACGGGCCCACGGAGCTGATCCTGGTCGACGTGTCGCTCTGAGGAGCCTCACACGGCGGTGATGTCCACCAGCGTCGAGGTGTCGACGTGGAACGTCACCGGCGGGTAGAGGGCCGGCTTCGTCTCGATCGTCAGGGTCCATCCCGCACCCTCGACCCCTTCGGCGTGATGGAACGGGGAGACCGCCCGGAGCACCGCCTTCACTCGGAAGATCCGACGGAGCTCCTCGTTCTTGTAGTGCAATCGATACCGACGCCCCACCACCAGGCCCTCGATCGTGGGACGCAGCTCGTCGTACCGGCGGATCATCCGGGCGAACGCCCGGACGAGGCCGGGACGACGCGATCCTCCCGTGCGTTCGGCCGCGGCCAGGTTGAACCACGCGATCCGGCGACCATCGCGGATGAGCCAGGCCATCTCGCCCTGGTCGGGCCGCACCTCCAGCCGATCGGCCGGCTCCTCCAGGGCCGTCGCGATGTCGGCGGCCAAAGCGGCGGCGGCACCGGGTCCAGGGCCCGATCCGCTCGGACGCGCCAGGTCATCGAAGTCGTCGCCCGTCCAGCCCTCGCGCACTTCGCCTCCCATCACTGACCGGCCCGACGCTAACTCTGCTCGTGTTGCCAGTATCGTTCGTCGGTGCGCGGCGCGTCGTAGGCTTGGGTTGTGGCCGCCCCCACTCGCCGTGCGAAGCGCTTCCGGCGGCCGCCGCCGCGTTCACAGGGCGTCTCGCAGGCGAACCTGGTCGAGGAGTGCCTCCTCGTCCTGTCGCTCTCGCTCCTGGCCAGTGCCGTATACGCGATCATCAGCCTGACATCCGCGCCGCTTGAGGGCGCCACGGTTTACGCCGTGCCTCAGGTCGGGCTGGCG
>JBKPDU010000031.1:0-10559 GCA_046728055.1 Actinomycetota bacterium | reverse complement strand
TCCCACCCGTCCAGGACGAGGTACGGATCCGAGCCCGTCACGTCCGCCTGGTACAGGATGTCGAGCGCCTGGCGTCGGGCCTGCCTGCGTGAGGCCACGCCTTCATCTCACCCGCTCGATGTAGTTCCCCGTTCGGGTGTCGACCTTGATCCGCTCGCCCTCCTCGACAAAGAGCGGGACGTGCACGATGTATCCGGTTTCCAGCGTGGCGGGCTTCATCACGTTGGTCCGCGTGTCACCCCGGACGGCGCCTTGGGTCTGGGTCACCTTCAGCGTCGCCGAAGCTGCGAGCTCGACGGAGATGGGGTTGCCTTCGTGGATGGCCACGGTGGCCGTGGCGCCTTCCGACAGGTATCGGGCCATGTCTCCGACGATGCCGGCACGGATGCTGAGCTGCTCGTAGGACTCGGCGTCCATGAACACGAAGTCGTCCCCGTCGCGATACAGGAACTGCATCTCCCGCCGTTCCACGATGGCCAGGCCGACCTTGACCCCCGCGTTGAACGTCCGCTCCACCACCGCGCCCGTCCTCACGTTTCGGAGCTTCGTTCGGACGAACGCTCCGCCCTTCCCCGGCTTAACGTGCTGGAACTCGATCACCTGGAACAGGGTGCCATCGACCTCGAGCGTCATCCCGTTCTTCAGGTCGTTGGTGGAAACGCTCACGTCGCTCCTTGGGAAGGCGTCCGGATCAAGTCTATGGGCGGGCTGGACGTCGCATCACGCGGGGAAGAGATCCCTTCCCGATCGCGGGAGCGGCCGGCCCCCGTCGACACTCACCTCGACCATGTCCTCGATCCGGACCCCGCCGACCCCGGGCAGGTACACGCCGGGTTCCACCGTAACCACGGCGCCTGCGGGGAGCACGTCCTCGCTCCCCCGGCGAAGGCGAGGCCCCTCGTGGATCTCCAATCCCACGCCGTGGCCCAGCCCGTGGGGGAAGGATTCGCCGAGGCCGGCGTCCTCGATGACCGAACGGGCCGCGGCGTCGACCTCGGCTCCCGTTGCCCCAACCCGCACCGCGTCGATGCCCGCCTGCTGGGCCGAGCGCACCAGGAAGTGGAGGTCACGGAGCCGGTCGGGCGGCTGGCCGAACGCCACGGTCCGGGTCATGTCGGCGTGGTACCCGTCGACCCTGGCGCCGAAGTCCATCTTCACCACGTCGCCCGGCGAGAGCGTTCGGCCGGTGGGTTCGTGATGCGGTTCGGCGGCGCTCTCACCGAACGCGACGATCGTGACGAACGCCGGACCCTCCGCCCCGGCCCGGCGCATCTCGGCCTCGAGCTCGAACGCCAGCTCGCGCTCGCTCATCCCGTCGCGGAGCCTCCTGACGACGGCATCGAACGCCTCGTCGGTCGCGGCCTGCGCCCGTTCCAGGGCCGCGAGCTCCTCCGGGTCTTTCGCCCATCGCTGGCCCTCGATCACGCCCCGAACCGGGACGAGCTCGACCCCCTCCGCCGCGTCCCGGAGCTCCTGGTACATCTGGAACGTGACCCCTTCGGACTCGAAGCCGAGCCGTCCCACGCCCAGGCGCCGGGCCGTCCGCACAACCGGCTCGAGGAACCCGTCCACGTACGTGACCCGCTCGAGGTCGGGGACCTCGTGCCGGGCCTGCTCCGTGTATCGGCCGTCGGTGAAGAAGACCGTGTCGTCCGGGGTGAGGAGCACTTGGCCGTTGGACCCCGTGAACCCGGTGGTGTACCGGACGTTGGGCAACCGGGTGAGGAGGATCCCGTCCCCTCCGAGCTCGACCAGCCGGGAGGCGAGCCTCGTGCGCCTCAGCCGGTGATCCACGGCAGCGCCTCGATGGCCAGGTGATACCCCCCGGCACCAACACCCGCGATCGTGGCGCGGCACACGGGCGCGATCACCGAGTGGCGGCGGAACTCCTCTCGGGCGTGGATGTTGGTCATGTGGACCTCGAGGACCGGTGCGCCGCAAGCCTCCACCGCGTCGCGGAGGACGTAGGAGTAGTGCGAGAGCGCACCCGGATTCATCACGACGGCCCCGAACCCCTCGTCGCCTGCGCCGTTCAGCCACGCCACCAGCTCGCCCTCGTGGTCGGACTGCCGCCACTCGACGTGGTGTCCCGACGTCGTCGCGTGCTTCTCCACTTCGTCCATGATCTGGCCAAGGGTCGCCGTTCCGTAGCGATCGGGGTCTCGGCGGCCGAGCGTTCCCAGGTTCGGCCCGAACAGGAACAGGACCTTCATCGAGAGGCCCGCCCGTCGCCGGCCGGCCGGCTCATCCCGCCGCCCCCATCTCCTTCAGGACGCGGGTGAGGACGTCCTCGGGAACCTGTTCCACGACGAGCGGGCGTCCCACGTCCTCGAGGAGCACGAACCGGATGCCCCCTCGGTACTTCTTGTCCATCCGCATCGCGTCGAGGATCCGGTCGCTCGCCGGAAGGGGCCCGTTCAGCTCCAGACCGAGGGAACTCAATGTACGAGCATGGCGAGCTGCCAGGCCCGCCATGGCCATCCCGAGCTCCTCGGCCAACCGCGCGGCGAACATCATCCCCACGGCCACGGCTTCGCCGTGGGACCGGCCGGCGTATTCCTCGAGCTGCTCCAGCGCGTGCCCCAACGTGTGCCCGTAGTTCAGGACCAGTCGGGCCCCTCGATCGCGCTCGTCCGTTGCCACGATCCCGGCCTTCACCCGCACGCACAGAGCTACCACCTCCTCCGTGACCGCCGGGTCCCGGGCCAGGACTGCGTCGAGGCGGCGATCCAGGAGCTCGAGGATCGGGGGCTCGAGGGCCAGGCCGTACTTGGCCACCTCGGCCAGGCCGGAACGGAACTGCCGCTCTGGGAGGGTGGCCAGGGTGGCCACATCGGCTAGCACCGCCACCGGCTGGTGGAACGCGCCGATCAGGTTCTTCCCCTCGGGGAGGTTCACCCCGGTCTTGCCTCCGATCGCGGCGTCCACCTGGGCAGTGAGCGTGGTTGGGACCTGGATGATCCGCATACCGCGCATGTACGTGGCGGCCACGAACCCGGCCACGTCGCCGACGGACCCTCCGCCCAGTGCCACCACCACGTCGTCTCGATGGGCCGCATGCGTCGCCAGCTGGCGGTGCAGGGCCATCACGGTGGGGTGGGTCTTCGCCTCCTCGCCGGCCGGAACGCCGAGGTGGACGACGCGCAGCCCCAAGGGCCTCAGACCATCGGTGAATTCGTCGAGAAAGGCTTCAGCCACCGTGGGGTCGGCCACCACGAACCCTTGCTCGGCCCCTGCGAGCTCGGGCAGCAAGGTCGCTGAATCCTGCAGGATGCTCGGTCCGACGACCACGTCGTAGCTCGCCCCCGCCACCGCCACGCTCACGCGGACCACTGAGTCAGCTCCTTCTCGATGGCCGCGGCGACCTCGTGGGGTGGGCCGCTCGCCTCGACGACATGGGCGGCGAATTCCCGGTACAGCGGCTCGCGGGCCCGGAACAACCGCTCGATGTCGGCTTCCGCGTGGATCAGCGGGCGGTCGCTCGACGGCGAGACCCGCTCCTTCAAGACCTCCAGGGGGACCGAGAGGAACACCACCTCGCCGGTGGCCCGGAGCGTGACCCGGTTGGCCGGCTCCAGCACCACGCCCCCTCCGCACGAGATCACGGACGGGTCGTGGCCGGCCGCCTTGGTCAGGGCGGCCGCCTCGAGCTCACGGAAGCGAGGCTCCCCGTCGGTGGCGAAGATGTCGCGAACCGACCTGCCGGCGGCCCGCTCGATCTCGGCGTCGAGCTCCACGAATGGGATGCCGAGTCGGCCGGCCAGCTCGGGCCCGACCGTCGACTTGCCGGATCCCGGCATCCCCACGAGGTACACGATCATCGCAGGGTGTCGACGTAGCCTTCGAGGTTCCGACGGGTCTCGGGGAGCGAGTCTCCACCGAACTTCTCCAGGACTGCCTGGGCCAGCACGAACGCCGTCGCCGCTTCCCCCACGACGCCTCCCGCCGCCACAGCGCACACGTCCGTCCGCTGCCTGATCGCCACGTCCGGCCTCCCGGTCGCGAGGTCGACCGTGGACAGGGGCTGGGGGACGGTGGAGAACGGCTTCATGGCCGCCCGGACCCGGATGGGCTGGCCCGTGCTCATGCCACCCTCGATCCCGCCGGCCCGCATGGAGGTCCGGGACAGGCCCTCATCGCCGACCACGATCTCGTCGTGGGCCTCCGAGCCCAACCGCTCGCTGGTGGCGAACCCGTCGCCCACCTCCACGCCCTTGACCGACTGGACACTCATCAGCGCAAGGGCCAGGCGGGCGTCGAGCTTTCGGTCGGACTGGACGTGGGACCCCAGGCCGGGCGGACAGCCGTAGGCGATGACCTCGAACACCCCGCCCAGGGTGTCTCTGGCCTTCCGGGCCCGATCGATCTCCCCGATCATCGCGGCAGAGGCCTGGGCGTCGAAGCACCGGACCGGCGATGCGTCCACCTCCTCCACGTCCTCTGGCACGGGCGGCCGAGCGCCCTCCGGGACGACGACCGTCCCGATCCGGACGACGTGCGACAGCACCCGGATGCCCAGCTCGGCAAGGAACGCCTTGCACGGGCACCCCGCAGCCACGCGGGCGGCCGTCTCCCTCGCACTCGCCCGCTCCAACACGTTTCGAACGTCGTCGAACCCGTACTTCAGAACCCCGGCGAGGTCGGCGTGACCCGGGCGAGGCCTGGTGAGCCGTTCCCCCGGGTCGGTCTCGCCCTCGACCGACATCAGGTCCCGGTACTTCTCCTCCCACTCCGCGTTCTCGATGGTGATGGCGATGGGGCTGCCGAGGGTTCGGCCGTGGCGGACGCCGGACAGGATCTCGAACCGGTCGCTCTCCAGGTTCTGTCGGCCGCTACGACCGTGCCCGTGGCGCCGCCGGGCAAGCTCGCCGGCCACCTCCTTCGGGGCCACGGGTACCGCGGCGGGCAATCCCTCCAACACGGCCACGAGGGCCTTGCCGTGGGATTCACCGGCCGTGAGCAGCCGCAACATGACCTCATGATAGGTGAGTGCGGAGGGCGGCCCCGGTTTCCCGGGACCGCCCTCGAACCGGCGACCGCTCCCCCCGTGCGCGGACCGCCGGAGCCTTACTTCCGCGGGCTCGTGCAGAGCGTGAACCCCTCATCGCCGAAGACGAAGCGCGCGCAGTTCCCGCTGATCGACACGAGCCTGAAGTTCCCATCGAACCGTTCACCCAACGACACGGTGAACACGGTGCCGTCCACCTCCACCTGGACCTTCGTGCCGTCCTGGAAGATGTCGATGAGGACGACCGTGTGACCCCCGATCGTGGTGGACTGCCCTCCTCCCGGAGTGGTCGGGGTGGGGGTCGGCGTCCCGGTCCCCGGGGGTGGCGCGGTTCCGGTTCCCGTGGGAGGAGGGACAGTAACCGTTCCCGTGGGAGGAGGGGCGACGCCGCCGCCGGGTGGTGGCGTTCCGGTCTGCAAGACCGGTGGGATGGAGAACGGGTCGCGGGCCCCGGCCAGGACCACCGGCGGCAGCGTCTCGCGGGGCGTCGGGGTGGGACTGACGGTCGGCGCCGGCGTCGGCCCGCCGGTCGAGATCGGCGGCGGCGGCGGCTCTTCTCCCCCACCCCCTCGCAGCACGTTGAGGTAGACGAAGGCAAGCAGCGCGATTCCGGCCGCTGCGCCGAGGGCGATTAGCGCGCGCCGGTCACGGGGGGAAAGGGCCATGGTCCTAGGCTCCCGGGGTGGACGGCGTCGACGTGGCGGTCGGGGTGGGCGGCGAGACCGGCGAGGGTGGCGTGAATGCCGAAGGCACCGTGGCCGCGCCCCCCTCGGTCGGCCCGGGCGCGGAGCCGGGTCCGGCGCTCGTGTCCGTGGTGAAGAAGTCCACGGCCAGCTGCATGCTGAGGGTGTTCCCCGTCGCGCCGGCCGGCGCGGCCCCACCCGGAGTGATCGAGATGCTGGTCACCTTGGCCGCCCGCGAGAGCGATTCCAGACGGAACAGGAACTGGTCCAAGGCGAAGTAGCCGCCGGTCACGGTGATCGTGGTCGGGATGGTCGAGAACGAGCCGGAGGGATCGAGCTCAGGGTTCCCCGGGGCCATGGTGAAGAAGTCGACGCCCGAGCCCTCTGCCGCCGCCGTCAGCAGTCTGATGAGCGCGGGGAGGTCGGCCGTCGGCGGCACCTGGTTGGCCAGCTTCGCGATCTGGGCCTTCACCTGCGGGGCGTTCGCCTGCGCCTCCTTCAGGCTGGCGAGCTGCGCGCGGAGGGCTGTCTCCTGGGCCTCTGCGGCCGCGACGTCCTCTTGCGTCTCGCTCACCTCGTTCATCTTGGGAAGGATCAGGAAGAAGACGGCCAGCACCGCGACGACGGCGATGATCGCGCCCGCGATGATCGGTCCTCGGCGGCTCACGTGAGCCCTCTCCCTCGTCTGGTCGCCGCGTCGACCGACAGGTCGATCCCGCTGTCGAACGTGTAGATGCGCGAGAACGGCGAGCTCTCGGTTGCGGACGTCATCCAGGCGTTCTCCCACCCGTCCACCTGGTCCAGCCTGGTCAACCACGTGGCGAGTGGATCGGTGTTCTTCACCACACCGGTGAACTGGATGTTGCCGATCAGGGCACCTCCGGTACTCGGCGCTTCCGTGCCTTGGGAGATCGCGCCCGTCAGGCTGGTGAGGTACGCGTCCGACGGGATGACATGGGAGATGTCCACGAGCACGGTCGACCAGGACACCTCGCCGACGTACACGGAGTCGACCAGTTGCTGCCTGGTCTGGAGTTGGTTCTGGAGCTCCTGGAACCGCTGGAGGTCGTTGATCTGCGCCTGGAGCTGCTGGTTCACGGCCTCCTGGGCCGCGAGGTCGTCTCGGGCCCGGGAGAGGTTCATGACCTGGAAGAAGTAGAACAGCCCGATCAGCCCGAGCACGATCACGCCGACGAACACCACGACACTCGTGAGGCGGCGCCTCGCCTCTCGGGCGCGGAGTTCGGAGGGAAGGAGGTTGACCTGCGTCATCGTCACCTTCCGGGGATGGCCAGGCCGACGGCCACGGCGAGGACCGGCTCAGCGTCCTCCATCGCGTCGGGGGGGAGGTCGAGCTTGGAATTCACGTGCTCGAACACTCGACCTCGGTCCACGCTCACCGGGATGCGGTCCTGCACGAGCTCGAGGAAGCCGCGAAGCTTCGAGCCCCCGCCCGTGATCAGCACGTGCCCGATCCTGGCCCCGGGGACCTGAGCCGTGTAGAACTCGAGCGAGGATCGGACCTCGTCGACCAGGGTCGCGGCGCGCGACAGGGCCACCCGCTCCACTTCCTCGGGGGCCGGACCCCCCTCCACGTCCTCCCCGCGCTTGAGCCGCTCGGCGACCTCGTCGTCCACGCCCAACCCCCGAGCGAGGGCGAGCGTGATGTCCCGGCCCCCGGTGGGCAGGATCCGCACGAACCGGGCGATCCCACGGTCGTGGACGGAGATGTTGGTGACGTGGGCCCCCACGTCCACGATGGCCTCGTCGCCGGGGGTCTCGATGTTCAGACCGTCGACGCTGCCCACCGCCCTCACCAGGGCGAAGGGGTTGAGGTCGATGCCCACGGGCTCCAGCCTGGCGGCCTGCACCGCCGCCACGGCCTCCCCGATCATCACCTTCTGCGCAGCGACCAGGAGGATCCGGAGCATCCGGCGGCCCTCGAGCTCGAACTCGCCGAGCGGGTCGAAGTCCAGCACGGCCTCGTCAACGGAGATGGGGATGAATTCCTGGACCTGGAACCCCAGTGAAGCTCGCAGCTCCTTGTCCGGGAGCCATGGGAGGGCGATCTCCCGAACCACCACCCGCTGGTTCCCCACCCCGATACGAACCTGCCGGCCGCGGATCTTGCTGCGCCCCCACAGCTCCTTCAGGCCCTCGCCAACGACCTGAGGCTGACGGATCTCCCCGTTCTCGACCGCGCCGGAGGGCAGCGGGACCTGGGCCGCCCTGGCCAGCACGGGAGGGTCCCCCGTGCTCACCTCGGCCGCCCGCACCGCGGTCGAGCCGATGTCGAGTCCGATGAGCGTCTTCGCCATCTACTCGGCCTCCACCATCACCAGCAAGCCCGAGAGGTACCGCTCGACCTCGGACTCGAGCACCCGGTAGGCCTTGCCCAATCGGATCGCCGGCAGCTCGCCGGACTTGATGAGCCGGTACACCGTCATGTTCGAGACCCGCATGGCGTCACAGACCTCGCCGACGGTGAGGAGCTGGTCTTCGTCTCCCTCCCGCCAACTGCCCTGGATGGGGCGTCCTCGGATCATTCGTCGCCCTCCGCTTTGACCGAGCGCTCCGACAGGTACTTGTCCACGTCCGACTCCCGGATCCGGAAGTTCTTGCCCACGCGGATCGCCGGGAGCTGGCCGCTCTTGATCAGCCGGTAGACCGTCATGTTCGAGACGCGCATCGTCGCCGCCACCTCGCTCACGGTGAGGAGACGGTCCCCCACGAAAGGCCGTCGCTTGCTCATCGCCGAGTTCCCACCGGCACCACAATCACTTTCGCCCCAATCGTCACTTTCGTAACATCTCCCCCATGTTTAACACCAGCTTCCCTTCTTCACTCCTGCCACATCCTCTCTCAGGGCCCCGGAAGCTAACATCCGTCACAACCCTGGTCAATAATCACGCCAGTCGTCTTTCGGCACGATAGTTAAGCTTACATATATGTAATTAGCGCTTTTGATCAAACATCACAGGTGTCACAGGAAAAGGAGTGGCGCGGTCGTCCGATCGAAGGGTCGGCCGATGGGGTCGGATCAGGCGATGCGGTCGAGGTAAATCGAGGAGATCTGGGGGGCTACCAGGGCCGCCGCCACCGCCCCGGCGGCGAGGAACGGGCCGAACGGGATGGCCTTCTTCCGGCTGGCGCCGGCGACGAGGGCCACGATGGCTGCCACCCCCCCGAGCAAGATCCCCATCCCAGCCGCTACGGCTACGTACCGCAAACCAATGGACCCCAACACCAGGCCGATGAGGGCGGCGAGCTTCACATCGCCCATCCCCATCCCGCTCGGTGAAACGATCGCCACGAGGAGGAGACCTCCCCCGTAGGCGAGCATGCCGATGACCCCACTGATGGCATCGAGTCCGCCCCCCGCGACCCCAACCACCGCGATGTACGCCCCGAACACCAGGAACGACGGATACACCACCCGGTTGGGGATGATCCGGTGCCGGATGTCGATGACCGCCAGGGCCACCATCAGCCCCAGGAATGGGGCCACCATCAGCGCCACCCAAACCTCGTCGAAGGTGAGAGCGGCGGCCACGAACAGGGCCGCGGTCGCCACCTCGATGAGCGGGTACATGGGCGAGATCCGAGCTCCGCACGCTCGGCATCGGCCCCGGAGCAGGAGCCACGAGATCACCGGGACGTTGTCGGCGTTCCGAAGCTGCGTGCCGCAGACGGGGCACCGGGATCGAGGGGCCGTCACCGACTCCTCCCGGGGGATGCGGTGGATGGCCACCGTGTTGAAGCTTCCGAGGACCAGGCCGAACGGGATGGCCACGACGAGGCGGATTGCATTCACGGCCGCAGGCACCGTACCGGATGGGGGTCGGCCCGAATCGGCGTTGGGACGCTTACGAGCGGACCTCTCGGACGTACGCGGGGTCCTGGCGGAACCCCACGATCTGCGTGACCCCGGGGACCACGGTGGGGACGAAGGTCATGTTGACCTGGTTCGTGATGCTCACCGTCTCCCCGAACACCTGGCCCCGGAACGCGTTCTGGTTGGCCAGCGAGACCGTGCACGGCGAGTAGAAGAACACGTCCAGCAGGTCGGTCCCGGCACTGTTCAGGAAGTCCGTGTTGTTCGAGGTGGTCACGTTGTAATTCCCGGTCGAACAGTCCAGACCGGACCGGTACAACGAGATGAAGAACAGCTTCCGGTCCCCGCCCGCGGCCTGCCAGACGTTCTTCTGCTGCATCTCGATGGCGCCGTCGGTGATGATCGCCAGGTTCCCCCGGACGGAGGTCGTCGTGTTATTGGCGAACGTGAGCTTGCAGGGCGTTCCGGTGCTGATGATCCGCACAACGTAGTTATTGGCCGGCTCGAGCCCGCTGGCCACGTTGGCGATGAACGTCTTGGCGAGGGTGCAGGGCAACGTGCCGATTCCGGCGAACGGAACGACGACGTATCCGGAATTGGTCCACTCCTGCTGCTCGGCCGCGCTGAACGTGATCTGCGGCAGCGCCTGGCCCGGCGGCGGGTCCTGTGCGTAGCCGGGCGTGACGAGCCCGGAAATCTGCGAGGCGCTTCCCACGGTGCCGGCGGCCGTCGCATCCCCCTGGATCTTCGCGGGGTTGCTGACCGAGATGTTCCCTGTGGACGACGTGACGTCCCCACCCACGGTCGCCCCCGTGCTCATGGTGACGTTGCCGTTCGCCCAGACGTCGGACTGGATGTTGACCTGGTTCGACATCGTCAGGGCGCCCGTCGAGGCCCCTGCGGGTGAAACGATCAGGCTCCCGCCCACCGTGATGGCATTGTTGAGGGTGAGGTCGCCGTTCACGTAGACATCGCCCCCGCTGCCGGAGGCCGAGGTGAGCGTCATCCGCTGCCCGATCGTCGTGGGCGTGTT
>JBKPDU010000030.1:0-10885 GCA_046728055.1 Actinomycetota bacterium | reverse complement strand
GGACCTGGAGAGCCTGGGACGGGCCTCGTCGGCGGATCTCCCCGACGCGGAGCTCGAGCGGCGACTGCTGGCGCTTCCGGGCGTCGGGCCGTATGCGGCGACGCACATCATGTTGACGCTCGGCCGCTATTCCAAGCTGATCCTCGATTCCTGGACCCGACCGGCCTATGCCCGCCACGTCGGACGGAAGGCCGTGAGCGACGCGGCAATGGTCCGCAGGTTCAGGAGGTACGGACCCTATGCCGGCCTGGCCTTCTGGCTGATCCTCACCCGCGACTGGGCCTGAGCGGGGCGAGGCCTGAGGCTTGCCTCGCAAGCAGTCCGGGCGCATACTGCCCCGGGCCGCCCCGCGACCCATCATCCCCGTCGGACCCCGAGAAGGAAGCGATGAGCGTGCCGTTATGGCGTTCCCACGTCGTGCACGGCGTGTGTGGGCCTCTCTGCGAGCGGAGAAGCGAACGTTGCGCCAGGGCCTGGCCGCCCTCACGCTCAGCACGCTCGCATCCTTCGTCGCCGGGCTGACGCTCGGCCACATCACCGGCACGCTCACCCAGCTTCCCGGGCTCCTGGTGCTGATCCCGGCAGCCGTGGGGATGCGCGGCACCATCTTCGGGGCGATCGGTGCGCGCTTCGGCACGAGCACCCACGCCGGTCTGTTCGAGGTGACTTTGGACCGGGGTGGCGTGCTCTACCAGAACATCGAGGTCGCGCTGATCACCACGTTCACCTCGTCGCTGTGGCTGGCCATCCTGGCCCGGTTGGCGACCCTCGCGTTCGGCCAACAATCCATCTCGATCTGGGACTTCGTGACGATCTCCGTGGTCGGCGGGGCCCTGGGCTCCGTCTTCATCCTCCTGTTCACGATCGGGGTGTCGGTGCTGTCGTATCGCCGTGGCTACGACCTGGATGCGGTGTCGACCCCCATGGTCACGGCCCTGGGGGACATGGGGACCCTCCCCACCCTGTTCCTGGCCACGTACATCACCCGGAACAACGTTGTGAACGCCATCGTGGCAGCGGTGTGCGTCGTGGTCTGCCTGTACTCGCTGGTCCGGGCGATCACGACGGACCTCAAGCCCGTGCGCCGCATCGTCGCGGAGATGGTCGGGGTCATCCTTCTCACCCCGCTGCTGGACATCGCCGCCGGCTCCGTGCTCCAGGCGAACGAGCCGGTTCTGACCGCCCTCCCCGGCTTGCTGATCTTGATCCCCCCGTTCGTCTCGCAGGCTGGCGCGCTCGGAGGCATCCTTTCATCCCGCCTGTCCTCCAAGCTCCAGCTGGGTCTGATCACCGCTCGGGGTCTCCCGGAGTCGCCCGCGCTCCTGGACGCCGGCCTGGTCACGGTGTTCGGGGTAGCCATCTTCACGTTCATCGGGACCGTGGCCCTGGCACTGGCGAACCTCACGGACCTGGCCCATCCGGGGGCGGGCACCATGATCGGTGGCACCCTCCTCGCGGGCGTACTCGTGCTGCCGGTGGTCATGGGGGTCGGCTACTACGTGGCCATCGTGACCTCCCGGTTCGGCCTAGACCCCGACAACCAGAGCGTCCCGATCATCACCAGCCTCATGGACCTGGTCGGCGTCGGCGCCGTCCTGATCGCTATGGGAACATTGGGGGTGGCCATCAATGGATGACGACGAACCGAGGAACGTCAAAGAGCTCCTGGTCGAAGCCAAGGACGCCTCCGAGCTCCTGGTCGACGTGGCCTACGCGGCGGTCTTCTTCAACGACGAGGACATGGCCGACGAGGTCGAGAAGCTCGAGGAGCGGATGGACGGCTACCTCCGCCGCCTCCGAACGCTGGCCATCCTGTCCGCCCGTAGCCCGGAGGACGCCGAGGCCATCGAGAGCGTGCTGTGGATCGCGAACGCCATCGACAAGATCGGCGATGCGGCCTCCGACATCGCGCGGGTGGTGGCGGCGAAGCTGGGGATCCCCGACGCGCTCCGGGCCGACCTCCGCCACGCCGACGAGGTGTCCGGGCGGGTCAAGGTCCGCGACGGGTCGCAGGCGGTCGGCGCGACCCTCCGGGACCTGTCACTCCCCACGGAGTCGGGCATGTGGGTTCTGGCCATCCGCCGAGGTGACGACTGGGAGCTCGATCCCGGGGCCGACAGCGTCGTCTCCGAAGGTGACGTGCTCCTGTACCAGGGACCGGAGGAGGGCGAGAACCTGATCCGGGCAGTGGCCGGAGCGCCACCCCTTCCCCCATCACCCGAGATGGACGCACCGCCCCTGTCGGAACTGGACCGGGCGGTGGACATCCTGGTGGAGATGAAGAACTCCTCGGAAGCCGCCGTCGGCCTGGCGTACTCCTCGCTCCTGTTCAACGACCGGGCGATGGCCGCCGAGGTTGCCACCCTGGAGGCCCGGAGCGACGTGCTGCACGACGAGCTCGAGTCCTGGGTGCTCCGAGCCAGCCCCGAGGCTCGAAACCCCGACGACCTGCGTGGGCTGCTCCGGCTCGGGGCGGCCAGCGAGGCGGTGTCCGACGCCGCCAGGGAGATGACGTGGTACGTGGAGCACGGCGAGGAGCTGCACCCGGTGATCCTGATGGCCCTGGAGGAGACCGAGGAGACCGGGGCCGAGACCGTCGTGGAGGCCGGATCGGCCGCAGAGGGCAAGTCCCTCCGTGATCTTCGGCTCCAGACGGAGACCGGGATGTTCGTCCTGGCCGTCCAGCGAGGTCGGCGATGGATCTATCGCCCGCGCGCTGGACTGGTCTTCGAGGCGGGCGATCGCATCATCGCGGTCGGCCCAGACGAAGGGGCCGAGGAGCTCGAGGCGTTGTGTCGCGCGCCCCAGCCGGCCCTCGAGACGGGCTGAGCCGGATGGACGCGTTCGTCTACCTCCGGGTCGCCCCGGGGAAGATCGAGGACGTCGTCATCGCCCTTCGGGGCCAGCGCGGGATCCGGCATTCGGTGGCGGTGGTGGGGCCGTGGGACGTGATGGTGGCCGTCGAGGCCGTCGATTTCGAATCGATCGCTCGAACCGTGGTTCGTCAGATCCAGGCCACCGAGGGCGTGATGCACACCTACACGGCGCCGGTGCTCCCCCTGTCGGCCCTCGGCGTGTACGCGGGCGGTCCCGGGATGCCGTCGATGCCCATGCAGAGGACCGGGGCGGCGTGCTACGTGCACATCAGGGCAGCGGCCGAGGCCGGCTCGATCGCTGGGATCGTCCAGGCCCTCGGGGCGATGGACGGCGTGGCCGGGGTGGCCGTCGTGGCCGGGGAATACGACCTGATGGCCGAGATCCCGCTCACGTGGGAGGAGGCGGCTCCGGTGATCCTGGACAGGATCCACACGATCCCCGGCGTCTCCGCAACGACGACCCTGGTCGCGATCCCGGACTTCGGCGAGGTCGCCGACGAAGAGGCCGAGCCGTTCGGCACCTGGACGTAGCCCGCTCCTACACCCGAACGTCCGAGAACCGCAGGTGCTCTTCGGCCTGCCGGACCTGTTCCACCTCGGTGGCGCCCGTGCCGGCGAGGAAGGCCAGCATCCGTTCGACCAGCCATTCGGGGGCCGATGCTCCCGAGGTCAGCCCGATCACGTCGGCTCCGTCCAGCCACGTGAGGTCGACCTCGTCCTCGTCGTCGATCAGGTAGGCCGGGGTGCCCTGTTCCCTCGCCACCTCGGCCAGGCGGTTGGAGTTGGAGGAGTTGTCCGACCCGATCACCAGGACGACGTCGGACCGTCGGGCCAGCTCCTTCACCGCGTCCTGACGGTTCTGCGTGGCGTAACAGATGTCCTCGCGGGGTGGGCCCTGGATGTTCGGGAACCGCTCCCGGAGGACCTGGATGATCTCGTTCGTCTCGTCGACCGACAGCGTGGTCTGCGTGAGGTAGGCCAGGTCGTCGGGATCGGGCACCTGGACGGAGCGGGCCTGTTCGACGTTCTGGACCAGGAGGGTTCGACCCGGTGTCTGGCCGGTGGTTCCCACCACCTCCTCGTGCCCCGCGTGGCCGATCAGGACGATCCATCTCCCCTCTCGCTCGAACCGCCTCGCCTCCAGGTGCACCTTGGTGACCAGCGGACAGGTGGCGTCGAGGACGTTGAGGCTCCGTGCGGCCGCGCCCGCGTACACCTCCGGCGCGACGCCGTGGGCCGAGAGCACCACCACGGAACCCTCGGGCACCTCGGTCTCCTCCTCGACGAAGACCGCGCCCTTGGCCTCGAGGTCCCGAACGACGTGGAGGTTGTGGACGATCTGTTTGCGCACGTAGACGGGGGCTCCATGCTTGGCCAGGGCGGCCTCCACCGCCTCGACCGCGCGCTCCACCCCGGCGCAATAGCCTCGCGGAGCAGCCAGAAGGACCTTGGTGGGCACGACCCCCATCGTACCTGCGCCCTACCGGACCGGTCCGCCCGGATGCGGCAGGGCCTTCACGGCATCCCGGAGCTCCTCCGGCCCTCCCACCACCACCGTCGCGCCGGGCACGTGCCGGTCGCAGACGATCCGGAGGTATGGCCGGTCGTTTCTGGCCCGCGACACCAGGGCCCCGAAGTCGCCGAACGCCACCAGCACGTGCGGCTGTTCGGCCTCGAGCTGGGCCAGCGCGTCCTCCTCGGTGACCGCCCCCGGCGCGAGCTCCCACTCGGCCGACACGGAGGCCCACTTCAGTTCCATCAGCGCGTGCCGGTCGGGTGCCACGCACAAGACCTTCAGGGCCCGGCACATCGCTACAACCAGTCTCGCCTCTTGAACCCGCGATACAGGAGGAACGCCGCCACCGCCATGGTCCCGAGGGCCAGTGGATACCCGAGGGTCCACGACAGCTCGGGCATGTGCCGGAAGTTCATCCCGTAGATCCCGGCGATGAGCGTGGGGAGCAGGATGATGGCACCCCACGACGTCACCTTCTTCATCACCACGTTGAGGCGATTCGACGCCTGTGCCAGCTGGAGCTCCCGGGCGGCCGTGAGGAGATCCCGGATGTTGTCCATCAACTCCGCGGCCCGGATCGTGTGGTCGAGCACGTCCCGGTAGTACGGAGCGAGTGTGGGCGTCACGATGCCCTCCGCCTCCATCAGGCGGTCGAGCACTTCCCGCATCGGCGCCGCTAGCCGCCGGAATCGGACCACGGTCTGGCGGAGGTGGAAGATGTCCTGGGCCAGCCCATCCGACGCCTCCTCGGCCTCCTCCGCGCTCACACGCTCCTCGATGTCGTCGGACATATCCTCGAGCCGTTCGATCGTGTCCAGGTACCCGTCGACGATCTCATCGAGCAAGAGATATAGGAGGAGGCCGACGCCCTCGTGCTCGATCCCTCGCTCTCGTTGCATGCGCTTGATGGCCGGCTCGAAGTCGAGCACCGGCTTGCGTCGGACCGTGATGACGAAAGCTCCCTGCCGGGCGAACATGTGGACCTCGCTCTCCGAAAGGTCGTTCGCCGCATCGAGCGTCAGCCCATGCGAGACCAGGAAGACGTACTCGGGGTAGAACTCCACCTTCGAGCGCTGGCCCCACCGGATGGTGTCCTCGATCGACAGCTGGTGCAGCCCAAACGCGTCCTGGAGATGTTTCAGCTCCTCGTCGGTGGGCTCGATCGCATCGATCCACACGCGCGTCTTGGCCCGCTTGGCCTCGGCCACCTCGGCGGGGTGGAAGGGAATCTCGTCCTCGAGGACGCCCTCGCGGTAGTGACGGCACGTGAGCATGTGCTTGCCGAGCGTACCGCAGCGCCTCGCTACACTCGCCCGCGTGGCCGACCTCGAACCCCTGCTTCGGTTCTGGCGGGCCCTGGACTCGGCGTTCGAGATCGTCGAGCCCGCATGGTGGGGTGCGGTGGTCGCCGATCCCCGATTTCCCGGCATCTGGGACGTCAACTACGCGCGGATCGAGACCCAGGATGCCGCCCTCGCACTCGCCGACGTGGAATCGTCCCTCCTTCCGGTCATCGACCGGGTCGGCGCCGCGCACGCCCACATGGTGGTGTTCCATCCCCAGCAGCTCACCGGGCTCATCTCGGAGGCCAGCATGCGGGGCGACCGGGTCTCATGGGACACGGTCATGGAGCTACGGAGGCGAGATCCCGACGAGACGGCTGGCGTCGGCGTGGAGGAGGTCGATCCCCTCGAGCCGAGCTTCTGGCCCGCATACAAGGGATCCCTCGCCGAGTTCCAGATCACTGAGGAGGACGTGGTCCGACAGCTCGTCGACATCGAACGCGACGTGCTGATCCCTACGGGCTCGCGATGGTTCGCGGTGGTGGAGGCGGGCCGTCCACGGTCCCTGGGCTCGCTCATCGTCCTTGGGGGCGTTGGGTACGTCGACCACGTCGTCACCTTCCCCGAGGCTCGACGGAAGGGATATGCCGGTGCCGTGGTCAGGCGGATCGCTGAGGAGGCCCGCCGCTCCCGCCTCGATCACCTGTTCCTGCTGGTGGAACGAGGAGCCCAGGCACTGTCCCTGTACGAACGGCTCGGGTTCGATGCGATCGGACACATCGCCAGTACCCTCCGCCCGCGATGAGCCTACTCGGCGAACTTGTAGCCGAGTCCCCGGACCGTCACCAGGTGCACCGGATGGTGAGGGTCCTCTTCGATCTTGCGCCGCAACCGTTTCACGTGGACGTCCAGGGTCTTCGTGTCTCCGAAGTAGTCCGGTCCCCAGATCTCCTCGATCAGGAACTCGCGGGTCAGCAGCCTGCCCTTCCGCCGGAGGAACGTCTCCAGGAGTTCGAACTCCTTCGGTGGGAGGGAGATCGCTTCTCCTCGGACCGTGACCTCGTGCCGGGCCACGTCCATGCGGACGGGCCCCCCGCCCAACACCTCGTCGGCGGTCGGTGCGGCCGACTGGGGACGAGCCCGGCGGAGGTTCGCCCTGACCCTGGAGACGAGCTCCCGGACGGAGAACGGCTTGGTGACGTAGTCGTCGGCCCCGAGCTCGAGGCCGGTGACCTTGTCCGCCTCCGAGTCCTTGGCCGTGACCATGATGATGGGCACGTCCGATTCGGCCCTGATGGCTCGACAGACGTCGAGCCCTGACACCTCGGGAAGCATGAGATCGAGGATCACCAGCGTGGGCTCCTCGGCACGGAACCGCTCGAGGGCGGCCCGGCCGTCGGTCGCGGTGGTCACGGCGTACCCCTCACGTTCCAGGTTGTACCGAACCGTGTCCGCCAGGGACGCCTCGTCCTCGACGACGAGGATCCTGGCCGGTTCAGCTCGCGTCTGGGGTGAGGTCGACGGGATGGGAGGCATCGGTGAACTCGCGGAACTCCCCCGTGAGCAGGAATCCGACCTGCTCACCGATATCGACCGAGTGGTCGCCCACCCGCTCCAGCTGGCGAGCGACCAGGATCATCCGAAGGCCCCAGTTGAGGAGTTCGGGGTCGCCGGCCAGGGCGGCCACCTCCTTGTACATCCCCATGTTCAGCCGGTCGACCGGATCGTCCATCTCCGGCAGGCGAAGGCTCAGATCGAGGTCTCGCCGACGGAACGCTTCCATGGCCGTGCGGATCATGGGACGGACCACGTCCTCCATCTCCCTGATGTTGGCCTGGATGGACTGACTCGTAGGCAGGTGTCGGATCGACAGGTAGATCTTGGCGATGTTGACGGCCATGTCACCGATCCGCTCCAGGTGGAGGTTGGAGTGCAGGATCGCGGAGATCAGTCGGAGGTCGCCCGCCACCGGCGTCTGAAGCGCCAACACCTGCAGGGCGCCGTTCTCGATCGACATGTACTTCTCGTCGATCTCGTCGTCCGCGGCGATGATCGCGAGCGCCTCGGCGTCGTCGTGCTCGATCAGCGCCTCCACGGCTCGGCCCACCGAGCGTTCGGCCAGCTCGCCCATCCCGAGAAGGTCGAGCTCGAGCATCTCGAGCTCCTCGTGGAAGTGGCTGCGCGCCGTCAACCGAACCGCCCGGTGATGTAGTCCTCGGTCCGTTTGTCACTCGGGTGCGTGAACAGGACCTCCGTGTGGTCGAACTCGACGACGAACCCCGTTCGGTTGCCCTCGGCGTTCACGTCGACTGAGAAGAACGCGGTGCGGTCGGAGACGCGGGCCGCTTGTTGCATGTTGTGGGTGACGATCACGATCGTGTAGTCGGTCACCAGCTCACGCATCAGGTCCTCGATCCTGGAGGTGGCGATGGGGTCCAGGGCGGAACATGGCTCGTCCATGAGGATCACGTCCGGCTGGACGGCGATGGCTCGGGCGATGCACAACCGCTGCTGCTGCCCACCCGAAAGGGCCATGGCGGATTCCTTGAGCTTGCCCTTGACCTCGTCCCAGAGCGCCGCCCTGTGCAGGGACGCCTCGACCAGCTCGTCCATGTTCCCCTTGAATCCGGCGATCCGTGGACCGAAGGCAACGTTCTCGTAGATGGACTTGGGGAACGGGTTGGGCTTCTGGAATACCATCCCGATGCGTCGGCGGACCTCCACGGGGTCGATCTGCCGGTCGTACAGGTCCACGCCGTGATACAGGACCTTTCCCTCGACCCGCGCCCCCTCGATCAGGTCGTTCATCCGGTTGAAGCACCGCAGCACCGTGCTCTTCCCACACCCTGACGGGCCGATCAGGGCTGTGATCTCGCTCTTCCTGATGGGCAAGGTGATACCGCGCACGGCGCGGAAGTCCCCGTAGTAGACGCTGACGTCGCTCACGTCGAAGACCAGCTCCCGCTCGGCCTCGCGGCGCGTTTGCGTCGGCTCTGGGATCTGGATCGTCACCTTGGCTTCGGCCTCGTCCTGACTCCCCTTCGCCACCCTAACGTCCACGCGCTCACCACTTTCGCTCATAGCGGTTCCTCAACAGGATAGCGGTGATGTTCAACAGGAGGAGCACGACCATGAGCACGATGATGGCGGCTGCGGTGATCGCCCGGAACCCGGCGTTCGGGTATCTCGCCCACTGGAAGATGACGATCGGCAACGCCGTGAACTGACGCTGGAACGACTCGAAGAATTCGACGTTGCCGCCGAGGAATCCCGTGACGGCGCCGACCATGATGAGCGGGGCGGCCTCACCGATCGCCCGAGCCACCGAGAGGATCGTACCGGTGAAGATCCCCGGCGCCGCGTACGGAAGGACGTGGCTCCGGATGACCTCCCACCGGGTGGCCCCGACGCTGTACCCCGCCTCGCGGATGCTGACCGGAACGGCACGCATCGCCTCCGCTGTGGTGATGATGACGATCGGCAACACAAGGATCGACAGCGTGAGCCCGCCCGAGATGAGGCTCCGCCCCTGCACCGACCCGGGGCCGGTGATCGACTTGAGTGCCTCGACGAACACCGCGAGGCCGAGGATCCCGTAGATGATCGACGGCACACCCGCCAGGTTGCGGATGTTGGCGTTGAGGAACCGGGTGATCCTCGTATCGCGGGCGTACTCCTCCATGTACACGGCAGCGCCGACCCCAAGCGGGATCGCCAGGACAACGACGAAGAGCATGAGCTTCAGCGAGCCGATGATCCCCTGCCACGGGCCCGCTAGATCGGGGAGGCTCGACAGCGACGCGGTCACGAATCCCAGGCCTCGCTCCGTGAGCACCGACAGACCATCGACCAGCACCCGGGTCAGCAGCGTCACCAGGACCGCGAGCGAGAGGAGGAGCGTGAGCAGCAGGAATCCCTGGAAAGCCGCCTCGCCTCCCTTGAACCGGCGGCCCCGCAGCGCACCCCTTACGGCCTCCGTGGTCGCCTGCGTCGCGACGGCGCTCATCAGTATCGCCTCCGCACACGGCGCACGAAACGCTCGCTGACCACGTTGAGGGCGAACGTGAACAGGAAGAGCAGCATGCCCAGGAAGAACATGGCGTCGACGGGATTGACGGCGGCGGCCGTGACGTTGACCCGATCCGAGCCGGTGGCGAGCGCCGTCATCGCCGCCGTCATGGTCTGCCCGGGTTGAAAGGGGCTGAGACGGAGGGGAGAACCCCCAGTCCCGCCGGCGGCGATGGCCACGACCATCGTCTCGCCGATGGCTCGAGACAGCCCGAGGATCAATGCGGCAACCAGACCGGACACGGCCGCCGGCACGACGACGCGAAGGCTGGTGAGCCTCCTGCGGGCCCCGAGCCCGTACGAGGCCTCGCGCAGGGACTGCGGGACCGCGTGCAGCGCGTCCTCGGCGACCGTCGCCACCAGCGGGATGGTCAGGAACCCGACGCCGATGCCCGCGGCCGCCAGGTTGAAGATGGTGGCCCGTGAGTACAGTCGTTGCACGATCTCCGGGCTGATGAAGTTGAGCGCGAAGTACCCCATGACCACACTAGGGATCCCGGCGAGGGTCTCGATGATCGGTTTCAGCCATCGACGGACGCGGGGCCTGGCGTATTCAGAGAGGTAGATCGCCGCCCCGACGCCGAGCGGCGCCGCGACCAGCATCCCGATGAGGCTCACGATCAGGGTCCCCGAGATGACGGTGCGGAGGTCGTACAGACCCCGGCGCGGGAACCAGCCGCTCGTCCACAGCGCGCCGGGGTCCACGGCGAGCGCGAAGTCCACGGCCCGGCCCACCAGGCTCGCCACGATGGCCAGGCTGATCACGATGGAGAGGGCGGCCGCCGAGAAGAACGCGGCTCGTACCAGCGCCTCCTTGCGATGCCGGCGGGGGCTGCCGCCGAGCACGGCAAGGGTGACGTCCTCGCCCGTCATGGTCGCCGCCACCCGCCCTCCCTCCGTCCCCGACCGTATCGTGTCACAGGGAAAGGTCGAGCCGCAGGCTCGACCCTTCGTGACGAGTGGTGCTCGCTCCTAGGCTCCCGACCACGTGCTCCGAGTGGCCTCCAGCCGTTCACTCGGGAGCGGCACGTACCCGACCTCGGTCACGGAGGCGATCCCGTCGTCACTCAGGTAGGAGTCCACGTAGGCCTTGACCGCCGGGTTCTCGGCGATATTCGCCTTGTTGACGTAGATGTACAGGG
>JBKPDU010000029.1:0-42131 GCA_046728055.1 Actinomycetota bacterium | reverse complement strand
CTCAACGGCTAAAAGGTACCCCGGGGATAACAGGCTGATCGCTCCCAAGAGTCCATATCGACGGAGCGGTTTGGCACCTCGATGTCGGCTCGTCTCATCCTGGGGCTGGAGCAGGTCCCAAGGGTCGGGCTGTTCGCCCGTTAAAGAGGCACGCGAGCTGGGTTTAGAACGTCGTGAGACAGTTCGGTCCCTATCCGCCGTGGGCGCAGGAGACTTGCGGGGAGCTGCCCCTAGTACGAGAGGACCGGGGCGGACGGACCTCTGGTGTGCCAGTTGTCGCGCCAGCGGCACGGCTGGTTAGCCACGTCCGGCAGAGATAAGCGCTGAAAGCATCTAAGCGCGAAGCTCGCCTCAAGATGAGGTCTCCCACGGGGTTGACCCGGTAAGGCCCCTCGTGGACTACGAGGTCGATAGGCCGGAGGTGGAAGCACGGCAACGTGTTGAGCCGACCGGTACTAATAGGCCGAGGACTTGGCTCTTGCTCGCGCTCGCTATCGCGTTCCGGGCTCTGCTCGGAGCTCGCACCTTCAGTCGTCGGGTCCGCAGCGGATCCGAGGCGCCGTTTCGGTGGCCATGGCGGAGGGGAACCACCCGGTCCCATCCCGAACCCGGAAGTTAAGCCCTCCAGCGCCGATGGTACTGCCCGGGCGACCGGGTGGGAGAGTAGGTCGCTGCCGGAACACCTTGCAAGAGAGCCGCCTTCGGGCGGCTCTCTTGCTTTCCGCCAGTGTCCGGAGTGCCTGCGGGTAGGCTAGGTGACGCCGTGCCCAAGGCATTCCGTCCTCGCCCCGGTCCCCGTCGGCCTCCGGGACCCCACCCTCGTGGGCTTCCCCGCGACATCCGCGATGAGCTGAACCGGACGGCTCGGGCCGGCAAGCAGCAGGCCGCCATGGCCGGGCTGGAGCGGGCCATCGAGCTGCTCGAGCGAGGCGACGCGAAGGGAGCCGCGACCGAGGCCCGAAAGGCGAAGGACCTCGCACCTCGCTCGCCGACGATCCGAGAGGTCCTGGGCCTGGCCCTGTACGTCCAGGATCGGTTCGGCGAGGCCCTCTCCGAGATGCAGGCGTACCGACGGATGTCGGGCCGGGCCGATCAGAACCACATCATCGCCGATTGCTTGCGCGCGGCCGGACATCCCGAACGGGCGGTCCCGCTGGCCGAGGAGGCCCTGGCAGCTCAGGGCGTCCCGTTGTCGGCGAAGGCGGAGGCGGTGATCGTCGCGGCGAGCGCGCTGGCGGACATGGGCAAGTTCGATGAGGCGCTCGGACTGTTGCGCCGGGTCAAGACCAGGGATGACGTCGCCGGCCCGGAGGTGCTCCGCGTGTGGTACGTGATGGCCGACGTCCTTCAGCGGGCCGGGCGGACCCAGGAGGCCGAGCGAACGTTCCGCAGGATCATGCGGCACGATCCGGCCGCGTATGACGTCGCCGAGCGGCTGGCTCAGCTGGGCTGAGCCGGCTGCTCGCCGACACGCTCAATGTCGCGTCGCTTGGACCAGAAGCGCATCAGCCCCATCGCGTTCATCCGGATGCTGGACAGCAGCTGCAACCGCTCCTCGAGCGCGTCCAGGTCGAGGTCGGCTTCTGCGCCGGTCTCGATATCGCGCGCGCTCTCCCGGACCAGCCGTTCCGCGATCTCGTCCAGGTCGTCGGTCGTCTCCATCGCCTCCCGGACGGACTCGGCCCAGCTCCGAATTCGCTGCTCCGCGAGCTCGCACGTCCGATCGATGTCCTGGATCGGGCCGAAGTGGGCGAACAGCAGAACCGAGCTGGCGCGGGACCGGATCCGCTCGATGCTGTCGAGCGCGAGCTCGAGATCGAAGTCCGGGGGTGGCGTGGCCGGTCGCAGCACCGGGAGGTCGGGCACGTGGATGCCGAGCGCGTCACCCGTGAGGACGGCACCGGATTCCGAATCCACGAGGGCCACGTGGTGGGACGCGTGGCCGGGTGTGTACAGGACCTCGAGATCCCTGCCGCGCAACCGGATGCGCTCACCGTCCCCGATCGCCCTCAGGCGGTTGGGCTCGACCGCCTCGACGGGTCCGAACCACTCGGCCATCCGTTCCTCTCCGTAGACCCGACTGGCGCTGGCCACCAGCCTGGTCGGATCGGCGAGATGGGGGGCCCCTCGTTCGTGAACCCAGATCGTTGCCCGTGGGAACGCCGCAGCGATACGGCCAACGCCGCCCGCATGGTCCAGGTGGATATGGGTCAGCACCACGTTGGCCAGGTCGGAGGGGCCGACACCGAGCGAGGCCAACCCCTCGGTCACCGGCTCAACCGAAGTGGTGGGGCCGGTCTCGACGATGGTCGTCTCCTCGTCCTGGAGCACGTACGCGGCCGTGGACCGGTCGCGCCCGGCCATCTGCGTGTCGATCGCCGTGATGCCCGGAGCCACGTCGAACGTGACCGCTCCCACGCCGGGAGTCTACGGCGGTGCCGAGCGGGTCGTTTCGGAAGTCGCGGACAGGGTGTCAGTGGGTGCTGCTACGGTCCGTCGACAATGGAGGAGCGGTGATCGGCCGGTGAACGAATGGTGACGGTCAACGTGGTCGTGCTCGCCGGCACGGTGGCGGCGGATCCGGTGGACAGGACGATGCCGTCAGGAGACGAGGTCACCGAGCTCCGGCTGTCGGTCCCGGAGTCCGGGAAGCGCTTGCTCCCTCTCCCGATCGCCCTGTGGCACAAGACCGTGGGCAAGCGCGCCATCAAGGGCATCACCAAGGGCGACGACGTCCTGGTGTACGGCCAACTTGCCAGGCGGTTCTACCGGAGCGGAGCCGGCGCCCGGAGCCTCACAGAGGTGGTGGCCACCGGGATCAAGAAGTTGGATCCGGAGGAGGAGGAGTAGCGACCAGCGGGGGCCTGGACGATCGGCTCACCCCGGGTGATCGAGTGGTCGGATGACCATCCCGGTGCGGGGCTTGGGCCAGAAGAACGTGGACTTCTGTGGCAGCTGCTCGTTCCGGGCGATCACGTCGCGGATCCGGTCGGCTGTAGTGGGCGGGAGGAACAATGCGGCCTCCGCCTGGCCCGACCGGACGGCATCCTCCGCTCGGACCGCGTCTGGGGTGAATGCCAGGTCGTCGTCCCTGCCGGCGAGCAACACGCGGTGAAGAGCGGAGACCGTCGGCGGCTCGCCCTCCAGGTGGGCCACCCGATGGAGGAGCTCTCCGTCCTCCATGGTGGCCGCCCCGAAGACCAGGCCTTCGTCGTCGACCTCGTCCAGCACCTCCTGGAGGTCACGGACCCGTGTCCCGTCCAGGGGTGGGGCGTGGGCACGCACGATGCGGTGGTACGGAAGGACCGGGGGATCCTCCGCGGCCGCGTCCATGAGCAGCATCATGGTCTTGTCCCACGGGCCGGGACCGTGGGCGGCACGCATCTCGTCTCGATAGGCCAGAGCCATGGCGTAGCGGTGATGACCGTCGGCGATCAGCAACGTTTGGCGGGCCAGCGACTCCTCGACGCCCTCCTGGTCCTCGGCCATCCACAGGCGGTGGATCACTCCTTCCTCATCCTGAGCCTCTGCCAGTGGTTCGGTCCTCCGCGCTCGCTTCAGGAGTGCCGCGAGGGCCGACGAGGGCTCGAAGAACACGGCGTGGACGCACGACAGGTTCGCCCGGATCTCCCTGATGAGCCGGAGGCGGTCCTCCACCGGTCCCTGCGCCGTGCGCTCGTGCGGGACGATGGAGCCTCCCCAGTCCTCCAACTCCACGGCACCGATCAACCCGACGATCCGTCGATGACGGTCTCCAAGGCTGAACCCCATCTCGTACGGGAAGTAGGCAGCTCGTGGCGTTTCGACCAGGATCCCGCGCGCACGCCACTCGCGGAGCAGCTGGGAGGCCCGCCTATACTTGTCGCCGGTCCCGTCGTCTCCCGGACGGTCCTCGCCGAGGTCGAGCCGGATGACGTTGTGAGGGCTGGCCTGCAGGTAGCGTCGGTGCTCCTCGGGGGACATGGTGTCGTAGGGCGGGGTCGTGATCCGCTCGAGCGAACCGACCCTGGACCGATCGAAGAGCAGGCCGACGAACGGTGAGATGTGAGGCACGGTGACACTGTGTATAGCAAACGGCTTCAGCGGGAGAGTGCGTACGACCTCTTCTCAAAGGGCGTGCGGTTCCTCGACGAGGGCCATCCCCATCAGGCGGTGATGGTGCTGTCCATGGCCAAGCTGATCGAGCCGGACAAGGGGTCGATCCGCTCGGCCCTCGGCCGGGCACTGTTCATGACCGGGCGGATGGCCCGGGCCCGCCGCGAGTTCGCCAAGGTCGTCGACATCAATCCCTCGGACGACTGGGCCCACTTCGCACTGGCCCTCGCGTGCGAGCGCACGGGCGAGCGCGCCCGAGCCCTGGGCCACGTCAAGCTGGCCATCGCCATGCATCCGGGGGTCGAGGACTACGAGCGGGCCCTCCGCCGGCTCGCCGGCTGATGCTGGCAGCTCGATACGACGCCCTTCTGTTCGATCTCGACGGCGTCCTGTACCGGGGAGCCGAGCCCGTCCCGGGCGCACCGGAGACCATGGCCGCCCTACGGGAGGCAGGGGCGAACGTCGGGTTCCTGACGAACAACTCCTCGCGGACGCCCGAACAGGTCAGCGCCAAGCTCGGCGACATGGGGATCTCCTCGACCCCCACCGAGATCGTCACGTCGGCCACCGCCACCGCAGACCTGCTCGCCGGGCGAGGCGGCGGGACGGCGTTCGTCATGGGCGGTGACGGCGTCGTCGGCGCGCTCTCGGACGCCGGCCTGCGGCTGGTCGATGGCGATGCAGAGCCGGTCGACCTGGTCGTGGTGGGGATCGATGAGGATCTCACGTACGCGCGGTTGCGGACCGCGTGCCTCCAGGTGCATCGGGGCGCCACGTTCGTGGCCACGAACGCGGACCCCACGTTCCCCGGGACGGGCGGCCAGCTGTGGCCGGGCGCCGGCGCCCTGGTTGCGGCGATCACCGCGGTCACCGGGGTCGACGCGGAGGTGGTGGGCAAGCCGCATGCCCCTCTGTTCCACGCCGCTCTCCGCCGAGCGGGCGGGGTGAACCCGCTCGTGATCGGGGACCGGCTGGACACCGACATCGCCGGAGCGGCCGCTCTCGGGTGGGATTCGCTGCTCGTTCTGAGCGGGGTGTCCTCGGCCGACGAGCTGACCGGCTCGCCCTGCCGCCCGACGTACGTGGCGCCCGACGTGCGGGCCTTGCTGCTCGACGACGCGCTCCGGGCGGGCAGCCGCTAGAAGAAATCCGGCCGGGGCGGGGAGGCTTGCCGGACCTGCCGATCGCCCCGTCCCCGGAAGAACAGCCACGTGACGGCGGCGCCGAAGGCGAAGCCCCCGACGTGCGCCCAGTAGGCCACGCCGCTGCTCACATCGGCGCCGAGGCCCCCCACGCCGCTGAACAGCTGCAACACGAACCATAGTCCCAGCACGATGACAGCCGGAAGCTCGACGGCCGTGATGAAGAAGAAGAAGACGATGGTGTACACCCGCGCATGGGGGAACAGAACGAGGTATGCGCCGAGGATCGCCGCGATGGCCCCCGAGGCGCCGACGTTGGGGACGGCCGAGTCCGGCCCGAACGCCAGCTGGAGCGCGGTCGCGGCCAGACCTCCCAGGAGGTAGAACGCGATGAATAGGAGCCTCTTCAGCCGGTCCTCGACGTTGTTGCCGAAGATCCACAGGTACAGCATGTTGCCCCCGATGTGGAGCCACCCGCCGTGCAGGAACATCGACACCAGGACCGACAGGTTCACGTTCTTGTCCGGGCACCGCTGCTGGAGCACCTGTTGGAGCTGGCCGCCGACGCCCGGACCGAGGTCTGGCCCCAGGTCGGCCTGGATGGCCTTCCGGGCCTCCGCCCCTCCCTGGGCCAGGTTGGTCTGGTGCGTGACCTCCCACGGCACGAGGGCCTGGCAGTAGAAGAAGAAGAACGTTCGCCGGTCGCTGTTCGCGCCCAGCGTGGGCTGCCACAACAGGAAGATGACGACGTTCACGGCGATCAACCCGAGCGTGATCCAAGCTCTGCGGGTCGTCGGGTTCGCATCGCGGATGGGGATCATGCCCGCCTGTCCCCGGCCCTCACGAGCCTGCGGCCCTCACGGGCGCGAGCCTAGCAGGCAAGGAGCCGCAGGTGGCGAGGGGTATCCTTAGTGGCCACGGTTGACTTCGGCTCACGGAGGATGAACATGGCCAGGGGAGATGGGCGAAAGAACGTGGAGGCTGCCATGCAGAAGCTCTCGCCGGCACGGGCCCAGGAGATGGCCCGTTCACTCATGCAGGGCCAGAGCGAGCAGGTCCAGAAGGTAGCCCGGGACCTCATCGACTGGTCGAACAAGAATCGCCACCGCCTCGCCGATGCGGTGCAGCGTGAGGTGAGGTCCCAGCTGAAGTCCCTGGGAGTCGCCAGTCGCGACGAGGTCGACGCGTTGAAACGGCGGGTGCGCGAATTGGAGCGTCAGGTGGGAGGGCGCGCAACCACGGCCAAGAAGCCGACCGCTGCCCGCTCACGGGCCAAGAAGCCCACGTCGGCAGCGAAGAGCGACACGGCCGGTTCGGACACGGCCTGAGCCAGGCCAGCGTGACCCGCCGGCGGCTTGATGCCGAGCTCGTCCGGCGGGGCCTGGCCCGTACCCGCGCCGAGGCGCAGGACGCCGTTCGAAACGGGTTGGTCGTGGTCCGGGGCCGGCCCGCGAGCAAGCCGTCGACGCTCGTACGGGCGGACGAGGCCGTTCGGCTCGCCGGGCCACCACGCAGGTTCGTGTCCCGTGGCGGTGACAAGCTCGACGCGGCGCTCGAGCGCTTCGCGGTGGCCGTTGAGGGCCGCGATGCGCTCGACGCCGGGGCGTCCGCCGGCGGGTTCTCCGATTGCCTGCTCCAGCGAGGGGCGGCCCGGGTCGTGGCCGTGGACGTGGGGTACGGCCAGCTGGCGTGGGAGCTTCGCCGGGACCCCCGGGTGACACTCCTCGAGCGCACGAACGTGCGCGACCTCGTTGCGGCGGATCTCCCGTTCGTGTCCGAGGTGGTCGTGGCGGATCTGTCGTTCATCTCGCTCCGCCTGGTCCTGCCGGCGCTGACCGCGGTGGCGATGAACGGAGCGGACCTCGTCCTGTTGGTGAAGCCGCAGTTCGAGGCGGGCCCCAAGGACGTTGGTGCGAACGGCGTTGTTCGCGACCCCAGCGTGTGGCGGCGGACCCTGGAGCAGGTCGCTGCGGCCTGCGAGGCGAGCGGAGCCACGCCCGTCGAGGCGATGGCGTCTCCCCTCCTGGGACCCGCCGGCAACGTCGAGTTCTTCATCCACGCCGTCAAGGGCGGTCTCGCGCAGTCGCCGCCCGATCTCACCGGCGCGATCGTCGAGGGTGAGCGTCTCGGAGGCGGATCGTGAGAGCGGCCGGGTTCGTGGTGCACCCTGCCCGGGAAACGGCGATGGCGGCGGCCAAGCGACTGTCGCAGTGGTTCGAGGACCGCGACATCCAGGTCCGGTGGTTCGATCCGGAGAACGGCGACGATCGGATGGCCGGCGAGTTCGCGGGCGGCCTCGACCTGATCCTGTCGGTGGGGGGTGATGGGACGTTCCTGCGGGCGGCCCACGTGGCTTCGGCGGTGGCGTGCCCCGTCCTCGGGGTGAAGGTGGGCCGGATGGGATTCCTGACCGAGGTGGAGCCGGAGGAGGCGCCTTCCCTCCTGGAGCTCGTCGCGAGGGGCGAAGCCAGGATCGAGGAGCGGCTGGCCGTTCTGGCGGGTCCGGAAGGCGATGGGTTCGTCCCCCAGTGGGCCCTGAACGAGGTCATCGTGGAGAAGCGAGCCCGCCATCGCCTGGTCCGCCTGGCCCTGTACGTGGGGGACGTCTACGTGACCACGTTGTCGGCCGACGGCGTCATCATCGCCACACCCACCGGATCCACGGCGTATTCGTTCTCGGCGGGGGGTCCCATCGTGACCCCGGCGATCCCGTGTCTGCTGGTCACGCCGGTGGCGCCCCACATGGTGTTCGACCGGACCCTGGTGATCGGCGCCGGCGACACGGTGAACCTGGAGGTCGTGGGGGACGAGCCCGGGCTGATCTCGGCCGACGGGCGGGAGAGCCTCGAGCTTCCGATCGGATCGCGCGTTCGGATCGGGGCGGCCCCCAATCCGGCCCGCCTGGTCCGACGAGACGACGCACCGGCGTTCCACGCCCTGGTGCGGGAGAAGTTCGATCTCCCCGGCGGGGAGCGCTGACCGGCCGAGCCGGCGCCCAGCGCGAGGCCAGGTTCAGATACGCTTGTCCAGCCGATCCGATTCGGCGCCGACCGACTGTGGTCGCGCCTTGGGAGGCGATCGACACGTCCACATCGAGGGCCAGGAGCCTGCTTCGGCGGCCTCAGCGGAAGGAAGGGCCACACCACGGCGTGGCCCGGCTGGATGCGCGGACGAAGCGCCTGATCGGCCGGCTGCAGCCCGGTGATGTCGCCGTGATCGATCACGAGGACCTGGACAGGGTCTCTGCCGAGGGGCTGGTGGGGGCGGGTGTGGTCGCCGTGGTGAACTCGGGACGCTCGATCACCGGTCGGTACCCGAACCTCGGCCCGCTCATCCTGCTCGACGCCGGTGTCCCCCTCGTCGACGGCGTCGGCCCGTTGTTACTGCGCAAGGTACGGGAGGGTGACCTGATCACTGTCGATGGCGACCGTGTCCTGTCGGGCGACCGGCTGCTCGCGGTGGGCGTCCGGCAGGACGATGCTTCGGTCCACCGGGCCATGGAGGAGGCCCGCTCCGCGCTGGCCGACCACTTCGAGAGCTTTGCCCGCAACACCGTGGACTTCATGCAGCGCGAGCGCGACCTCCTGTTCGGGGGGTCGGGGCTCCCCACGCTCGCGCACGAGTTGGCCGGCAGGCCCGTCCTGGTGGTCGTCCGTGGCTACCAGTACAAGGAGGACCTGGCGGCTTTGGGCTCGTACATCCGCGACGTGCGGCCGGTCCTGGTCGGCGTCGACGGGGGCGCCGATGCGCTCATCGAGGCAGGGTACGGGCCCGACCTCATCGTCGGGGACATGGACAGCGTTTCCGACTCCGCGCTGCGGCTCGCCCTGTCCCGACCGAAGCGCCTGCGGCGCAAGCAGGCGACGGAGATCGTCCTCCACGCCTACCGGAACGGATTCGCTCCCGGGCAGGCCAGGCTGGAGGAGCTGGGCGTCCCGTACACGATCGTGCGCGCGGCGGGGACGAGCGAGGACGTGGCCCTGCTCCTCTCCCACGAGAAGGGGGCCGACCTCATCGTCACGGTGGGAAGCCACGGGAACCTCCGCGAGTTTCTGGACAAGGGCCGGATGGGCATGGCCAGCACGTTCCTGGTCCGCCTGCGAGTGGGAGAGACGCTGATGGACGCCAAGGGCGTTTCCCGCGTCTACACGCCGAGGGTCCGGACGCGGGACACGGTGTTCCTGGTCGGCGCGGCGATCGTGGTGATGATCCTGATCATCGCCATCTCCCCGGCCCTGAGCACCTACGTGTCGCTCCTGTTCGAACGGTTCCGTCAGTGGCTGTTCCACCTGAAGGAGCTGATTTGATCTCGTTCCGCTACCACATCTTCACGATCGTCGCGATCTTCCTGGCCGTGGGGCTCGGCCTGTTGTTCGGGTCGTCGGTCGTCCAGCCCGCGCTGATCGAGGAACTCGAGAACCAGGCCAATCAACTCACCCAGGACCTCTCGGACACCAGGGCGGAGGTCAGCGATCTCAAGGCGCAGGTCGAAGACCTCCAGGAGGCGGGCGACATCCTGCCTTCGCTCGACCCAGGCACCTTGAGCGGCCGGTCGGTGGTGGTCGTCACGCACGAGGACGTGGACCCCGGCCTGTTGTCCCAGGCCCGGCAGTCCCTGTCTGAAGCTGGCGTCCAGGTCGTGGCCGAGTTGTCGATCACCGACCGGATGGCCGACCCGGACGAACCATCACGGGAGGCGCTGGCCCAGCTCCTGGAGATGGCCAGCGACACCGAGACGCCGACGCTCCAGGTACGAGCGGCAGAGGTGCTCGCCCAGCGGCTGGCCGTCGGCGGGTCCCGACGCGCGGTCTCGGCGAGCGGCTCCGACATCCTCGACGACTTCCTGACCGCGAACTTCCTGACCACCTCGTCGGGTTCCCCCTCGATCTCGCGGGGGGACCTTCCGGGGATCGGGGGCAAGGGCCAGCTGACGATCGTCCTGTCCGGTGGGCAGGGGGAGCCCCGCGTGGATCCTGAGCTCTTCTTCGTGCCGCTCGTCGAGGGGCTCGTCCAGCGCGGTGCGACCGTCGGTGCGGGTGAGAGCGCGTCCACCGACTATCCGTTCATTCCGGCCCTTCGAGCCGAGGGTGCCGCCGCCGACGGTTCACCGGACCGCACACCGATGGTGACCGTGGACGACCTCGATCTCTCGGTGGGCGGAGCGGCGCTCGTCCTGGGGCTGGAGCGGCTCCTGTTCCTGGGACAGGGAGGCAACTACGGGATCAAGGCCGGAGCGACTGCCCCCCTCCCGTCCCTCACGTGACCGACCGGAAGGTGCGCGCGCTCGTCGCGGCGCACAACGAGGCCGACAGGATCGCACCCACGGTGTCGGCCCTCCGCTCCCTTCCACAGGTCGTGGACGTGGCGGTGATCGATGACGGCTCGACCGACGGGACCGCCTCAGCCGCCCTGGCTGCGGGGGCCACGGTCCTATCGAGGCGGCGCCGGGCAGGCAAGGGCCGGGCGGTCGAGGGTGCGCTCCTCCGGCTCCCGCCAGCCGAAGTCTGGCTCCTGGCCGACGCGGATCTCGGACGGACCGCCGCTCGGCTCGGGCCGGTCTTGTCCGAGGTGACGGAGGGCCGCGCCGACCTCGCGGTCGCCGTGTTCCCTCCGGTCCGTGATGGAGGGCTCGGGCTGGTGATGCGATCGGCCGGCCTGGCCATCCGGCTGCTGAGCGGGTTCCAGGCCGTCGAACCGCTCTCGGGACAACGGGCGATCACCGATGAGGCGCTCGAGGCCTGCCGGCCGCTGTCGATCGGGTTCGGGCTGGAGACGGGGATGACGATCGATGTCGTTCGCCGCGGGTACCGGGTGGTCGAGGTTCCCGCGGAACTCGACCACCGGGCCACCGGGCGCGGCTTGGCAGGGTTCGCCCACCGGGGACGGCAGGGGATCGACATCCTGTTCGCAGTCTTGCCCCGGGCCCTGGGACTCCGATGAGCGGGTGGAACGGGCTCCGAGCGGTGAACTATCGGGGGAAGCCGATCCCCGCGATCCTCGGCCTGGTGGCCATCGCCCCTGGCGTGATCGTCGGCCTGATCGCCGGCCTGGCCATCGTGACCGCGCAGGGACGGTCACTCGATGCTGCGGCGTGGGTCTCGGCCGGAGGGAGCATGCTCGTGTTCGTCGCGGGGCTGACGGACGACGTCATGCCGTCCGGCACTCGAGGGCTCCGCGCGCACCTGCGCTCGGTGGCGTCGGGACATATGACCCCCGGCATCCTCAAGCTCGTGGTCATCGCGGGGAGCTCCGTGGTGGTGGTGGCGGCCCTACCCGTCCACCCCGGCCTCACCCGCCTGGCCGGCGTCGTCCTGCTTTCGGCCGGCGCCAACCTGTGGAACGGATTGGACGTCCGTCCCGGTCGGGCGCTCAAGTCGTTCGTGCTCGCCGCGGGGGTCGTCCTGGCGGCCGGCGTTCCCATCCGGCTGGCGCCCAGCGTGCCCGGAGTCCTGCTGGGTGCGATCGTCGCCCTGCCGGCAGATCTCCGGGAGCGGGCCATGCTCGGAGACGGTGGATCGAACCTCCTGGGGTTCACGGCCGGCCTGGGGCTGTACCTGGTTCTCCCGTCGTCGTGGGTGTGGGTGGCCGCCGCGCTGGCGGTCACGCTGAACGTGGTGGCCGAGACCGTGACGCTCTCACGTCTCATCGAGGCCGTTGGGCCGGTTCGATGGTTCGACCGGCTGGGCAGGGTCTCGGCTTCCGACGAGTCCCCATAGCCAGGGCTTGTCACCCCGCTGTGCTAGCATGCAATCCCGAGGTGCAGAACGAGCCGAAGTTCGTCTTCGTCACCGGTGGGGTCGCCTCGGGCCTCGGTAAGGGCATCACCACCGCCTCGCTGGGCCGGCTGTTCAAGTCGCGTGGCCTGCGCGTCGCTCTCCAGAAGCTGGATCCGTACGTCAACGTGGATCCGGGGACCATGAACCCGTTCGAGCACGGCGAGGTGTTCGTCCTGGACGACGGAGCCGAGACCGACCTGGATCTCGGCCATTACGAGCGGTTCACCGATCAGGACCTGCATCGTGGGTCCAACCTCACCACCGGGGCCGTCTACTCCGCGGTCATCCAGAAGGAGCGCCGCGGCGACTACCTGGGCAAGACCGTGCAGGTCATCCCGCACATCACCGACGAGATCAAGGAACGGATCCGGTCCTACGCCACCGCGGAGAACGCCGACCTGTTGATCGTCGAGGTCGGCGGCACGGTCGGCGACATCGAGAGCCTCCCGTTCCTGGAGGCAATCCGGCAGCTCAGGAACGAGGTGGGGCGCGATCGCTGCGCGTTCGTCCACGTGTCGCTCATGCCGTTCATCGGTCCCACCGGGGAGTTGAAGACCAAGCCGACCCAGCACTCGGTGAAGGAGTTGCGCTCGTTGGGCCTTCAGCCCGATGTCATCGTGTGCCGGTCCGACCGACCCATTGGACGTCACCTGAAGGAGAAGATCTCGCTCCTGTGCGACGTCCCGATCTCCGGCGTGATCTCCGCGCCGGACGCCGACTCCATCTACCGTGTGCCGCCCTTGCTCCGCTCGGAAGGGCTGGACCGTGAGCTTGCGAAGCATCTCCGGATCGACGCCGAACCGGACTTCTCCGAGTGGATCTCCCTGGTCGAACGGATCGACGCAGCGACCGACCCGGTGTCGATCGCGATCGTGGGTAAGTACGTGAACCTCCGAGACGCATACCTGTCGGTGATCGAGGCCATCAGCCACGGGGGGTTCCACCACGGTGCCGCGGTGGACATCACGTGGGTGTCCTCGGACCAACTCGACCAGGCCGACGCCGCCACCCTGCTGTCGGGGATCGACGGCATCGTCGTGCCGGGCGGGTTCGGGTGGCGAGGCATCGAGGGGAAGCTCGAGGCGATCCGCTACGCGAGGGAGAGCGGCGTGCCGTTCCTCGGCCTGTGCCTCGGCCTGCAGTGCGCGGTGATCGAGTACGCGCGGAACGTGTGTGGTCTCGAGGAGGCGAACTCCTCGGAGTTCGACCCGGCGACCCCGCACCCGGTGATCGACCTGTTGCCCGAGCAGAAGAACGTCACCGACCTCGGTGGGTCGATGCGCCTGGGTGCGCAGCCCTGCCACCTTGTGCCCGGGACCAGGGCCGCCACGGCGTACGGTGAGCAGGTCGTGTACGAACGTCATCGGCACCGCTACGAGGTCAACCCTTCGTACCATCGGATCCTCTCCGAGTTCGGGCTGGTGTTCTCGGGCCTCTCGCCCGACGAGCGACTGGTCGAGATCATCGAGCTGCCCGACCACCCGTTCTTCATGGGGGGCCAGTTCCATCCCGAGCTTCGGTCCCGGCCCACAAGTCCGCACCCGCTCTTTCGAGAGTTCGTGGGAGCGGCGCACGCCCATCGGATCGCAGCGGCGGAGCGCCCCGTTCCCGTCTCCGGCTGACGTCACTCCGTGGACCTCCGATCGTCGAGGGAAGCCTTCGCCGGCCGGCTGATCCGCGTCGAAGTCGAGTCCTGGGACGGCCACGACTTCGAGGTGGTCCGCCACCCGGGAGCGGTGGCGGTCCTGCCGGTGACCCCGGAGGGTGACGTCCTGTTGGTGCGGCAGTTCCGACCGGCCATCCGCCGAACGCTCGTCGAGATCCCGGCCGGCCTCCTCGACCAGGACGAGGAGGACCCGCTCGCCTGTGCGGCGCGCGAGCTGTTCGAGGAAACTGGATACCAACACCGATCCCTCGAGTTCCTCGGGGGGATCTACACCTCTGCGGGGTTCGCCGATGAGTACATCCACCTGTTCGTGGCTTCGACCGGTGCCCAACCGGAGGGGTCGCCCGAAGACGGGATCGAGGTGCTGCACCGACCGTTCGACGAGATGGTCGCCGCGGCGCGCGCCGGCAGGGTGCGCGATGCGAAGACCGCGGTGGCGCTGCTGCTGGCCGCGGCGTGGCCGTCCACCGGAGTGAGCTCGGCATCCTGAGGCCGCCCGGCGAGGTCGGGTACGCTTCTGTCGCATCCTGGCCAGGAGAGGGAGCCGAACGTGATCGTCGGGATCCCGAGAGAGGTCAAGGACAACGAGTTCCGGGTGGCGGCCACGCCCGAGGGGGTCCGCGAGCTCGCCAGAGCGGGCCATGAGGTGGTCCTGGAGGCGGGCGCCGGCATGGGCTCGGCCCTCGCCGACGAGCTGTTCGCGGCGGCCGGGGCGGAGATCCTGCCCGACGCCGGCGCGGTCTTCGACACCTCGGACATGATCCTGAAGGTGAAGGAGCCCCAGCCGGAGGAGTACGAGCGATTTCGGGAGGGCCAGGTCCTGTTCACCTACCTGCACCTCGCTGCGGACAAGCGCCTGACCGAGTTCCTGATCGAACGGAAGGTGGCGTCCGTGGCTTACGAGACGGTCCAGCAGGAGGACGGCCGCCTCCCACTGCTCGCGCCGATGAGCGAGATCGCCGGGCGGATGGCCCCGCACGTGGGGGCGAACTTCCTCGAGCGGCCGTACGGGGGCCGGGGAGTACTGATGGGCGGTGCGTCGGGGGTGGCCCCGGCGCGCGTGCTGGTGCTCGGCGCAGGGATGGCCGGGCTGAACGCCGCGTGGATCGCGGCGGGCATGGAGGCGGAGGTGGTCGTCCTGGACAAGAACGTCGACCGTCTCCGATTCGTCGATCAGATCCAACGAGGCCGGATCCAGACCGTGATGAGCAGCGTGCTGGCGATCGAGCAACTCGTGCCGGAGGCCGACCTGGTGATCGGCGCGGTGCTGGTACCAGGGGCCCGGGCTCCCAAGCTCGTCACCGAGGACATGGTGCGGACGATGCGGCCGGGCGCCGTCATCGTGGACATCTCGATCGACCAGGGCGGCTGCGTCGAGACGGCCCACATGACCACACATTCCGATCCCGTGTACGTGGTGCACGATGTGGTTCACTACTGCGTGGGGAACATGCCGGGCGCGGTTCCACGCACCTCCACGTATGCACTCACGAACGTCACGCTCCAATACGCGCTCGAGATCGCCGCGCAGGGCCTGGAAGAGGCCGTCCGCCGCGATCGCGCCCTTGCCCACGGCGTGAACGTGTACGCGGGGCAGGTGACGAACCAGGGTGTGGCGGACGCTCACGACCTCGCATTCGTTCCGCTGGGCAGCCTCGTCGACGGCGTGTCCTAGGGCGGCTCGCGGAGGAAAGCCAGTGGGGCAGGCCGTGTCGACCCAGATGGAGCGGTTCCTGGACCACCTCTCGGTGGAACGGGGGCTGTCCGGCAACACCGTTGCGGCCTATCGGCGAGACCTGTCGCGCTACGCATCGTTCCTCGCGTCGCGCGGGGTGCGCGACGCGAGGGCCGCGGACGACGCGGCCGTGTCCGGGTTCATCGCCCGGCTGTCCTCCTCGACCCACCACGACGGGATGCCCTACCGGGCCACCTCGGTGGTCCGTGCGCTCTCATCGGTGCGATCGTTCCACCGATTCCTCATGCGGGAGGGGCGCGCCGACCGGGACCCCTCCGCGGCGGTCGTTCGGCCCAAGCTTCCTCGGTCGCTTCCTCGCCCCCTGTCGATCGAGGACGTCCAACGGCTCCTGGCGTCGCCCCAGGATGGGACGCCCGCCGGCCTTCGGGATCGGGCTGTGCTCGAAACCCTGTACGGGGCCGGCCTTCGAGTGAGCGAGTTGGTCGGCCTCGACGTCGACGACCTGGAGTTGGAGGAGGGGAGCGTCCGGGTGTTGGGCAAGGGGAGCAAGGAGCGCGACGTGCCGCTCGGGCGATACGCGCGAGCGGCACTGGACGCATATCTCACCCGGGGCCGACCGTCCCTGGCTACGAGCCGCTCGCGGTCGGCCCTGTTCTTGAACCAGCGGGGTGGGCGCCTGTCCCGGCAGGGCTGCGCCAAGATCCTGGCTTCCCACGTACGGAGGGCCGGCATCGGCAAGCGGGTGACGCCGCACACACTCCGCCACTCCTTCGCCACGCATCTGCTGGAGGGTGGGGCCGACGTCCGAGTGGTCCAGGAGCTCCTGGGGCACGCGAGCGTGGCCACGACGCAGATCTACACGCTGGTCACCAGGGAGCATCTCCGCGAGGTGTACTTCACCGCACATCCTCGGGCTCGGAGAGTCGTGGGGAGGGACAGCGCATGATCGACGAGACGAAGTTGGTGGAGCTCCGAGCAGTCCTGGACGAGCACCGCGACAACCTGCGGAAGGAGATCGTCGAGTTGGGCGGCGATCCCGACTCCGACGCGGTCGAGATCGATATGGAGCGAGGGTTTGCCGACAGCGCGCACAGCACGGCGGAACGCGCCCGACTGTTCTCGGTGATGAAGGCGCTGCGCTCCAACCTGCGCGATGTGAACCGCGCCGTGACCAAGATGGAACTCGGGACCTACGGGACGTGCGAGTCGTGCGGCAAGCCGATCTCGATCGAGCGCCTGGAAGCGCTCCCGTGGGCCATCCTGTGCATCGAGTGCAAGCAACGGGGCGAGGGCCGGTGATCACTCGGTGAGCACCGCCAGGGTCAACCGGGTCCTGATGCTCGTGTGCGATTCGTTCGGAGTGGGAGACGCTCCCGACGCCCCCGCCTACGGCGACGAGGGCTCGGACACGCTCGGCAATTGCGCCCGGGCGGTGGGTGGGATCCACGCGCCGAACCTCGAACGGCTCGGCTTGGGACTCCTCACGACAATCGAAGGCATGTCGCCGACGGCCGGACCGGGCACGGCCCACGGCCGCCTCACGGAGCGTTCTGCGGGCAAGGACACCACGACAGGCCACTGGGAGATGTGCGGCATCGTCCTGGAGCGCCCGTTCCCCCTGTATCCGAAGGGCTTCCCGCCGGAGGTCATCCAACCGTTCGAGGAGGCGATCGGACGCTCCGTGCTCGGGAACAGGGCCGCATCGGGGACCGTGATCATCGAGCAGCTTGGCGAGGAGCATGTGCGCACGGGCCGACCCATCGTGTACACGAGCGGCGACTCGGTGTTCCAGATCGCGACCCACAAGGACGTCGTCCCGCTCCCGACGTTGTACCAGTGGTGTCGCGTGGCCCGGCGGATCCTCACCGGCGAGCACAACGTGGGCAGGGTCATCGCTCGTCCGTTCACCGGAACGTCGGGCCATTTCACCCGAACCCCGGAGCGGCGGGACTTCTCCGTGCCACCGCCCGGGAAGACCCTTCTCGATTTCTGCCGCAACGCCGGGGTCGGCGTGTACGGCGTGGGGAAGATCCAGGACATCTTCGCCGGACAGGGGATGACCGAGGCACGCTACTCGAACTCGAACGACGACGGCGTCGACATCACGCTCGAGTACCTGACCCGGCCCTCGCCGGCGCTGGTGTTCACCAACCTGGTGGACTTCGACAGCAAGTACGGCCATCGCAACGATCCCGAGGGCTACGCCAGGTGCATCGAGGCCCTGGACCCTCGTCTGGCGGAGCTCGAGACGGCCCTGGATGGGGGAGTGATGCTCCTCACCGGGGACCATGGGTGTGACCCCACGACCTCGTCCACGGACCATTCTCGGGAGCGCACGCCGCTCCTCGCGGCCGGCCTGCCCGATGGGCCGGTCGACCTGGGCGCCCGTCCCACCTTCGCCGACCTGGGGGCGACGGTCGCCGACGTCCTGGCGGTGAGGACGGAGGGCCTGGCCGGGGAGAGCTTCGCGGCGGAGCTGGGGCTGTGATCGTGGTCGATCGAGCATTTCATCAAGCCAAGGTTGACGGTTCGCCTCGCCAGTGGCCTCCATCGCCGCTCAACCCTCGAGGTGAGGTCGACGGTGCTCCCGCCCTCGGTGACAGGGAGAAGGCGATCACCACATGACCATGCGGGACCCTCGAGATGTGATCGCCGTGAAGCGTGATGGCGGGCGTCTGGACCCGGACGACCTCGCCTCTTTCGTCATCGGGTTCGCCCACGGCGAGATCCCCGACTATCAGGCCGCCGCCTTCTTGATGGCTGTATTCGTTCGGGGATTGGACGACGCCGAGACCTCTGCCCTGACCGGGGCCTTGGTGTCGTCGGGCAGGACCATCGCCCTCACCGGCGTGTCCCGTCCAACGGTGGACAAGCACTCGACCGGCGGCGTTGCCGACGGCGTGACCCTGGCCTTCGCCCCCCTAGCGGCGTCGCTGGGCCTGGCGGTGGCGAAGCTCTCGGGGCGTGGGTTGGGGCACACGGGCGGGACCCTGGACAAGCTCGAATCCATCCCAGGACTTCGCACCGACCTGCCGCTCGAGGAGTTCGTGCGCCAGGTGGAGAGGGTCGGATGCGCCGTCGCAGGGCAGACCCACGACATCGTCCCTGCCGACGGCGCCCTGTACGCACTCCGCGATGCCACCGCCACCGTGCCCTCCATCCCACTCATCGCGGCGAGCGTGATGTCGAAGAAGCTCGCAGTGGAGACCGACCTCATCCTGCTGGACGTGAAGGCCGGCAGCGGCGCGTTCATGAAGACCCCGGAGCATGCTGGAGTCCTGGCCGAGGCGTGCACGGCGCTGGCCGCCGATCGCCAGAGGGCCTGCCGGGCCGCGGTGACCGACATGTCCCAGCCGCTGGGGGAAGCGATCGGCAACGCCCTCGACGTCGCCGAGGCCGTGTCGCTTCTCTCGGGCGGTGCGGAGGGGCGGCTGCGCGATCTCGCCGTGCTGTTCGCCGGTGAGGCGCTCTCGCGCCTCACCGGCGCCGACATGGGCGATGGGCGGAGCGCCGCGGCCGCCGCCGTGGACTCGGGGAAGGCCCTGGAGGTGTTCCGGCTGATGGTGGAGGCACAGGGGGGCGACCCCAGGGTCGTCGACGATCCGTGGTCGGTCCTCCCCGTGGCTCCGGTCCGCCGGCCCATCGAGGCCGATCGCTCCGGGAACCTCGCCACCGTCGACGCGGAGGCCATCGGCCGGGCCAGCACCGACCTGGGAGCCGGACGAAAGAGGAAGGGTGAGCCAGTCGATCCCGCGGTCGGTATCGTGTTCCGGCCCAAGGTCGGGGACCCGCTGGAGAGGGGGGAGGAGATCGGGACGATCCATGCACGGGACGAGGCCACCGCCCGGCTGTGCACCGCTCGCGTGCTGTCGGCGCTCACCGTGACGGACGACCCGGTCGAGCCTCCACCGCTCGTCCACGGGTGGTACGGCGGCTGAGGGCCGACGTACTGGAGTCGCCGTGGACAGCCTGAAGCTCGCCTTCTATCTGCTCGTCGCCCTGGTTCCGAGCCTGGTGCTCCACGAATACGGTCACGCCCTCGCCGCCGACCGCCTCGGCGATCCCAGTCCCCGGCGATGGGGTCGGCTCACGCTGAACCCCCGGCCGCTCATCGACCCGTTCGGGACGATCATCCTGCCAGCGCTGGCGCTGATCCTGGTGGCGGCCGAGGCCGGTTTCGTCATCCCGGTCTTCGCGTACGCAAAACCGATGCCGCTCGACCCCCGGTCCCTTCGCAATCCGAGACGGGACTCGCTGATCGTCGTCTTCGCCGGATTGGGGGCGAACCTGGCGCTGGCGGTCCTGGCGGGGATCGTCCTCCGGTTCGGCCTGAGTGGCGACGCGTACGTCTTCGTCTATGCGTGGCTCCTGGTGAACGTGTACATGGTCGTGATCCAGCTCGCGCCGATACCGGGACTGGACGGCTCCAAGCTGCTGGCCCGGGTCCTGTCGCCCCGGGTCCGGGAGATCTATCAGGGCCTGGACCAGTACCTCGTGCTGTTCATGCTGGCGATCTTCTTCCTGCTGGGCGGCCCGTTCCTCAGCATCGTGAACGGCCTGTTCCGCGCGGTCTGCACGGTAGTGGCCGGCGCCGGAAACTGCTGATCCTCCGGGAGCCTCCAGGCCCCGGCAGTATCATCGCGGCATCGACACGTCGACTCGTTCCACATCGACCCCGGAGGCCACTAGACGGGCCAGGGTCCTGACGGGCTACCGGCCGACCGGTCCCCTGCACATCGGGCACTGGTTCGGAAACATCCTCAACATGCTCAAGCTCCAGGAGGAGCACGACGCGTTCTTCTTCATCGCTGACTGGCACATGCTCACCACGGACTACGACCGAACCGAATTGTTGCCCGATCGGATCCGCGGCCTCGTCCTCGATTGGTTGGCCGCCGGGATCGATCCGGCCAAGGCCACCATCTACCGCCAGTCCGACGTCCCGGAGGTCGCCGAGCTCACCTTGCTGCTCGGGATGATCACGCCCCTCGGTTGGCTCGAGCGAGTCCCGACGTACAAGGAGCGCCTCCGAGACATGGCCGAGCGGGACATCGCGAACTTCGGACTCCTCGGTTATCCGGTGCTTCAGACCGTGGACATCACGATCGTGAAGGGGGAGCTGGTACCCGTGGGGGAGGACCAAGTGTCGCACCTGGAGATCTCCAGGGAGATCGTTCGCCGGTTCAACCGGCTGTACGGCCCCGTCCTCGTGGAACCTCAGCCGCTGCTCTCCGAGTCCCCCCTCATCCCCGGTTCGGACGGCCGGAAGATGTCCAAGTCGCTGGACAACTTCATCGGCGTGTCGGACAGCCCGGACGACATCACCGCGAAGGTGCGGACGTTCATCACCGACCCGAAGAAGATCCGGTTGGGCGATCCGGGACGGCCCGAGATCTGCCCCATCTTCACACTGCAGCGGCTGTTCTCCCCGCCGGACCACGTTGCGTGGATCGACGCGAACTGTCGGTCCGGAGCCTTGGGGTGCGTCGAGGACAAGATGGACCTGGCCGGCCGGATCATCGACTACTACCGCCCATTTCGTGAGCGGCGAGCGGAGTTCGAGCGCACGCCGGAGATCGTGGACGAGGTCCTGGCGGAGGGCGCCGCGAAGGTCAGGCCGGTGGTGGAGGGCACGATGAAGTCCGTCCGACGGGCGATGAACCTGGCATGAGCGACGAGCGGGAGAACGTGGGGGGCAGGTTCACCGTCGAGTTGCCGGTGTTCGCCGGACCGTTCCGGCTGCTGGCCGACCTCATCCTGGAGCAGAAGGTCGACGTGTGCGATGTCTCCATCGGACGCGTCATCGATCTCTACCTGTCGTACTCGAAGCAGACTGAGAACTGGACCCTGGAGGAGGCGACGTGGTTCCTGGCGGTTTGCGCCGTCCTGCTCGAGTTGAAGGTGGGCCGGCTCATGCCACGGCCCGAGGTCCTGGATGAGGAGGACATCCTGGGGGCCTCGCCGGACCTGGCCTACGCCCGGAGCCTGGAGCTCTCCGCGATCCGTCAGGTGGCCGGCGAGCTTGCTCGAAGGATGGAGCGCGAGGCGCTCCTTCATGCCCGGAGCGCCGGCCCTCCGCCGGAGTTCGCCCACCTGTACCCCGATGTTCTCGAGCGGGTCTCGGCCCAGGACCTCGCGAGGATCGCCGTGACGCTCCTGCGGCCGCCGCCCTCACTCGACCTGTATCACGTCACTCCCATCCGGTATTCGATGGAAGACGCCGTGAACGCCGTGACGGCCAGGCTGGGCCGGGTGGGGCGGGCCAGCTTCCGTGACCTGGTCGCCGACTGCGAGGACCGGATCCACGTCGTCATGCGGTTCCTCGCCCTCCTCGAGCTGTACCGAGAGGACAAGGTGGGCTTGGCCCAGGCGGAGACGTTCGGCGAGATCGACGTCGAATGGCGGGGCCGCGACCGGTGAGCTCGTCACTCGAAGCGATGCGGGCGTTGGAAGCGCTGCTGTTCGTGTCTGACGAGCCGGTCTCCTCGACCGTGTTGGCCCAGGCACTGGAGATCGATCGCCGGGAGGTTGACCAGGCATGCGAGGCGCTCGCGCGCGCGTACGAGGGACGGGGATCGGGGATCGTGCTCCGAAGCGTGGCCGGCGGGTGGCGCCTGACCACTCATCCGGACACGGCCCCGTTCGTCGAGCAGTACGTGCTCTCCTCCCGGCACGCTCGCCTGACCAAGGCGTCGCTCGAGACGCTGGCCATCGTGGCCTACAAGCAGCCGGTGACCCGGCACCAGATCGCGGGGATCCGGGGGGTGAACTCCGACGGGGTCATCCGGGCATTGGTGGACCGGGGCCTAGTGGCAGAGGTGGGTCGGGAAGAGGGTCCGGGCCGCCCCGTCGTCTACGGCACGACCCCGGACTTCCTGGAGCGGCTGGGACTTGCCTCGCTCTCCGCGCTCCCTCCGCTCGCCTCGCTGCTCGGTCAGGCTTCGCAGGAGGACGCCGAGGCCGAGACCGGAGGCGAGTAGCTCCTCCGCCATGTCCGAGGAGCGGTTGCAGCGGACCCTGGCCCGGGCCGGGTTCGGCTCGCGGCGGGCCTCCGAAGACCTCATCCGTGAGGGCCGGGTCAGCGTCAACGGGCGGGTTGCCCTCCTCGGCGACCGGGTGGACCCGTCCCGAGACGTCGTGGAGGTGGACGGGCGCCAGGCGAGCATCGACCCCGGCCTCCGATACCTCGCGCTGCACAAGCCGGCAGGGGTGACGACGACGCTACGGGACGCTCACGCAGAGACGGACCTGGCGGCCTACCTCCCGCAAGACATCCGGGTCTTCCCGGTGGGGCGGCTGGATCGGGACACCGAGGGGCTCCTCATCCTCACGAACGACGGGGGACTGGCCAACCGCCTCCTCCACCCGCGACACGGGGTCGAGAAGGAGTACCTGGCCGAGGTGGACGGCGCCCCAACCAGGCAGCAGATCGCCCGGCTCCGCCGTGGAGTCGACCTCGAAGACGGCCCGGCCCGGGCCGTGGCCGTCCGATCGGTCGCTCGATCCGGGGACAGGGGGGCCGTCCGGTTGATCATGGCCGAGGGTCGCAAACGCGAGGTTCGTCGGATGCTCGCCACCGTGGGTCTGCCAGTTCGCCGGCTGATCCGTCTCAGGGTCGGCCCGGTGAAGCTCGGCCGGCTGCGCCCCGGCGAACGCCGAGACCTCACTCCTTCGGAGGTGCGGGCGCTGTACCAGGCAGCCGGGTTGTAGCCGCATCCCCGGGGAGCACCGTCCCCAGGCGGGAGCTCACCGCCTCCCTGTAGCCTGAGGCTCGAACGACCGTGGAAGATCCGAAGGTCCGTGCGGCCCGGGGGGCGATCCGTGTGGCGGAGGATGCCGCCGGATCGGTCCTGTCCACGACGGAGCGGCTGCTGTCGGCGATGCTCGAGCTGAACGGGGTTGTCGACGCCGACATCGTGAGCGTCTTCTTCACCGCCACCGACGATCTCCGGTCGGCGTTCCCGGCCGAAGCGGCTCGGAACATGGGTTTGGGCCACGTGCCCCTGCTCTGCGCCCGAGAGATCCCCGTCGAGGGGGCCATGCCCATGGTGATCCGGGTCCTGATGCACTTCTACACGGATCGCCCACCGGAGCGAGTGGCCCACGTTTACCTCGACGGGGCGGAGTCTCTTCGCGATGACCTCGGGTGAGCGGGTGGGGGTGTTGGGGACGGGCCTCATGGGGACCTCGATCGCCATGGCAGCAAGAGCCGCGGGGGAGGACGTCCGAGGATTCGACCCAGACCCGAACGTCCTCGCCCGGGCCGCGGACCGCTCTGGCCTTCGGCCCCGAAGCTCGGTTGTGGAGGCGGTGAACGGGGCCTCGCTGGTGTTCGTGTGCACCCCGGTGCCGAGCATCGCCGGCGTCGTCGCGGAGGCGCTGTCCGCGGCTACCGAGGCTGTGGTCACCGACGTGGGAAGCGTGAAGTCTCACGTGTTGAGCGAGGTTGAGAGAACCGTCCAGGGTGGATACGGGCAACGTTTCGTGGGCGGCCATCCCATGGGAGGCTCGGAGCGCTCGGGGCCTGATGGGGCCTCCTCCTCGGTCCTGGACGGGATCGTCTGGGTGTTGACCCCCTCGCCGGTCACATCGGACAAGGCAACGGCGCGGCTCTCTGGGTGGGTCGAGGCCATCGGGGCCCGGCCGGTGGTGATGGATCCCTTCCGCCATGACCGGCTGGTGGCCATGGTCAGCCACCTCCCTCAGGTGGCTTCCACCGCGCTGATGAGCCTGGCCGCGACGGAGGAGGCGGGCGAGCCCGACATCCTGCTCCTGGCCGCCGGAGGGTTCAGGGACCTCACTCGCTTGGCCGCCTCCAGCCCGCATCTGTGGAGCGACATCCTGCTGGCAAACCGGGCCCAGATCGCCGAGGCCATCGACCTGTACGCGAAGCGCTTGTCCGAGATCCGCGACATGGTCATCGCGGGATCGGCGCGCGACGTCGAACGGGCGTTCGCCGAGGCCAAGGAGGCCCGGCTGACGCTTGCGGCCAAGCCCACCGTGAGGACCGGAGTGAGCGTGCTCCAGGTAGCCGTCCCCGACCGGCCCGGAACGCTGGCCGACCTCACGGCGTGCCTTGGGCTCGCCGGGGTGAACATCGAGGACCTCCAGATCGTCCACTCACCCGAAGGGGGCCGAGGGACCGTCCATCTCACCGTGGTGTCCTCGGCCGCCGACGAGGCGGTCCGGGCCCTCCGGGAGCGGGGGTTCGAGCCGCTCCGGCTGGCCTAGGGGCCGACGTGCGCATCCTGATCGAGCCGGGTGGCACCGTCGAGGGCGAAGCAGCGGTTCCTGGAGACAAGTCCATCGCGCACCGCTGGCTGATCCTCTCGGCGACGGCACGGGGGGGATCCAGGCTGGTGGGTCTCCCGGGAGCCCTGGACGTCCGATCGACCGCACGATGCCTGTCCGCCGTGGTGAGAGAGCCTGCTCGACTTCAGCTTGAGGCTTGGGGTTCGAAGCTGCAGCACCGGCCCACCGAAGACGGATTCACCGTCGATGGCAGGGTTGGTCCGAGTGACGGCCAGGCCGAGCTGGTCATCCAGGCCGACGGAAGGGACCAGCTTCGAGCGCCCGAACGACCGCTGGATTGCGGGAACTCCGGGACCACGATGCGATTGCTCATGGGGGTCCTGGCGTCGTCGCCGTTCGCCTCAACGCTCACGGGAGACCAGAGCCTTCGGGCCCGGCCGATGGAGCGGGTTGCCGCGCCGCTCCGGCAGATGGGCGCGTCGGTCCGCACCGACCACGGGCGTCCACCGGTGGATGTCGCCGGCGGGCCCCTCCGGGGGGTCCGTCACCAACTGGACGTGCCAACCGCCCAGGTGAAGGGGGCCGTCCTGTTCGCCGGCCTGGCGGCCGACGGCCGGACCACGGTGGTGGAGCCGGCCAGGACCCGCGATCACACGGAACGTGCCCTGCTCCGGCTGGGCGCTCCCGTTCATGGTGAGGAGGGGTCGGTCTCGGTCTCCCGATTCCAGCACGAGGGGTTCGAGGCAGAGGTCCCGGGCGACGTGTCGTCCGCGGCATTCCTCGTGGGAGGGGCGATCCTCACCGACGGGGACCTCGCGATCCGAGGTGTGGGACTGAATCCCACCCGCACGCACTTCCTGGAGGTCCTGAACCGCATGGGTGCCGGAACGGAACAGCGGGTGACCGGTGAGCAGTTGGGCGAACCGGTGGGCGAGCTGTTCGTGGCTCGCACCGCGGGGTTGCGTGGGACCGAGGTGACGGCCCCAGAGTTGCCCCTCGTGATCGATGAGGTGCCGGTCCTCGCGGCCTTGGCCGCTCACGCAGATGGGGAGACCCGATTCGCCGGCGGAGCCGAGCTTCGAGCCAAGGAGAGCGATCGGCTGGCCGGGGTGGCGAAGATGGTGCGGGACCTCGGCGGCCGGGCCAGGGTCGAAGGGGAGGAGCTGGTGGTCGAAGGCGAGGGGCTGGCCGGTGGCAGGACCTCAGCCCGCCGCGACCACCGCCTGGCCATGGCGGCAGCGGTCGCGGCACTCCGGGCCCGGGCCAGCTGCGAGATCGACGGCATGGAGTGGGCCCACGTGTCCTTCCCGGGCTTCCTGACGGCCCTCCGGGCGTTGGGAGCCAGGATCGGAGCGGCCTGACGTGGCCGCTCGGTTGGTGGCCATCGACGGACCCGCCGGCTCCGGCAAGAGCACGCTGGCCGAAGGCTTGGCTCGGGCCCTCGGTCTCCCATACGTCAACACCGGGCTGATGTACCGGGCCGTGACCCTTCGGGCGCTCCGAGAAGGGGTTGACGTCGAGGACGGCTCGTCCCTGGCCCGGGTGGCTCGAGGGATCAGGTTCGACCTCAACTCGAGGGTCTCGCCTCCATCCCTGATCATCGACGGTGAGCTTCCATCGCCCGATCTCGTGGACCCTGAGGTGGAGGACAAGGTTTCCGAGGTCTCACGTCATCTGGAGGCCAGGGCCGTGCTCCGCGACGAGCAACGCCGGCTGGGCCGTGGAGGCGCGGTGATGGAGGGCCGGGACATCGGCTCCGTGGTGTTCCCCGACGCCGCGGTCAAGATCTTCCTGGTGGCGGCGCCGGACGAGCGGGCCTCCCGAAGGGAGCTCGAGCGGAGGGAGTCGGGCAGGAGCACGGGCGAGCGCGGCGGCATCACGCGCCCACCCGACGTGGCGGAAGCGTTGGCCATCCGGGACGCCCTGGACGAGCGGGTGAACCCCTTCGTCCCGGCTCCCGACGCGGTCCTCCTGGACACGACGGGACGGGATCAGGACGAGGTCCTGCGCGAGGCCCTGGCCATCACCCGGGAGCGACTGGAGGCTTCGGGTGGGTAGCGACGAACCCGAGGGGGACGGGCAGGAGGGCATGGCCACCCGGCTGCCGACCGTGGCCGTGGTGGGTCGTCAGAACGTGGGGAAGTCCACCCTGGCGAACCGGCTGTTCGGCCGGCGAGAGGCGATCGCCCACGAGACCCCAGGCGTCACCCGCGACCGCGTGGAGCTCGAGGCGGAGTGGCGCGGGCGGCGATTCCGCGTCGTCGACACGGGCGGGTTCCTTCCCAGAGCCCGAGGGGTCGAGGCCCTGGTCACCCGGCAGACAGAGATAGCTACGGAGGAGGCCGACGTGGTCCTGCTGGTGGTGGACGCTCAGACCGGGGAACAGGAGGAGGACGCGGCCTTGGCCAGGCAGCTGCGCCGGGCCAAGGCCAGCGTCCTCCTGGTGGCCAACAAGGTCGACTCGGACCGGGAGGAAGCCGACGCCGCACGGTTCTACGCCCTGGGGTTGGGGGAGCCCGTACCGGTCTCGGCGCTGCACGGTCGGGGGACCGGAGACCTTCTCGACCGGATCGTCATGCTCCTTCCCCAGGCCGAGCCGACGGAGGCTCAGGAGGAGGGAGGGGAGCCGCGCTTCGCCATCGTGGGCCGACCGAACGTGGGGAAGTCCTCGCTGTTCAACCGTCTGGTCGGGCAGGAACGCGCGGTCGTGTACGAGGATGCGGGCACCACCCGCGACGCCGTCGATGCCCTGGTGACCTGGCCCGGGGGACCCGTGCGGTTCGTCGATACGGCAGGCTTCCGGCGTCCGTCCCGCACGGAGGGTGTCGAGTACTACGGCTACGTGCGTGCCGTTCGAGCCATCGAGCGGGCGCACGTGAGCGTGCTCGTGCTGGACGCGAGCGAGGGCTTCACCTCCGAGGATCGGAGGATCGCCGCCCGGGTGATGCAGACCGGTCGAGGGCTGGCGGTGATGGCGAACAAGTGGGATCTGGTCCGGGAGAAGGACCCGACGTACAAGGAACTCGTCGAGGCCGTGGCCGTCTTCTCGGGTGCATCCGTGTGGCGGACGTCCGCGCTCACTGGCCTGGGCGTGGCTCGGCTCCCCTCGGACCTGATGGGCCTCCACGAGCGCTGGCGAAGGCGGGTCCCCACCAGTGAGGTGAACCGCGTGCTCGCCGAGGCCGTCGAGGAGCGGCCACCGCCGGGAGGGGTCCGATATCGCTACGGCACACAAGTCTCGGCCGGACCGCCCACGTTCGTCCTGTTCGGTGGGAGGCCCCCTTCGCCCTCCTACCAACGGTTCCTCGAGGGACGCCTGCGACGGGCCTTCGGCTTCGATGGAATTGCCATCCGACTGCGGTTCCGACCCAAGCCGCGCCGCGGTGGGGAGCGCTGAGGACCCGGCCGGCCCCGATACAATCGAGACTCGCGGGCCGTGGCGCAGCTTGGTTAGCGCGTCTGACTGGGGGTCAGAAGGTCGCCGGTTCGAATCCGGCCGGCCCGACGAAACGACGAGACTCGATCTGGAACCCCAGGGCCATCCAGACCGATCCGCACGTCTTCGGATTACCAGAACGTCGAATGTCATACGGCGAGACGTGGGCATGAAGGTGGCCCGGGGGGAAGACCCGGGCCACCTCGGACCGGATCCGGAGGTGCTCGTGCTCATGGAGGCTCCGGCCGGCCAAGCGATAGTGTAAGTCGCTCTCGACCACAAGCCTAGATTCACCAAGAGTTTCCTGCAACGGATTCCTCACCTTTCCCCGTAGGTTGACGCTCGCTCGGGCTCGAGTTCCGCCCTCACGTTTCATCCGACTGCCCTGTACTTCACCGATGGTAGGTTGCGATCGGCATGAGCCAGAGCTCTGGCGAGGCATCGAACGACGCGTCCTCCGCAATCGTCACCTTGCCCAACGTGCTGTCCGTTTCGCGGATCCTTCTGATCCCCGCATTCGTGTGGCTCATCGTCGACCGGGACACCACCTTCACCGGACTCCTGTTGTTCGGAGTCGTGGTGAGCACCGACTGGCTGGACGGCTATGTCGCTCGGCGCACGGGCACCGTCACCGACGTGGGCAAGTTGTTGGATCCAACGGCCGACCGGTTGGCCATCGGTGCCGGCCTGGTGGCCCTGGTCGTCCGGGGAGCCTTCCCACTGTGGGCGGCGCTGGCGATCCTGGTTCGAGACCTGGCCGTGCTGATCGCCGGGGTGACGCTCCTGGCCACGCGGAAGGTACGGATCGAGGTCCGGTTCGTGGGGAAGGTGGCCACGTTCGGCCTGGTGGTGGCGATCGGGTTCATCGCGTGGGGGGAACTGGGGTACCCGTTCGCCACCGCGGTCGAGGCGGTCGGGTGGGGCATCTATGCGGTGGGCATCTTCGGGTATTACCTTGCCGCTTGGCTCTATGCAGGAGATCTTCGGGAAGCCCTCCGGTCGGGTTCGATGTGATCAGCCGGCGTCCCGCGCGGGGATGATAGGTTCCGGGTTCAGGTCGACGCCCACCACGGAGAGGGCCGATGGAGTTCCCCGAGGAGCTGCGGTACACGAAGGAGCACGAGTGGGCGCGCGACGAGGGGGCCGGCCGGGTGAGGGTCGGGGTCACCGACTACGCCCAGGACGCGCTGGGGGACGTGGTGTACGTGGACATCCCCCAACCGGGGACGGCGGTCACCGCGATGCAGCAGTTCGCCGAGGTGGAGTCGACGAAGTCCGTGTCCGAGGTGTTCAGCCCGGTGACCGGGTCCATCGCCGAACGGAACGGGCTCCTGGAGGAACGTCCCGAGCTCATCAACGAATCTCCCTACGGTGATGGGTGGATGGTGGTGGTCGATGGGGTCGACCCCTCCGAGCTCGGATCCCTCATGGACGCGGCCGCCTATCAAGCGTTCATAAAGCAGGCCGAGGCCGAGTAGAGACCCTTCCCCTGCTTGACCCTCTTTCCCCGGTTGACCCCGCTATCCAGCTGCGATAACTTCGACCTTTGGTCGAGACTGGAGCTGAAAGGCTCAACCTCGAACCTCAGCAGAAGGTCGGACCCAAGGGGTAACCGAGCTTGTACTGCACCCGATGTGGACATCCGAACAAGGACGGAGCCCGGTTCTGCGCAAACTGCGGCGCGCCGCTCCTGGACGAGACGACCGTGGGGATCACCCCGGTGGAGGTCGAGGAGGAGGCCGGCGAGGAGTTCCCGTTCCCCGGAGAGGAGCTCGAGCCCGGCCAGGCCCTGCTCGTGGTCAAACGGGGCCCGAACGCCGGGTCGACCTTCCTGATCACCAACGATGTCACAACCGCCGGCCGCAGCACCGACGGTGACATCTTCCTCGACGACGTCACGGTGTCCCGAAAGCATGCCGAGATCCGTCGGGAAGGTACGGAGTTCTCCATCCACGACCGGGGCAGCCTGAACGGAACGTATGTGAACAGCGAGCGCGTCGAGGCCACGAAGCTCGCCTCGGGTGATGAGGTCCAGATCGGGAAATTCAAACTGGTCTTCTTCCAGGCCGGAGAGTGAGGGAGATGGCCACGCGCAGCTACCAGTCGATCGGCGAGGTCTTGGTGTCGGTGAAGACGGAGTTCCCCGACATCACGATCTCGAAGATCCGGTTCCTCGAGTCCGAAGGCCTGATCGAGCCGGAGCGCACGCCCTCCGGATATCGGAAGTTCTACGACAAGGACGTGGACCGGCTGAAGCAGATCCTACGGATGCAGCGCGACGAGTACTTGCCGCTCAAGGTGATCAAGGACCGGCTGCTGAATCAGGAGACGCGACCGAGCGAAGGGATCGACGACCAGGACGCGGTGGGCAAGGAGATCCAGGACGAACTGGCCGAGCCGCCAACGGGCCTCCAGATGTCCATCGAGGAGATGTCGACGGCGACCGGGATCGACAAGGAGCACATCAAGGAGCTCGAGTCCTTCGGGCTCGTGTCATCGCACGGGCCCGATGCAGCGAAGTACTACGACGGGGATGACTACGTGGTGCTCTCCATCGTCAAGGACTTCTTCAAGTACGGCGTCGAACCTCGCCACCTCACGATGTACCGGCACTTCGCCGAACGTGAAGCCAGCTTCTTCGAGTCGATCATCATGCCGCAGCTTCGTCAGCGGAACCCCGACGCGCGAAGGATTGCGGTGAGCTCCCTGGGGGATCTGTCGAGAGCGTCCCGGAAGCTCAAACAGGCACTCCTGCGGAACAACCTACGGCAGCACCTGACCTCGCCGTAACCTTCTCGTCGTGAGGCAGGACGGCCCGGTCCGGCGGCGAGCACTGATCGCCCTCGTCGTGCTGACGACGCTGTTCGTCCTCCTTCCTTCCGTGGGTCTGGGCCGCCCGGCCCAAAAGCCTCCGCCCACGCCGGTGCCGATCCCCGGCGGGGGGACGTCACCCTCTCCGTTCCCCCAAGTCCTTCGCACGCCGTCACCGTCGAACCAACCACCACCGGTCGCGGCGGGCGCGGTGGTCCTCGCCGACCTGGACACCGGCAGGATCCTGTGGGCACTCGACGCGAGGGAGCGGCGGCCGATCGCCAGCATCACGAAGATCATGACCGCGCTCATCGTCATCCAGCGCACGGACCCTTGGGACGTGGTGACGGTCAGCGCCAACGCCACGGTACCGGGGCCGTCGGGCGTCTCGGAGCTCGGGTTGGTCTCCGGCGAGCAGATCTCGATCGGGGACCTGCTCTACGCCCTGCTCCTGCAGTCGGCGAACGATGCCGCCGTCGCCCTCGCGGAACACGTCGCCGGCTCGGTCGAGGAGTTCGTCGACGAGATGAACGCTGAAGCCCGCCGGCTACACCTCTCGGACACGCGCTTCGCTTCGCCGAACGGGCTCGACGACACCGGCTACTCGAGCGCGCGTGATCTCGCCGTCCTGACCAGAGAGGCGTTCGAGAGCCCCCTGTTCGCCTCGATCGTCCGGACGAAGTTCCACCGCATACCTTCGCCATCGGGCAAGGCTCGAATCATCCAGAACCGCAACGTCATGCTGTGGCTGTATCAGGGAGCCCTCGGAGTCAAGACCGGCTTCACCACGCCGGCGGGGTTCTGCGTCGTTGCGGCCGCGGCCCGGGAGGATCTCCGGCTGGTGGCGGTGGTGCTGGGTGAGCCGGGAGAGCCGTTCTCTGACGCCGCGGCAGTCCTGGACTACGGCTTCGGGTCCTTCGAGCGGCGCGAGCTGGTCGTCGCCGGACAGGACTTCGGCTCGGTGTCCATCGGAGGACGGGACGTGCGGGTCTCCGCCGGTCGAGGGCTGACGGGGCTCGTCCCGGTGGGCGCCCGGATCCAGCGGGTGGTCACGGTGCTCCCCGACGCGGCGTTCCCGCCGGCGACGGGGGAGCGGGTGGGCTTCCTGAAGGTGTCCGCGCCGAAGGTGCTCCTCGGCCGGGTGCCGCTCGTCGTGTACGCCCTGCCGGGTCCACCCCCGGCCGGGCCCGGCCCGTGGTGGCGCCGGGCCGGCTCTGCCGTCTTCCGGGGCGTCTCGAGCGCGCTGACCTCCTTGTTCGGGTGACCCTTTGTTAGCATCCGGCCGGATGTCCACGGACGCGACCGTCTTGTTCGGACGGGAGGACATCCGACGGCGCATCGAGGAGCTCGGCCGCGACATCACCGCGGACTACGAGGGACGGGCTCCCGTCCTGATCTCCGTCCTGAAGGGCGGCTCGCTGTTCCTCGCCGATCTCATGCGCCAGGTTCACCTCCCGATCGCCATCGACTACATGTCGATCTCCCGCTATGAGGGAGCGACGGAATCGATGGGGCGGGTCCGCATCGTGAAGGACCTGGAGGTGGACGTCGGCGGGCGCGAGGTCCTCGTCGTCGAGGACATCGTCGACACCGGGCTCACGCTCTCGTACCTGATCACGGTCCTGGAATCGCGGCAGCCCGCTTCGGTGGCGGTGTGCGCGCTCCTGGACAAGTCCGTGCGCCGCATCACCCCCCTTCCCATCCGTTACGTCGGGTTCGACTGCCCGGACGTGTTCGTGGTCGGATACGGTCTCGATTTCCAGGAGCGATACCGGAACCTGCCCGACATCCTCGCCGTGCACGACCTCTCCGCGCTCTCGGCGGATCCCGACCTGCTCGTCCCGTTCCTCACCGGTGTCCCGCGTTCGGCGCACGCGCCGGAGACCGGTCCCCAGCCCGCCACCTAGGTTGTCGGAGGGGGAGGGGAGGGCTACATTCCCGGATGAGGCCATGATCGAGATGTCACTAGCGGGAGTGCGGATCGAGCTGCCGACGAACCAGCCCATCGTGCTCCTGCGAGAGGCCGACGGCGAGCGCTTCCTCCCGATCTGGATCGGACAGGCCGAAGCTGCCGCGATCGCTCTGGCGCTCCAGGGCGTGGTTACGCCCCGCCCCATGACCCACGATCTCCTCAAGAACATCCTCGAGGAGATCGCGGTCCAGGTCGAGAACATCGTGATCACCGAGCTGCGCGAGGGAACGTTCTACGCGGTGATCAACATGCAACGGAACGGGACGGCCTACGAAATCTCATCGCGCCCGAGCGACGCCATCGCGCTGGCGGTTCGACTCAACTGCAAGATCTTCGCAAGTGAAGAGGTCCTGAACGAGGCCTCCATCCTCATTCCCTCCGGGGACGACGATGAAGAGGTGGAGAAGTTCCGCGAGTTCCTGGAAAACGTGAACCCCGAGGACTTCGGCTGAGCCGCTCGCGCCGGTGAGTTTCCGGTGATTGACATGCCCCGGAAGGGGCAATAGCCTGGCTGCGCCCGCGTAATTACGGAGTTGTGATGGACGACCAGGGGTACCGCGTCCCGGACGTATGCCGGATCGTCGGGATCAGCTATCGGCAGCTGGACTACTGGACCAGGACTGGGCTGATCCGACCCTCCGTGCGAGACGCCCGGGGGTCGGGGACCCAACGGCTGTACTCGTTCCAGGACCTCGCGCTGCTGCGGATCATCAAGAAGCTCCTGGACACTGGGGTCAGCCTTCAGCAGGTTCGCAAGGCCATCGGGACGCTGCGGGCGCTGAAGGAGCCGGAAGTGGGCACGACGATCGTCTCGGATGGCACCCGCATCTACGCGGTGGAGTCTCCCGAGGCCGTCGTGGACCTCCTGGCCAAGGGCCAGGGGGTCTTCGCCCTCGCCGTCGACAAGGTATGGACGGATCTGGAGGGAACGATCGCCAAGGGCGCGCGACGGAGGGGACGCGAGGTCGCTCGGGCCGGAGGCGCGTGAAAGCTGCAGCCACGGTCCCACCGCTGGCCCTGAAGAGCGATTCCGTGAGGTTCGCCCATGCAAGCGAGCGCCAGTTCGCTCGCCTGTTGGACTTCTACCAGATCGACTGGGAATACGAGCCCCGCTCGTTCGACCTCGAGTGGGACAAGCGCGGCAACGTGATCCAGCGGTTCACTCCCGACTTCTACCTTCCCCAGTACGACCTGTACATCGAGATCACGACGCTCAATCAGAAGCTCGTCACGAAGAAGAACCGGAAGATCCGCAAACTCCGTGAGCGGTATCCCGGGATCAACTGCAAGATCTTCTACCAGCGGGATTACCTGTCGCTGGTGACCAAGTACGGGCTGGAGGACGTCACCGGCTGAGGACAAGCGAAACGCGCCCAGGCCGTAGACTGTGCCCGGTGCCATGAGGTTCGCGCCGCACACGGACGACGACGTACGGGAGATGCTCGCCCGGATCGGGATCGACGGGCTGGACGCGCTGTTCGAGCAGATCCCGCCCTCGGTTCGCCTGGACGGGCCCCTGGATCTCCCCACGGGCGTCTCCGAGATGGAGATTCTCGCGGACATGCGGGCGCTGGCCGCTACCGACCGGAACACCGACGACCTGGTGTGTTTCGCCGGCGCCGGCGCCTACGACCACTACGTGCCCTCGTTGGTTTGGGCCCTGGCGGGGCGCTCGGAGTTCTATACCTCGTACACCCCCTACCAGCCTGAACTGTCGCAGGGGGTGCTGCAGGCCCTGTTCGAATATCAGTCGATGATCTGCGAGCTCACCGGCCTCGATGTCTCGAACGCCTCGCTGTACGACGGAGCCACAGCGCTGGCGGAGGCGGTGAACCTGGCACGGTCCTCCCTCGGCCGGGACCGGGTCCTGGTCTCCGGGGGGGTCGACCCGCGATATGTGGAAACCCTTCGGACCTATGGCAGGGGAGCGGGCTACGAACCCGAGGTCTTCCCGGTGAAGGATGGCCGTGGCGGCGATCCGCCGATGGGGGATGACGTGGCCGCAGTGATCGTCCAGCATCCCAACAGGTACGGGATCCTGGAACCGGCACGTGAGCTGTTCGGCGCGGCCCACGCCGGCGGAGCCCGGGCCATCCAGGTGTTCGACCCCCTGTCACTCGGCGTGCTGGCCCCGCCGGGAGAGCTGCGCGCCGACATCGCCGTGGCGGAGGGTCAGGTCCTGGGCAACCACCTGAACTTCGGCGGCCCGTATCTGGGCATCATCGCCACGCGTCTGGACGACGTTCGGCGGATGCCCGGGCGCATCGTGGGCGAGAGCGTGGACGTGGACGGCAAGGTCGGGTACGTCCTCACCCTCCAGGCGCGCGAGCAGCACATCCGCAGGGAGAAGGCGACGTCGAACATCTGCACCAACCAGACCTTGATGGCCATCGCCGCGACGGTCTATCTCTCGTGGCTCGGCCCCGAGGGCCTGGCCGAACTGGGCAGGCGGTGCTGGGCCAAGGCAGCGTACGCGGCCAACCGGCTGACCGAGATCCCCGGCGTCGAGCCGCTGTTCCCCGGCGCCCCAACCTTCAAGGAATTCGCGCTGCGGCTTCCCCGATCAGCCGAGGACATCCGCGACGAGCTGATCCAGCGGGGGTTCCTGGCCGGCGTGCCGCTCACCGACGTGGACGGGCACGCACTGCTGGTGGCGGTCACGGAGCGGCGGACGAAGGCGGAGATCGATGGCCTGGCCGGCGCGATGCGGGAGGCGCTGGAGTGATCGGCGCCCCGGTACGCACGCAGGGTCCGGACGTCGGATCGGGCTCGATCATGGAGCGATCCCGCCCCGGCCGCCGAGCGTTCAGCTTCCCCGCGCCGGACGTCCCGGAGGCGGCCGTGCCGGAGGAGTTCGCGCGCCGCGATCCTCCGGCGCTCCCGGAGGTGGCCGAGCGGGACATCGTCGCTCACTACACCCGGTTGTCGCAGATGAATTACGGCGTCGACACCGGCGTGTATCCGCTCGGATCCTGTTCGATGAAGTACAACCCCAAGATCGCCGAAACGGTGGCCGCGCTCCCGGGGTTCCAGCGAGCCCACCCGCACCAGCCCGACCACACCGTCCAGGGAGCCCTGGAAATGTTGTGGCGTCTGGAGCGTGCGCTCTGCGAGGTCACCGGAATGGTGCGGGCCACGATGCAACCGCCCGCCGGAGCGTGCGGTGAGCTCACCGGCTTGCTCCTCATGCGGGCCCACCACACGAAGCAAGGCAACCCTCGAACCCGGATCGCGATCCCGGACTCATCGCACGGGACCAACCCGGCGAGCGTTCGCTTGGCCGGGTACGAGGCCATGCACATCCCGTCCGACGCGCGAGGGCTGGTCGACGTTTCTGCGCTCGAGAAGTTGGTGGACGAGGACGTGGCGGGGCTGATGCTCACCAACCCGAACACACTCGGACTGTTCGAGGAGGAGATCGAGAAGATCACGAGCGTCGTCCACAACGCGGGTGGCCTCGTGTACTACGACGGTGCGAACCTCAACGCCATCCTGGGACGGTGCAGACCTGGCGACATGGGCTTCGACATCGTCCACATCAACACGCACAAGACCTTCGCCACGCCGCACGGTGGGGGAGGGCCGGGGGCCGGGCCGGTGGGGGTGACCGAGGAGCTCGTGCCGTACCTCCCCGTGCCGTCGGTGGAGCGGGACGAGGCGACGGGGGAGTTCCGCCTGTCCGCAGATCGCCCGGACTCGATCGGTCGGATGCATGGCTTTCACGGGAACTTCGGCGTCCTCGTCCGCGCGTACGCCTATGTGTTCCTACACGGGAGCGACGGCCTCCAGCAGGTGGCGGAGCGTGCCGTCCTGAACGCGAACTACCTGGCCGAGCTGGTGAAGGAGGCGTTCCCCCTGGCCTACCCGGGAAGGCCGATGCACGAGTTCGTGGCGACCGCCAGACCGCTCCGCGAGCGAACCGGGGTCCGCGCCGTCGACATCGCCAAGCGTGTCATCGACCTCGGCTTCCATCCATCGACCGTCTACTTCCCGCTCGTCGTGGAGGAGTCGATGATGGTGGAACCCACCGAGACCGAGAGCCGGGAGACCCTGGACGCCTTGGCGGCTGCCATGGTCCAGGCCGCCCAGGAAGCGAAGACGGACCCGGACGTCCTGCACCAAGCACCGGTCACCACGCCCGTGCGGCGGCTCGACGAGGCCCGAGCCGCCAGGCACCTCAAGCTCCGCTGGTCGTAGACCGCTCGGTCAGGGTGGTCCCCAGGACCGTGCCGCTCGCCGGAGTCGCGCGAATTACCGCGTCCTCAGGACCACGTGGGATGGATCTCGTCCGGTAGTTTCCATAATGTCGATTATGGGCGTTGCGGAGAGGGACGGAGGGGAGGCCGGCCCAGGCGCATCCGCGCCCCCCACAGGGTCACCAGCCACAGGGCCTCGATCACGATCTTCCTGGAGATCTTGGAGTGGCCGTGCTGGCGTTCGCGGAACGTGATGGGGACCTCGCCAAGCGAGTACCCGGCGTCCCACGCTCGCAGCACCAGCTCGATCTGGAATCCGTAGCCATCGGAACGGATTGGATCGGCAGTGAGGTGGACCAGGAGGTCACGGTGGAACACCCGGAAGCCGCTCGTGGCGTCGTGCAGGGGGAGCCCCAGCCACCGCCGGGCGTAGGCATTCCCGGCCCGGGACAGGGCGACGCGGGTGCGGCTCCAGTTGGTGACCGAGCCACCGGGGACGTACCGGCTCCCCACCACGAGGTGGAACCCGTGGGCCGCGGAGAGCAATCCCGCAAGCTCCGCCGGATCGTGGGACAGGTCGGCATCCATCTCCACGACGAGGTCGTACCCCTCCTTCAGCGCCATGACAAACCCCTCCCGGTACGCTCCGGCCAGCCCGGCCTTGGCCGGCCGCTCCACCAGGCGCACTCGGGGTTCGCCCTCCGCGATGGTTCGGACCACGTCCGCCGTCCCATCGGGTGAGGCATCGTCCACCACGAGCACGTCCAGGGCGTCCGGGAGGGCCAGTAGCCCTCCGACCACCGCCTCGATCGTGGCCCGCTCGTCGTACGTGGGGAGGATCACCAGCGTTCTCGGCTGCTCGCGCAGCGGCTCGACCGGAAGGGCCGAGCGCTTCCTGCGCCGCGGCGCGAGGAGCAGGCCAGACGCCAGTACGACCGACGCCCAGGGCACCCAGTCGCCGAACCGCGTGTACAGAGTCCTTCGGGCCGACACTTGGATCTGGTGACGGAGGATCGTCGGTTCGAACAGCCCGGCCTGGGCCACCACCCGGCCGTCGGGGTCGATGAACGCGCTGATCCCCGACACGGCCGCGTGCACCACCCACCGGCCGTTCTCCACAGCCCGCAGTTGGCTCATCAGCAGGTGCTGCCGAGACGCGGCGGTGAACCCGTAGGACGCGTTGTTGGTCTGAACGACCAGGAACCCGGCGCCCTGCGCGACCAGGGTGCGGTCGATCGAGGGGAAGCTGTTCTCGAAGCAGATCACGTCGCCGAACGTGATGCCGTCGACCCTCAGTGGGTGAACCCGCTCCCCCGGCGTCTCATCGTATGGGATCTGCTGAAGGGCGGAGATCCACGAGAGTTCATCACGGAACGGAACGTACTCGCCGAACGGGACGAGATGCACCTTGCGGTACTCGCCGAGGAGGCCTCCGTCCGGGCCGAACAGCAACCCTTCGTTGTGGTAGGCCCCCTCGGGCGTCCGCACCACGGCCCCGACGAGCGTGGGCACGCCCACGTCCCGGATCGCCTGTGTCACCCGGGCACGGAACTGAGACCCGCTGGCCCCCGGGTCGAGGGCGCTCTCGCCCCAGACCACGAGGTCCGGCGGAACGGCGGCGAGCTGCCGGTGCAAGGCCACGTTCAAGTCCCCCACCCGCCGGTCCTCCTGCACTGCGGTGAGACCGCGTGCCGAGCGCACGTCCACCTGGACCGCCGCCACGTCGAGGGTTCGCCCCTCGGGCCGAGGGACGGGGATGAGTCCGGGGGAAAGGCTCACCACGACCGCCATCCCCGCCAGGATCGCGGCTGCGGTCGGTCTGCTCCGGGCTCGCTCCACGGCGAGCATCAGCATCCCGGCCACCAGGACCACCACGAAGGTGAGGCCCCACACCCCCGTCACCGAGGCCAGAGGGAGGAGGAACGGGTTGCCGGTCTGGGTGGACCCCAGCTGTCCCCATCCGAACCCGCCCACCGGCCACATCCCCCGGAGCCACTCCTGGATCGTCCACAAGGCGGCGAGCCCGGCGACGGATCGGATGGGTCGCTCGGCTCGCCACACGGCCGGCGCCAGTAGCCCGAAGGCCGCCATGTACGCCGCGCAGGCAAGGGTCAGGGCCCCCCAGGCCAGCTCCCCGAACTGCCAGATCCAGTACAGGACCGCCCCGAAGTACGCGACCCCGAAGGCCAGCCCGAACAGGGCACCCCGCCACGGACGGGCCGTTCGGACCAGCCACAGGAACGGGATGGGCGCGAGGAACGCCAGTACACCAACGTTCGCGGGCGGGAGCGCCAGGGAGAGCAGCAACCCAGAGAGGGCACAGGTCGCGAGGGCGATGGAGGGCTTGAACGGAGAGCGGCTCAGGCGCAGTCGCGGCAGAGCATCTTGGCCTTGTCCTTGAGCTGGCTTCGATGCTTCACCAGGTAGCACTTCTTGCATATGAACTCGGTGGGCTGAGGCGGGACGACCTTGACCGCGAGCGGCTCCAGACGCTCCTCACGGGACAGGCTGATGAGGCCATCATCCTCCTCTTCCTCGCCTTCCCTGGCCTCCTTCTTGACCAGGAGGTCCTCGATCGATTCGACGTCCTCCCCGTCGGAAGCCGTCGCCGGGGCGGGGACCTCCTCGGACGGTGCCTCGGAGTCCTCGACCTCTTCCTCGATCTCCTCGTCGTCGAGGCTCTCTTCGATGTCTTCCATGTTCCCTCTTTCCGGCCGGGGGATTGTACTGCCCGAAAACCGTCCGGCAACCCCTTCCGCCGCGTAAACGCCAGCGACCCACTGCTTGTTCCCACATGACGAAAGCAGCTAACTGGGGCAGGAAGAAGAAGGAAGACAAAAGAGGACCCAAGAGACCTTTGGGGCCACGGCGCCGGGGCGCCGAGTTCTCTACTCAGCCTCTTGGGTCCTCGCCGCGTCGCCGCTCGGCGGCGACGCGGCCGTACTGTAGGTCGGTCGGCGGACAGGTGTCAAACCTGCAGGCGGGACCGGTCACGGTCACGCCGCGTACACATCGCGGCCGAGCGACACGGTGAGGACCGGGCGAAGTCCCTGCACCGAATGGGTCACCATCGGATCGAGCTCGTAGGCCGCGAAGTCGGCGTGCCTCCCGGGGGCCAGGGTCCCCTTCTTGTCCTCCTGGTGGGCCAGACGCGCTGCCCCGATCGTGTACGCGCGAACGGCTTCCTCCCGGTGGAGCCGTTGAGCCGGGTCGTGATGGGCCTCGAAGGCGCCGATGCCCGCCATGGGATCGATCATGGTGATCGGCGAGTCCGAGCCTGCGCCGACCTCGAGCCCTCGATCCAGGAGGGTGCGGAAGGGGTTCATCCCCTGTGCCCTCCCCCACCCCAGTCCCTGCTCGTACAAGCCGCCGGGATGTCCCCACTCGGCGTCGAACGATGGTTGCACCGAGATGGCCAATCCGAGCGCCGCGACCCGCTCGACGAGCTCACCGTTGGCCATCTCGAAGTGCTCGACCCGGTGACGGCGGGCGCGGAAGTGGCGCCGCTCCCGACTGTCCAGGGCCTGGTAGACGCGCTCCCACGTCCGGGCGACCTGGTCGATGGCAGCGTCCCCGATGGCATGAACCCCTACCTGCAACCCGGCAAGGTGGGCGCCGTGGAAGAACTCGGCCAGCTCGTCGTCGCCGAAGTACCCGGAACCGTTCCCCTCGTGGTCGGCGAACGGCTCGAACAGCCAGGCCGTGCGGGCCCCGATCGACCCGTCCACGGGTAGGTCACCTCCGATCCGGCGCAGGCCGAGGTCCAGGACCCGACCGACGTCGGTGGTCGCCACGTATGGCACCACGTCGAGCGGCAGGCGAGCCCGGTGTCGGAGGAGGATCTCGAGGTCGCGCATCCCCCGCTCCTTTGGCATGGACATCTCGTGGATGCACGTCACCCCCTGGGCAACCGCGAGGCTCGCCGCCTCGAGCTGGAGCTCCTCGACATCGTGATCGGCCAGGTGCTGCTGGAACCAGTGCCGGAGGATGGTGTTGGCGACCTTGGTCACCTTTCCGGTCGGGCGACCCGCCGTGTCTTGCTCGACGCCATCGCTCGCGTCCAGGGCGCCGGACAGATCCAAGCCCTTGGTATTGGCGAGCGTCAGATGGCCGTCCACCCGGACCACGGCGAGTGGCAGCTCCGTCAGGCCGTCGAGCTCGTGGATGGTGGGAAGCTCCGGCTTGTCCCATTTCGACTCGTCGTATCCGTGAACCAGGACGGGGCCGTCCTTGTCCTTGATCACCTCGCGGAGCACCTCGATCAGCTCCTGTGAGGATCGGGCCGATGCCACCTCGGGGGCCTGATGCTGAACGCCGGTGCCAGTCAGATGGACATGGGCGTCCACGAAGCCGGGGATGATCGTGGTTCCGGGAAGCTCGACCACCCGATCGGCCTGCGGCGGGTCACCCGATCCCACGCGCTGCACGTGGCGTCCGTCGATCAGGACCCACTCCCCCTTCGGCGGGTACGAGAGGGTGTGCACCATGGACGCCCGGTAGAGCGTGCGCATCGGAGCGCCGATGATAACGCGGGGTCGCGAGCGACACGTCGCCACGAGCGATCGCTGCGGCGATCTCGTGGGGCTGGTCGAGTATCACGGTCTTCTCCGGAGCCAGCGAGAGCCCATGACCCTCGAGCCACCGCTCGAGCGACACGAGCGCCGCGACGGCCTCAGGCCGGCTGGGCGCGAAGATCCACACGTCGTCGACCCACCGGAGGTGCCGAACGCCGGCCGCCTGAAGTGTCTCGTCGGCCGCGGAGAGGACCGCGTTGGCCAAGACGGCGGATGGGTCCGGCCCGATGGGAAGCCCTCGGACGCCCGCCGCATCCAACTCTTCGAGCATGGCTGTCACGTCCCGGACATCATCCATGGCGCATCCCAACCGACGAAGGGATTGCCGAACCAGATGCGGGCCGATCGACGGGTAGCACCGGCGGACGTCGACAGAGACGAAGGTCCCGGCGGTGAGGGCCAGCCGTCGTCCCGACCGGAGGAAGGCGTCCCATGCCGGTCGCCACGGTCGGAGGGACAGGCCGCTCGACGGTGGGCCGAGGACCGCGCGATTGGCCACCACCTCCGCCCCGAGG
>JBKPDU010000028.1:0-16940 GCA_046728055.1 Actinomycetota bacterium | reverse complement strand
GCGGGAACTTACGGAGGACGAGTGCCGCCAGTACCTGCACGTTGCGACGTGTGAGGAGTCCTCCTGACTCGAACTACTCGTTCGCGCGGAGGATCTCGAGGAACGCCGATTCGGTCTCGGGCGACGGCGACGCGCCGAACTTGTCCGCGAGCTTCGCCCTGAGCCGCTCGTACGCGGCGAGCGCCTGCGCCGTGTTCCCGGCCGCCGCGTGCGCTTCCATGAGCAGGACGTGGCTGGTCTCGCGGAAGGGGCTCGAGCTCGATCACGATCCCCGCATCGGTGTCGGGACAGGCGCCCTGCGACGATAGATGCCCAGCGCGAGCGTGTAGGAGACGACCATCGCCGCAGGTACCTGAATCGGCCTCGAGACCGAAGCATCGGGCTGGCCTGGTTCCGGAGCGTCGACGATTGCCGGTTCGGGTACAGCTACAACATGGCCCGCAGGCGCGAGATCGGCGAGAAGGTTCCCTCGATGAAGGACGGGACCGACCGAACGATCCGACTTCGAGACGGCCGCCGAATGGGCTACGCGGAATGGGGCGATGGAGGGGGCCGGCCCCTCCTGTACTTCCACGGCTGGCCGGGATCGCGCGTCGAGGGCCGCCTCGCCGACGAGACGGCCATGTCGAGGAGCATCAAGCTCATCGCGATCGACCGACCCGGGATGGGCCTCTCGGACTTCCAGCGAGGTCGCACGCTCGTCGATTGGCCCGACGACGTGCTCGAGCTCGCAGCGGCCCTCGGGCTCGACCGCTTCGCTGTGTTGGGGATCTCGGGCGGGGCCCCGTACGCCGCCGCATGCGCCTGGAAGCTCCCAGATCGGCTGACGCGGGCGGGGATCGTGAGTTGCCTCGCCCCCCTCGACGTCCCCGGCGCCACCGCGGGCATGAGCCGGCAGAACCGACTCGCCCTCCAACTGGTGGGCCGCGTAGGCGTGTTGCGGCGGCTCCTCATGGCGCGGTCGGGGATGGTCGTGCGGAGGCACCCGGATCGCGTCCTGGAGAGCGGCGTGGCCGCCCCGGTGGACAAGAGGTACCTGGACCGGCCGGACGTGCGGGAGGTCCTCGTCGAGAGCCTGTCCGAGGCGTATCGCAGCGGGAGCCGGGGACCCGCCTGGGAGATGGCGCTCTACGCACGGCCGTGGGGGTTCCGCCTCGAGGACATCCGGACGCCCGTGTACCTGTCCCACGGGGAGCAAGACGCCAACGCTCCGGTCGCCATGGGGCGCTATCTGGCTTCAGTCATCCCCGAGTGTCAGGCCACGTTCCATCCCGGAGAGGGGCATCTTCACTTTGTCGACCGGCTGCCGGAAATCTTCGCCGCTGTGTGTCCGTGATCGACCGTTGAGGGCAAGGACGAATGATGGGCCGAGGTCCGTCTCGACGCGTGGAAGCCGATCTCGGCGTCTGGGGTAGACGGATATGAATGATGCTGGAGGCGAGCACGGATTGAGCAAGAACGTGGCAACCGCGGCTGCGAACCGTCGCCCGATGTACGCGGTGCTCACGGCCGAGGGCATCTCGCAGGTCGGCAACATGATGACGATCATCGCGGGGCCCTGGTTCGTCCTCCAGACGACCGGCAGCGCCGCGAAGACCGGGCTCGTCGGAGCGGCGCTCGCGCTGGGGCTGCTCGTTCCGATCCTCGGGGGTCCGTTGGTCGACCGAGTGGGCTTTCGGCGGGGCACCGTTCTTGCGGACGTAGCGAGCGCGGCGACCGTCGCTTCGATCCCCCGCCCTGCATCTGGCGGGGCTGCTTGAGTACTGGATGATCGTGGTGCTCGTGTTCATCCTCTCAAGCATCAACTCCCTGGGAGACACGGCGAAACTCGCCCTCGTGCCAGCCCTCGCGCGGCTGGCTCAGATGCCGCCCGAGCGCGTGAACGCGCGTGATCGAGCGGTCGCGCGGTTGGGCTCGGTGCTTGGCCCGTTCCTCGCCGGCGCCCTGATCGCCGCTATCGGCGCCGCGAACGTGCTGTTCGTCGATGCAGGCACGTTCTGTGTCTCGGCGCTGCTGGTGACAGTTGGCGTCCCGCGCTCTGTCGACGCCGGCGAGAGGCAGCCCGTCCAGGCCAGCGGACGTCGTTACATCTCCGAACTGGCGGACGGACTGAGGTTCGTGCGATCCAAACCGTTCCTGTTGTGGATGATCCTGGTCGCGACCGTCGGCAACTTCTTCGACCAGCCGCTCATGACGGTGGTTGCCCCCGTCTATGCGGACGAGATCTCCGGGAGTCCAACGAGCTTCGGTGCGCTGGTCGGCTCGTTCGGCGCGGGCGCGTTCGTGGGGTCGCTGCTGTTCGGATCCGTCGGCAGCATGTGGCCGCGCCGTCGGACGTTCCTGGTCAGCTACCTGGTCGGTGCCACCATCATCTACGGAACCCTCGCGCTATCGCCCCCACTAGGAGTTGCCATCATTGCGGCGATCGCCGCCGGACTCGCGTTCGGGACCGTCAACCCCATCTTCGCGACGGTCACGCAAGAGAACACGCCTCCGCACCTGTTGGGACGGGTCTTCGGGGTGCTCACCGCGATCGCACAGGCAGCCTTCCCGATCGGAGCCGTGGTGGTGGGTGTCGCGGTGCAAGGAGCGGGGCTGATCCCGACCATCGTCGGTATGGGCGTTGTCTACGTCCTGGTGATGATCGCCATGTTCTTCAACCCGGCGCTGCGAGGGATGGACGTCCGCCACAAGCCGGCAGCCGAGCCGGCCGACGTGCGAGCGGCGGCTGAGGATGGCGCGACGATGATGGCTTCGCGCACGACGGATATCCGTTGATGGATGGCAATCGGCCTGTCTCACCGGATCCACGCGGCAGCAGCACGCAGCCAGACGAGATCGCTCGGCGCGCGAACGTTCCGATCGAGTTCGTTCGGCGCCTCACAGCCCTAGGTGCGCTGAGCGACGACGTGTCTACTGCCGTCCAGAATGAGCTAGGGCGGGTGCGACTCCTCTATGCGTGGTGGCAAGCCGGGTTTCCGCCCGAGACCATCATGCGTCTCGTGGACAAGAAGGCCCTCTCGATCACGTTCCTCGACGCCCCCGGCCTGGCGGCCGGGCGACTCGATCGACGGTACGAAGACATCGCCGCCGAGCGCAGCGTCCCCGGGTCGCTCGTAGAGCGCCTCCACGAGTCGATCGGCTTCGAGCCGCCGAACCCACACGACCGCGCCGGGGAGGACGACCTCGCGCTGCTCGACGTCATGGAGCTCTTCCGGCGCGTGGACGTCCCGGATGAAGCGGCCCTCCGGCTGTTCGCGGTCTACGCCGACGCGGTCCGCAGGCTCGCGAAGGCCGAGGCCGAGCTCTACGAGGCGAACATCGAGGAGCGCCTGCGAGCGAGTGGCATGACCGAGCGAGAGCTGATCGAGTTCGGGACCGATTTCGGCAACCGCGTCTCGGCGGCGCTGGAGAAGGCGCTCGTCTTGGTGTACCGGAGACATCGCATCCATGCGTGGATCGAGCACTCCGTGAACCACGTGGAGGCCGCACTGGAGGCCGAGGGAATCGAGAGCCACGTCCCCCAGCCGCCGGCGATCTGTTTCGTGGACCTCACCGGCTACACCCGCCTGACCGAGGAGCGCGGCGATCGGTTCGCGGCAGACGTGGCCGCCCAGCTCGCCTCCCTGGTGAAGGATATCTCTCGCCGTAGGGGCGGGAGCCCGATCAGGTGGCTGGGCGACGGAGGGATGTTCCACTTCCGCCACCCCGCTCATGGAGTGGAGGCGGGTTTGGATATGGTCGAGCAGGCTCCGGCGATCGAACTCCCGCCGGCCCACATCGGCATACATGCCGGCCCGGTGATCTTCCAGGACGGCGACGTGTACGGACGGACAGTCAACATTGCGTCGAGACTCGCATCGGTCGCGCAGGCCGGCCAGGTGATCGTCAGCGAGGAGGTCGCCCAGCTGGCCGAGGGCTTCAGCTTCCAGGACATCGGTCCAGTGACCCTCAAGGGCGTGGCAGCCCCGATGCGGTTGTTTCGCGCTGAGCGATGACTGGGCAACAGTGGAGGAACGTCGCTCGTCCGGCTAAACGAACCGGTCTCTCCGGAGAGGTGAGACGGCGAGTTTGAGGCCGAAGGATCCCCCCAGCGCCGAACGGAAACAAGCGCTTCGCCTGCCTCATGTTGACGACGGCGCCTGCCGTTCCCCACAGGAACACTCCGAGCACCATCAGTCCAAGCCCCCGATGACATCACGAAGTAGATCCACCGCGCGTCCGCCTGCATCACGGACGTAGAGGAGGAATCTAGGTGGAGCCGATTACCGGAGACGACGTTCCCTGGACTTGCGGCTTCGTCCGGCATTCGTCCCGCGAGCGGCGTTGACACGAGGAGAGATCAGGAAATGGGGGAAAGGGTTGGAGCATCGAATCCGCAGGTCCGGAACCAGAATTCGGACATCACCACAGGTGGCAGAATCGGCCCGAGAACACTCGCAAGGTGCAGACCCGGGCCTTCAGGCCACACCAAAGCGCAGATCAGGCACGCTTACGCAAGATCGGCTCACCGTCTCTCGTCCCGCATTCGTCCCGTAGGCGGCGTCACCAGGTCACGGCGTGATTCCTCTGGCCGCGTCCCGGGAGATTTTCATGAGCCATCTACCGACGTACGCGATCAGAGCTCGCCATGGTCTGCTTCCGGAACCTTGAGACGTGGGTGGGCGATCTCGATGGTGGCCTGCGGTAACCCATCGCGCAGACCCATGGGGTCGCTCGGCTGAGCCGACCATGGTCGCGCACGTTAGGGCGCTAGCTGACCGCGCTGAGTTCGCTCCGCCTGTTGCTTCCGCCACCCGTACCTGGTCAGACCCTGCGGCTTGTAGGTATTCAAGACCAGGACGACGAGCAAGACCACGGCGCCACCGATGGAGTGGACCAGCGTGCTCGCCATGGCTCGAAGATCTGCCGCCGAGGTGGTCGGATCAGCCGCCATGTCCGCGAGCGAGCTGATCGCCCGCGTCTCCACGAGCAAGACGGCCGTCGCGACGACGGTCAGCACGAGCGAGATCAGGACCCAGTAGTGGCGGAACAGACCCCACTTGGTCCCGAGCGACATGACGATACCGGTGAGCAGCGAGGTGACGGCCAGCGGAACGATGACGAAGCGGGCGATCAGCTCCATCGCGAGATAGGCGGCCCGCAACGTCTGCAGGTCCTGACTCGTCGCGACGGTCACGTCCAGAGCCAGATAGGCGGCGACCGCGCCAAACCAGCCTATAGAGACGGTGAGATGCGCGGCGAGTGCGAACTTGCGGATGCCGGGCGACATGGTCACGACCGATGGACCCCTGCCTATGGACCGTGCCCACCTGGCTGGGGCTCGTGCACGCCGGCGACCGTCAGGATGACCAGCAGCAGGACCAGGGCGACGAAGACGACGATCCCAACCTTCACCCACCGTGGCATGCCGGGCGATCCTCGGTCGGGCCCGAGACCGCCGTCCGGTGGCATATCAGCCATGCCGCCCTCCCGTCGCGTTTGATCGTCTGGAACACCGCGCCCCGGCTGCCGGGAGTTTAGCGAGACACAACGTCGGAGGCAAACCACGCCGTCTCGAGCGCGTCTTCATGTACACTCCGATCGTGCCGAGGCTGTGGACCGAGACGATCGAGGCCCATCGCCGGGAAGTGCGCGAGGCCATCCTGGACACCACTGCCGCCCTCGTGGCCGAGCACGGGCTGCTGTCGGTGACGATGTCGCAGATCGCCGATGAGACCGGCATCGGACGGGCGACGCTGTACAAGTACTTCCCCGACGTCGAGGCGATCTTGTTCGCCTGGCACGACCGTCAGATCACCGGCCACCTCGGATATCTCGTCGACGTTCGGGACCAAGCCGGGGATGCCGCCCAGCGTCTCGAGGCGGTGCTGGACGCCTTCGCGCTCATCTCACACGAGACCCGCGGACACCACGACACCGAACTCGCGGCGTTCCTGCATCGAGACCAGCACGTCGCCCGAGCACAGCACCGGGTCCACGATCTCATCCGAGACCTCCTCGCCGAGGGCGCCGGAGCGGGTGACGTCCGGACTGACGTTCCACCCGACGAGCTCGCGACCTACTGCTTGCATGCGTTATCAGCAGCCAGCAGCTTGCGATCCAGGGCTGCGGTTCGCCGGCTCGTCGCGCTGACGCTGACTGGCCTTCGGCCCCCGCGTTGAGTGGCCGCAATGGACCTCCGGGACCGTGACGCCGCCCACTCGGGGCCGAAACGGGGATGAGTCCTAACCGTTCGGTCAGAGGTGCGGTCGCAGCACTTCGACGAGCTCGTCCGGCACGACGTACATGATCCCGCCGTTTTCCGGGGCGCCGTAGTCCTTCACCCAGGAGACCGTCCCCGTTTCGTCGATCAGAACGAACGTGTGCCCCGGCTCCCCCGTCGCTGCGGCCCACCGCATCACGTCGTACCGCTTCGCGACCTCGTTCTGCACATCAGCCAGGACGCCGCTGTAGTCGCGGATGCCGTACCGGTCACCGTCGTCGCGCCACGCTTCGACCGGATCGGGGGCGATGCTCAGGAGCTCCACCCCAAGTGCTTGGAAGGCTTCACTTCGTTGCAGGTCGACCACCTGCAAGACACACCCACTTCAGCCGGGCCCCATGCTGAAGTACAGCAGCACGGGCTTTCGGTTCGTGAACTCGTCAAGCGAGACGTCATCACCGGCGGCCGAAGGGAGCGTGAAGGACGGCGCACGGTCCCCTTCCGAAATGAAGGCACCGTCCGCTCCCGGTTCATCGGTAGGCCCGCACGCGGCGACAAGAACCAGCGCCGACATCACGAACGCGATCGCTGCGCGACTGGTCATCCCTCGTCCCTCGCGATCCTAGACTCGGCGCGTGTTCACCGTGAAGGCGGCGGTGCGGACCATGTCGTTAACCGAATACTGAAGGAACAACCGATATATCGCCTCCGACGGATACGACACCGCGAAGGCGATGTCGTCGTTGTCGACGGGGTGCACGTGGAGGAACGCGAGGTCGCCCAATCGCAGAACGACGAGGTGACCGAGCGCACCGAGATATGGCTGCACGCGGACGGGTTCGCCATCACGCTGAACGGTGAAACGGAGCACGCCCTCCGAAGGCACGAGCGCGACGACATCGTCGGCGGCGCGGGCAATCGTATTCGGTTCCGGCAGCCGCTCGGATCGGAAGTCGCCATCGACGAAGAGGTCGACTCCCAGCGTCGTGGGCACACCGCCGGTCGCGAAGTCGGCGAAGGCTCGCCATACACCCGCCGCGGAAAGCACGAGGTTCGTCCGCCACGTGCCGTCTTCGTCCATCTCCGGGTGGAGGTGCTGAAAGCCCGTCAGGTCACGTCGTACGACGATGAGATGCATCCGGCGTTCGTGCAGCTCGTCGAAGGACGTGACCGTCTCGCGACCTCGAACGATGCGGAATGCGAGCCTGTTCTCCTCACCGACGGAGACGATCGTCGGGTCGGCCTCGAGGCCCAGACCGGCATCGGCCATCGCGAGTCCCGGCAGCGGTCCCGTCCGCCTCACCGTTCCGTGATCGCCTTCACTGGCGTGCGACGCCTCGCCGCCGTGTGCAGCGTGTGGTGGGTGTTCGCCTGGACGCATCAGACGCTCAGGCCGCGAATTGCTGCGGATCGGCGACGAACCTCTGATGGCAACTCTCGGAGCAGAAGTAGAACGTCTGCCCTTCATACTCCTCGCTCGCCGCGGCCGTCGCAGGGTCGATCTCCATCCCGCACACCGGGTCCTTCACCGTCGCCATGGCTTCCTCCTTCCATCCTTCGTGCTCGTGCACCTCGACGTCAACGCGGCCGAGGGGAGCGCCTTCCGCGGGGAGTGATGGGGCGCGGTACGTGCGGAGACGGTTGGCGTTCGTCACCACGGACAGAGAGGACAGCGCCATCGCCGCCGCGGCGATCATCGGGTTCAGCAGCAGCCCGGTCGCCGCATACAGCGCGCCTGCTGCCACCGGGATCCCCAGCACGTTGTAGACGAACGCGAAGAAGAGGTTCTGCCGGATGTTGCGCATCGTGGCGCGGCTGAGATCGACGGACGTGACGACGCCTTCCAGGGCGCCGGAGATCAGCGTCACGTCCGCGGCCTCGATGGCAACGTCCGTGCCGGTCCCGATGGCGATCCCCACGTCGGCCTGGGCGAGCGCCGGCGCGTCGTTGATCCCATCGCCAACCATCGCGACGAGCTTGCCCTCGTCCTGGAGCCTTCGGATCTCGGCCGCCTTGTCCTCGGGCAGCACCTCGGCGAGCACGCGGCCGATCCCGACCTGCCGGGCGACGGCCTCGGCGGTACGCCGGTTGTCGCCGGTGATCATCACGACTTCGAGGCCGAGGTCCCGGAGCGCCCGCACGGCCCGAGGCGAGTCCTCCTTCAGCGTGTCGGCCACGGCGAGCACCCCCGCCGGAGCCGCGTCGATCGCCGCGTAGACCGCGGTCTTGCCCTGGTCGGACAGGCGAGTGCCATCGGCTTCCAGAACGGAGGCATCGACGCCGCGTTCGGCCAGGAGCTGCCTCTTCCCGACGAGCACGACGCGGCCGTCGACCGTGGCCTCGATCCCCAGTCCGGTCACCGACTCGAACTCGCCCGGCTGGACGGGCGCGAGACCTCGTTCCTCCGCCCCGCGGACGATCGCCTCGCCGAGCGGGTGCTCGGAGGATCGCTCCGCCGACGCGACGAGGCGCAGGAGTTCCTCTTCCGACGCCGAGCCTGCGGGGACGACGTCGGTGAGCGCAGGCTCGCCCTTGGTGATCGTGCCCGTCTTGTCCAGGACGACCGCGTTCAGCTTGTGTGCTGTCTCGAGGGCCTCGGCCGAGCGGATCAGCACGCCGGCCTCGGCCCCCTTGCCCGTCCCCACCATGATCGACAGCGGCGTGGCCAGGCCGAGTGCGCACGGGCAGGCGATGATCAGCACCGAGACCGCCGAGACGAGGCCGAACGTGAGCGCGGGGCTGGGCCCGAAGTCGAACCAGAGGACGAAGGTCCCTATCGCGATGAAGATCACCGCCGGCACGAAGTAGCTCGCCACGCGATCGGCCAGCCGTTGGATCGGCGCCTTCGAGGCCTGGGCCTCCTCGACCAGCTTGATGATCTGGGCGAGCATCGTGTCCCTGCCGACCTTCGTCGCGCGGAACCGGAACGCGCCGGTCTGGTTGATCGTCGCTCCGATCACGGGCTCGCCGGGGCCCTTGGTAACCGGGATCGGCTCGCCGGTGACCATCGACTCGTCGATTGAGGACCGGCCGTCTACGATCTCGCCGTCGACCGGGATCTTCTCCCCGGGACGGACAGCGACGACGTCTCCCGCCTGCACGTCGTCGACCGAGATCTCGAGCTCCCGCTCGTCCCGAACCACGCGAGCCGTCCGTGGTTGCAGACCGATCAGCTTGCGGATGGCCTCGCCGGTGCCGGCCCTGGCTCGCGCCTCGAACAGGCGGCCGAGCAGGATCAGCGTTAGGATCACCCCGACGGCCTCGTAGTAGACGTCGCGGACCTCAGCCGGGAACAGCCCGGGAGCGGCGGTGACGAGCACGCTGTAGGCGAAGGCCGCTGTCGTCCCTACCGTGATGAGGCTGTTCATCTCCGCGCTGCGGTGCCTGAGCGCGCGCCACCCAACCGTGTGGATGGGCCACCCCGTGTACAGGAAGACCGGCGTGATCAGGGCGAGTTGGACCCAACGGCTCATCAGGAGGTCCGGCACGTCGAGATCGAAGACGTCGGCGGCCATCACCGCGACCAGCACTGGGACGGTCAGGATCGCGCCCACCGCGACCCTCCACGTAAGGTCGCGGATCTCGGCGCGCCGCGCCGCGGCCTCAGCGTCCTCGGTCTTCTCCGAGGCCGGGTCGGGCCGCTCCTCCACGCGGTAGCCGACCGAGGCGACGGCCTTCTGCATGTCCTCGATCGAGACCGCCGACGGATCGAACTCCACCGAGGCGCGCTCGTTCACGAGGTCCGTCTGGACGCTGCGCACGCCGGGCAGCCGCTCCAGCTCAGTCTCGATCGTTCGGAGGCACGTGGCGCACGCCACCCCGCCGCCTCGCTCGAGCGCCAGTGCGACGCGGCCGGTCCGATCGCCGTACGGCCGCATCGAGACGGCTCGGGTCTCCGCATGAGTGTGCCCGTCGACCGTGGGAGTGGACTCGGGCGGGCGGAGCGCGGTGGCCCCGGCTCGCTCGTCGCTCGGATCGGTTGGACCACCGTTCCCCTCCGCCGGCTCCACGAGGAGAGTTCCGTGGACCATGTTCATCCCACAGGCGAACCCGAACTCGCCCGAGCGCTCCGGCGTCAGCTCGATCGCCGTTCTCGCGAACGCCGGGAGCGCGCGCCGGAGCCGGAAGTCGGGGAACACGACCTCGGAGGTGCATTCGCCGCGCTCCTGGCGATCGAAGACCAGCCGGAGCGGCACGCCCTGCTCGACCCGGATCAGGCTCGGCGAGTAGCCGCCCTTGACGGTGATCTCCACCTCCTGGAGACCGCCCCGGACCTCGGCACGGCTGGCCTGTTTCGGGCCGAAGAAGTAGTAGGCGAGCCCGCCGATGAGGACGACACCTCCCACCGTCACGAGTACTTCGATCCATGTCATGCCGCCTCAGCTCCTCGTTCCCGGGTCCTCTCGTCGAGTCGTCCTTGATACCTATACCCCGGAGAGGTATCATCGTCAACGCGAGACCCTAGGAGGACACGGTGGCGACCCAGACACGCGGATACACGGCCACGAAAGACCAGCTCGTCGACCGGTTGGCCCGGATCGAGGGCCAGGTCCGGGGCGTGGCCAAGATGGTCGAGGAGGACCGCTACTGCATCGACGTCGTGACCCAGATCAACGCGGCCCGCGCGGCGCTCGACAAGGTTGCCCTCGGTCTGCTCGACGGCCACGTTCGCCACTGCCTGGTCGGTGGCCACGGCGGGCCGACCGATCCCGAGGATCAGGCCGTGGAACTGATGGGAGCGGTGGGACGGCTGCTCTCGAGGTAGGACGAAGGCGTTGGCACACTGCATCCGTGCCGATGCCGCGTCGGCCGAAAGAGGGCGAGAGCAGGAGCCTCCTAGCGTTGGTCGATCGGCTCCCCCACCGCCTGCACCAGCGGTGTCTTCCCAACCTGCGACCGGTGCAGGTCCGCCGCTCGTTCGATCACGACCTCCGGGAGGATGGTGCCGGCTGCGACCAGTGAGGAAAGGAGGCGGGGCGGTCTTCGAGCCCGCGATCATCGAAGTCCGCCGACGCAACGATCCGGACTCGTATCCTTCGCCGACTCTCCTGAACGACCTGCCATGCACGAACACCGGCGTCGCCTTCGATAGCATCGGAGAGGACGCCTGGCTGGACGCGGACCGGCCCGGTGGAGCCGTCGAAGGAGAGCACATCCTCCCGACGCCCCCGAACGCCCTCGATGGTCCCGAACGGCAGCCCGCATCCACACGGCGGGCCCGACGCCGCGACGCTGTCGCTGATCTCGTACCTGATCAGCGGGATGGTTCGCGAGAACAGGACCGTGACGAAGAGCTTCGATCCGCAGGTACCGTCGGGAACCGGAAGGTGATCGTCGTCGACGATCTCGGTGACGACGAGGTCCTCGTACAGGTGGAGTCGACGCAGCCGACAGTCCGAGGCGATTCCCGCCGTCTCGGTGGCCGCGTACGTCTCGTATGGCTCGGTCCCGAAGGCCTGACGGATCACGCGACGGGCACCAGCCGTCAGCACCTCGGAGGCACACATCACGCTTCGCCGTGCGATCCGGAGCCGACCCTCGATCCGTTCGAGGGCGAGCGCCTTCGCCATCCCGGCGTAGGCGACGAGAGATCCCGGCCGAAAATCGTTCAACGCCGAGACGATCTGGTCCATCGGTGAGGTGGCATCGAGCCGAAGCGTGGGGACGAGCGGCCCCTTCAGGGAGGCCCCGACGACGGCAGATTGGTGCCAGGGCACGTCGTGCTCACGACGGCCAGGCTGAGGCGATGAGTCAAGCCCGCGGGATCATCGGCGCCCAGTCATTGGCGCGGGCATAGGACGCCAGAACCCAGAGCCACTCATCCGGGCCGTACACGAACGCACCCTTGAGACCAGTCGTACCCGACGTCGTTGCGACGCGTAGCCGCCGTCGTTCGGCGCTGGCTCGGTGAGGCTTTCGACTAATCTGAGCACTCGATCGCGCTTGAGCGAGCGATCCGTTACGACGTCGTCCCAACGATCCATGAGGTTCGCCTTCGTGAGCACGGATAGGCGAGACCTCCTTGGTCGGTTGTCCTGGGCGCCGAGAGAACCGGGACGGTGCGCCTTCAGAGCCGCTCGTCCTTCTCCGACGCCCGTGGCGGGGTGTCGTTCGGCGAAGCCAGCTGCCAGACGGCCGTCACCAGCGCATCCGTCTCGGGATGGCGCCGGAGGCGGATGAGCCGACCGGTTTCGTCCCCTCTGTGGCCGCCGTCGAGCGCAACGACCGGGTGTCCGGACTCGAGGTAGAGGCCGAGCAGGTCCTCTGCGGGGGTTCCCGACATGACCGCGTCGCTGTCGAGGCTCATGTCCAGGACGACGACGGCGTCCTGGCTCGCAAGCGGACACGTGCCGGCCCTGGCGCCCAGGCACGTGTAATCGGGCTGGGTGGGACCGGAGCACAGAAAGGCCTGGAAGCCTTCTCCCTCGAGGGCGGCAGCGAGCCGCTCGCGTTCGATGGGATTCGGCTCCACGACCAAGACGTTCCGCGTGTAACGCTCCATGGCAGGCAGCATCCTCGTCCGCGCCATCACCGTCGCCGGTCGAAGGTCCCTCTCTCGGCGGGTCGAATGTCCCTAGGGACGTCACGCCGGAGCACGCACCCTGATCGCATGTTCGTCCGCTACTACCTCGGCCTTCTCGTCGCCTTCAAGGACGCTGAGGCCTCACTGCTCGACGATCCCGGAACCTGGGTCCCGGGGATGCTGGAAGCCGCCGAGAACCGGGGCGATCCCCTGCTCGCCGAGGTCGGTTTCAGTCTGGATACGCGTCGGATCGACAAGAAGATCGAGATCGCCCTCGGTGAGCCGACCCGGCTCACGTCGAAGACGATGCTCCCGATGACCTGGCGGGCGACCGGGCCAGAGCGGTTGTTCCCTCAGCTCGACGCCGACCTAGAGGTCGCGGCACTCGGCCCGCGGCGGACGCAGCTCTCGATCAGCGCCCGATACCGACCGCCGCTGGGGGCGTTCGGGCGGGCGCTGGACCGGACGATGCTTCATCGCGTTGCGGAAGCGACGATCAAGGACTTCCTGGATCGGGTCGGCGAGCGCGTTCGCGCACGTGTGCCCTCGATCGGTTAAGCGGCCACGATTCCTCGAGCGGTAGGGTGCGCCCCGTGCCCGAGAAGCCCCACCGCTGCGCGTGCTGCTCGTCGATGATCACGAGGTCGTGCGAAGCGGCGTGAAGGCGCTTCTCCAAGCCACGGAGGATGTGCTGGTGAGCGCGGAGGCCCGGCTCGGGGCGTGAGGCCATCCACGAAGCCGACCGGGCACGTCCCGATGTCGTCGTGATGGATGTTCGCATCGGCGAGCGCTCCTGGGGGCACTCGGCCTGAATCCGAGAGGACCGTTGGCCTTGGCGACGGGGAGCATCGCGTCGTGAAATCGGTCTGGAACTTGACCCGAAGGAGGTGCGAGATGAAGTCCGTCGTCGTCTACGAGTCGATGTTCGGCAACACGGAAACGATCGCGCAGGCGATCGCTGCCGGGCTGAGGGAGGCGGGCGAGGTGAAGCTCGGGACCGTCGACGCCCTGTCTCCAGACGAGGTGAGGGACGCGACGCTGCTCGTGGCGGGCGGACCGACGCATGCCCACGGTATGGCGAGGCGGAACGCGCACGAGGCCATCGCCGGGGAACGGTCGTACCGACGGTACGGACCGGTCCAACCGGACACGAGAGCCTCCGTGGGTGGATCGAGCGATTGACGGTCGCCCCCGCTAGGGCAGCCGTGTTCGACACACGGTTCAACAAACCCATGCTGATCACTGGGTCCGCGGCGAAGAAGATCGCCGCCCGATTGGAGCGCAAGGGCTATTCCGTCATCGAGGCACGGAGCTTCTTCGTCGAGACCACGGGTGGCCCGCTCGCCGAGAGTGAGTCTGACCGGGCCCTCGAGTGGGGTCGTGAGCTGGGCGCCGACGCGAGGTCGGCGGTCGCCGCGTAGATCGGCTGCAGGGGAGGACCCCCGATCACTCGATCGAGCCGGGTAGCGTCGTGTGGCGGGCGAGGTACGCCGCGGCCTCCGCCCGCCGTGCCACCTCGAGCTTGGACAGGATCGACGAGACGTAGTTCTTCACGGTCTTCTCGGCGAGGTGGAGCTCTTCGCCGACCTCCTTGTTGGTCCGGCCGTCGGCGATGAGCGTGAGCACTCGCTCCTCCTGCGGCGACAACCGGGCGAGCCTCTCGTCGCGCAACAGGTGCTTCCCCTTGCGGAGCCGGTCGAGGACGGCGGTCGTCACGGCGGGATCCAGGAGGCTGTCGCCGGCGCCGACCGCGCGGATCGCACGGACGAGCTCGCCGGAGCGAACCTGCTTGAGCACGTAGCCGGAGGCGCCGGCCATGATCGAGGCGAACAGCGCTTCGTCGTCGGCGAACGAGGTGAGCATAAGCACGCGGATCGCCGGATGCTTCGCGCGGATCTCCCGGGTCGCCTCGATGCCGCTCCCATCGGCAAGGCGGACGTCCATCACGACGACATCGGGCCTCGCCCGGTCGGCCTCATCGATCGCCTCCCGGACGGTGCCGGCCTCCGCCGTCACGTGGATGTCGTCCTCCGATGCGAGCATCGCTCGGATCCCATCCCGCACGACCTCGTGATCGTCCACGAGCATGACCCGGAGCGGAGGACGCTTTGGCTCGGCCATCATCCAACGATGCTAGCCCGAACGTCGCGGTCGAGGATCGGCTGGGGCTCAGTACGGGAATGAAGCCCGGACGGTCGTCCCGTCACCCGGCGTGCTCTGGATCTCGAGCTTGCCGCCGATCAACTCGGCTCGTTCCCGGAGATTGCGGAGCCCCATCCCCGGGGTCGTCGTGCCGACGTCGAATCCACGTCCATCGTCGTCGATCTCCAGGACGATGCCCTCGGCTCCTGGCCGCAGCGAGACCCGGCACGTGGTCGCCTCGGCGTGCCGGCTCACGTTCGAGAGCGCCTCGCGCGCGAGCTGGGCCACGTCCCCGGCGCGGGAGGCGAGCTCGGATGCAGCGTCGCCATCGACCTCGACGACCGTAACGACGCCCGAGCGTGCACCGAACTCGCTGGTCAGCTCCTTGAGCGCCTGGTCGAGCTGTCGGTCGGCCAGGATCCCCGGGCGGAGACCGAAGATGTAGTTGCGGAGATCCCGGATCGCGACATCGACGTCCTCGACCGCCGCTTCGAGGCGGCGAGCGGTCTCGGGGTCGGCCGAGGACGTCGCGACGCCCTGCAGATTCATCCCGACCGCGAACAGCGACTGGATGACGCCGTCGTGGAGCTCCTTCGCGATCCGCTCCCGCTCCTCGAACATCTGGAGCCGCTGGAGCTCCCGGCCCCTGCGTTCGGTCTCGTCGTAGAGGCGCGCGTTCTCGACGGCGATCGCCGCCTGGGTCGCGAGGACCACGAGGACACGTTCGTCCTCCTCGTCGAACATCTCTGCGCCCTGCTTGTTGGTGAGGTAGATGTTCCCGAACACGGTCCCTCGACCGATGATCCGAGCCCCGAGCAGCGACGTCATCGGGGGGTGGTTCGGCGGGAACCCCACCGAGCGGGGGTCGGCGGCGATATTCGGGATCCGGATGGGGTGGGGCTCACGGGTCAGGGCGCCGAGCAGGCCGTGGCCGACCGGCGGGTTCCCGAGGGCCGCTCGCTCCTCGGGCGTGATCCCGACGGTGATGAAGTCCTCGATCGATCGGCCGTCCGGCGTCAGCACGCCGAGCGCTCCGTAGCGCGCGCCCGTGAGGTCCACCGCGAGCTCGACGATCCGCTGGAGCACCGCGTCGAGCGAGAGCTCCGAGGCGAGGGCCATCCCGGCCTCGATCAGGCGGCGATCCCCGTCGCCGGGGGCGTCCCTGCCGGACATGGGGTCGAGCGTAGCCGAAGCTGCTTGCGGGTTCCGGCCCGCCTTCGGGCTTCCGCCCGGTCCCGGGAGGTCCCAGGTGAACTCGGGTCCTTCGGCCCGAGGCGCGCATTGGTCGCTGGCCGACGATGTGCACAACGGGCCCATGGAGCAGGGCCCCAGGAGCGAAGGAGAGGGACATGGACAGGAGCAGCTGGGACAGGATCGTGAGCGCCGCAGGCGCCGTGGTCGCGGCCGTGCTCATCGTGCTCGGCACGATGGCGATCTACGGGGGCGACTTCGGGCGGGACAACGTGCGGGACCGGTTGGTGCCGCAGCACATCGCGTTCCCGCCGGCCGACGCGATGACCCCCGAGGAGCGGGCCGCGGTCGGTGAGTTCGCCGGCGCCAAGGTCGACACGGGCGTCGAGGCCGAGGGGTTCGCGCGCTACATCGGCGGGCACCTCGAGGGCGTCAACGAGGGAGCGACGTACTCGGAGACGAGCGCCGCCGCACGTGCGGAGGGACTCGACCCGGACGTGGCAGCGGAGCTGCAGGCAAAGGCGGACACCCTGTTCAAGGGCGAGTCGCTGCGGGCGATGCTGCTGAACGCGTACGGATGGTGGACCGTGGCGACGATCGCCCTGTGGGCGGGGTTCGCGATGGTGATTGCCGGACTGATCCTCGGGATCTTCTCGATCCTAGGGTTCTGGCACGCGGGCAGGGCGCAGGCCAAGTCCGTGGAGCGCCGGGTCAGCACCCCCGAGTACGCGGGGGCCTCGAGCTAGAGCGAGCGGTCTGAGCTCCGGGCCGCTTCACGGGAGGAGCTCGCCGAACGGGCGAGCTCCTCCCCTTCATGGTCGCCTGCAGCACTTCGCGATCATCGGTGCACGCGGCATCGTCCTCAATTGGATCAGCGAC
>JBKPDU010000027.1:0-6531 GCA_046728055.1 Actinomycetota bacterium | reverse complement strand
CCTCACGAACTCCGGTACCGAGGCGGTGGAGGCCGGGATCAAGCTGGCGCGGTACTCGACCGGCCGGCAGTACGTGATCGCGTTCTTCGGGTCGTTCCACGGACGTTCGTACGGCAGCGTCTCGCTGACGGCGAGCAAGGCTCGGTACCGAACGGGGTTCGGGCCGCTGTTGCCTGGGGTCCTGCATTCGTTCTTCGGTGACTTCGAGTACCTGGAGGAGGTCCTGTTCAGGCGGCTGGTGTCTCCGCATGAGGTGGCCGCGGTCGTGGTCGAGCCGATCCTCGGCGAGGGCGGGTACGTGCTGCCGCCCGAGGGGTGGCTCCGGTATCTCCGCGAACTGTGCTCCAACCACGGCATCCTCCTCGTGGCCGACGAGGTCCAGAGCGGGATGGGCCGGACAGGGAGGATGTGGGCCACCCAGCACTACGGAGTGGAGCCCGACATCCTGCTCGTCGGTAAGGGGATCGCCAGCGGGATGCCGCTCGGGGCCATGGTCGCCCGCGACGACCTCATGACCTGGGAGATCGGTGCCCACGGGTCGACCTATGGCGGCAACCCGCTGTCGTGCGCCGCTGCCCTGGCCACCATCGACCTGATCGAGGACGGCCTGATGGACAACGCGGAGCGGGTGGGGTCCTTCCTGCTCGACGGGCTGCGCGAGATGCAGGCGCGCCGGCCGTTGATCAAAGAGGTCCGTGGCCTGGGCCTGATGATCGGCATCGAGTTCGAGGACCACGACACGATGATCGCCGTGGAGCATGCGGCGTTCCGGCGCGGGCTGCTGGTGCTCGGAGCGGGGGATGACGTGGTCCGGATGTGTCCGCCGCTCGTATTCGGCACGGATCAGGCGGAGACGGCGCTGGAAGTCTTCGAGGAGGCCGTCGCCGAGGTGGGCGGCTCCTAACGGAACGGGAGGTTCCGTGGTGGTCGCCCGATCGCTGGGCGTGAGCCGGGCGGGTGGCACGTGAGCAAGGTCGCCACGATGAAGGATGCCGTCGCCGAGCTCGTCCGCGACGGCGACGCGGTGGCCATCGAGGGGTTCACCCACCTGATCTGCTTCGCCGCCGGTCACGAGATCATCCGCCAGAAGCGACGGGATCTCACGCTCTGTCGGATGACCCCCGACGTGATCTACGACCAGATGATCGGTGCCGGCGTTGCTGGAAAGCTCGTGTTCTCGTGGCTGGGGAACCCCGGCGTCGGATCGCTGTACGCGATCCGACGCCGTATCGAGAACGGCGATCCCGCGCCGCTGGAGATCGAGGAGTACAGCCACTTCGGCATGGTGTGCCGATACGTGGCCGGGGCCTCGAACCTTCCGTTCTTCCCCATCCGCAGCTACCACGAGAGCGACATCCCGAAGGCGAACCCGAGGATCGTCCCCATCGCCTCGCCGTACGACGGCACCGAGGTCTACGCCGTCCCGCCGCTCAACCCCGACGTCGCCATCGTCCATGCGCAGCGCGCCGACCCCACCGGCAACGCCCAGATCTGGGGGTTGCTCGGATGTCAGAAGGAAGCCGCCTTCGCGGCGAAGCGCGTCGTCGTGGTGTGCGAGGAGGTGGTGGACCAGTCGGTCGTTCGAGCGGATCCCAACCGCACCGTGATCCCCGGTCTCATCGTCGACGCCGTGGTCGAGGAGCCGCTCGCGTGCCACCCGAGCTACGCGCAGGGGTACTACGACCGGGACAACCGGTTCTATCTGGACTGGGAGGCGACGTCGCGGGATCCTGAGGCCCTGGCTGCCTGGCTGAAGGAGTGGGTGTTCGGTCTGGAGACCCACCGGGACTACGTGGAGAAGCTGGGGCCCGAGCGGTGGAGCTTGCTCCGGCCCGGCGACGCGCCGTCGGGCCAGGTCAACTACGGGGAGTACGCGTGACCGGAAAGGACGGCGCCGGCACCCGGACCGACGAGCGGAACGCTGGCTGGTCGAAGTCCGAGATGATGATCGTCGCCAGCGCCCGTCAGCTGGCCGGCGGGGGCGTGTGCTTCGTGGGCATCGGCCTTCCGAACATCGTCTGCAACCTGGCCAAGCGCACGGTCGCCCCACAGCTGGACCTGGTGTACGAGTCCGGTGTCTTCGGCGCGTCTCCCAGGCGGTTGCCGCTTTCGATCGGAGACCCGACGCTCGTCTCTGGCTCCACCGCGGTGTGCAGCATGTTCGAGCTGTTCGCGTTCTACCTCCAGGCCGGGCTGGTCGACGTGGGGTTCCTGGGAGCGGCCCAGATCGACCGGTTCGGCAACATCAACACCACCGTGATCGGCGACTACGCGAAGCCCAAGGTTCGCCTGCCCGGCTCGGGCGGAGCGTGCGAGATCGCCATCAACGCGAAGAAGGTCTTCGTGATCATGCGGCAGGGAAGGCGGTCGTTCGTCGAGAGACTGGACTTTCGAACCTCGCCGGGGCATTCGGGCGACCCGGAGCACGATCGCCGACGGGGCTGGTGGGGGAGCGGGCCCACGGTGGTCGTGACCGACCTGGCCGAGTACCGGTTCGACGAGGGCTCGGGCGAGATGACCTTGGCCGGCCTGCACCCGGGCGTGACCCTGGAGGAGGTCCGGGAGAACATGGCCTGGAACCCAAAGGTCGTCCCCGACCTGGCCGAGACGCCTCCCCCCACCGAGGAGGAGCTCCGGCTGATCCGCGAGGAGCTCGACCCACAGGGGGTCGCGTCGTGACCGGATCCGGTCATGTGTTCCATCGGGTCCTGTCCCGCCATCTCCCGGTCGCCGTCCGGGCCCACGACGTGTGGATCGAGGACGCCGGCGGCGGGAACTACCTCGACGCGGCCGGCGGGGCCATCGTGGTGAACGTGGGGCACGGCGATCAGGCGGTGGTCCGGGCCATGGCCGAGCAGGCCGCCCGCCTCCCGTACGTGCACGGCACTGCGTTCACCACCGACGCCCTCGAGTCCTACGCCCAGGATCTCGGTTCAGTCCTTCCGGTGGACGATCCTCGGATATATCCGGTGTCGGGTGGGAGCGAGGCGGTGGAGACGGCCATCAAACTGGCGCGGTCGTACCACCTGGCCAGGGGTGAGGACCGGGATGTCGTGATCGGGCGGAGGGCCTCGTACCACGGCAGCACGATCGCCGGCCTCGACGCCGGCGGAAAGGAGATCCTGCGGCGGCCCTATCGACCCTGGCTCGGGCGGTTCGCCCACGTCGAGGCGGCGTACGAGTACCGCTGCCCACTGCCAGGGCATTCCCAGGCCTGCGGCGCGCGGCACGCCGAGGCTCTCGACCAGGCCATCAGGGACATCGGTCCGGGCAACGTGGCCGCGTTCATCGCCGAGCCCGTGTCCGGCGCGACGCTCGCCGCGGCCGTGCCGACCGACGACTACTGGCCCGCCGTGGCCGAGGTTTGCCGTCGTCACGGCGTCCTGTTGATCGCCGACGAGGTCATGACCGGGTTCGGCAGGACCGGGACGTGGTTCGGCCTGGACCACTGGAACGTCAAGGCGGACGTCCTGGTCTGCGGGAAGGGATCGACGAGCGGGTACTTCCCGTTCGGCTTCACCGCGGCGAGCGGGAAGGTGTTCGAGGCGGTCCGGCCGAAGGGCTTCGTCCACGGGTTCACGTGGTCGCACAACGGCGTGGGCGCGGCGACGGCCCACGCAGTGCTTCGGCGGCTCCGCGAGGAGAACCTGGTGGAGGCGAGCCGGGCCCAGGGTGAGCGGCTGCTGAAGGACCTGACGTCGGCCCTCGCGGACAGCCCGTACGTCGGCGACGTGCGCGGGCTCGGGCTGATGATCGGGATCGAGCTGGTGGCCGACCGCGCCACGAAGGTCCCGTTCGCCCGGAGCGAGCAGGTCACCGAGCGCATCCTCGCCGAGGCCAGGGATCTGGGGCTCCTCCTGTACTCGAGCACAGGACATGTGGACGGGACCGACGGAGATCTCGTGATGCTCGGCCCGCCGTTCGTCATCTCCGACGACGAGTGCGACCTCGTCGTTGATCGGACCGCGGCCGCGATCGCTGCGGTCGCCGCGGTTCCCCATCGGTGACATGAGTGGCCGGGCCGGCCTGGTGCTCTGCCCGGAGGCCCGGATCTACGACCACGGCCCGGGCCATCCTCTCCGCCCCCAACGCGTCCTGCTCACCTGGGACCTGATCCGCCATCTCGGCCTGCTCGATCGGCCCACGGTGCGAACCCTCTCGTGCCGGACGGCCACCGACGAGGAGATCGGCCTGGTGCACACCTCCGAGTTCATCGACGCGACCAGGCGAGCAGGCGATGGTCAGCCCGGCGAGTGGTCGCGGTTCGGATACGGGCCGGGCGACAATCCCATCTTCCCCCGGATGCACGAGGCGGGCGCCCTGGTGGTGGGGGCCTCGCTCGTGGCCGCGAAGGAAGTGGTCGAGGGCAGGCTGGATCACGCGTTCAACGCCGCTGGAGGGCTCCACCACGCGATGCCGTCTCGGGCTTCCGGGTTCTGTGTCTACGACGATCCGGCCGTGGCCATCGCCTGGCTCCTGCGACACGGCGCCGAGCGGATCGCCTACGTGGACCTGGACGTGCACCATGGCGACGGGCCGCAGGCGGTGTTCTACGCGGACCCCCGGGTTCTCACCGTGTCGATCCACGAATCCGGGGAGTACTTGTTCCCCGGCACAGGGTTCGTTTCCGAACGCGGATCGGGGGAGGCCGAGGGCACCAAGGTGAACGTGCCGCTCCCTCCAGGAACAGGTGACCAAGGTTGGCTGGAGGCCTTCCAGGCCGTCGTGCCACCTCTGGTCCGACGGTGGCGACCCGACGTGCTGGTCACTCAGCTTGGGTGCGACACGCACCTGACCGACCCGCTCGCCCACCTCCTGCTGACCACCCGGGCCTACCGCGAGGCGGCCGCCGTCCTGCATGAGGTGGCCCACGAGGTCGCGGGCGGCCGGTGGGTGGCGACGGGCGGGGGCGGTTACCAGTGGGCCAGGGTCGTCCCCCGGGCGTGGACGCTGTACTTCGCCGAGATGTGCGAGGCCGAGCTCCCCGACCAGCTCCCCGAGTCGTGGATCGAGGAGGCGGAGCGTGCGGTACGTGGCGAGGTCCCCGTGACGTTTTCCGAGGCCCCCTCGCCCGATGGGCGTGCCGACAGCGAGGCCCGAGGCGTTATCGACCTGGTGCGAGGGACGGTCTTCCCCGACCTGGGGCTCGACCCGTGAGACTCCCTAGGTCAACCTCAGGCGGCTTGGAGCATCGCGGCACCTCCATGCTTGGTGACGTCGTAGGCCTCGCCGTCTTGCCACATGCGCCAGATGACCCGTACCCACGCTCGGGCGAGGATCCGGACAGCGTGGGGATGGCGCTTGCCGCGGGCGATCGCATCGGCGTAAACGCGCGCGGCCCACGACGAGGCGTGACGAGAGTCGTCGGCGAAGTCGATCAGCGCGTTGCGCAGCTTCTTGTCGCAGGCCCATCGGAAGCCGACCGAGCGGGCTTTGCCGGATGCTCGGGTGACCGGAGCCACGCCGGCCAGTGCCGCGAGCGACTCCTCCTCGGGGAACCGCTCCCTCGCATCGCCGATCTCGGCGAGCAGCGAGGCGGCCCGCACTCCGCGCCCGGCCCGGGGCAACGAGGTGAACACGGCGGCGTCCCGGTGGAACTCCAGGCGCTCCACGATCTCGGCCTCGAGCTCCCTCGCCCGGGCGTTGCAGGTCTCGATCGCATCCAGCAGCGCCGAGATGCACACCGCCCGGCCCTCGGCCTCCGCTTCGGCGATCCCCGCCGCCGGAGCCTCCTTGACCCGAGCCAGGAGCTCGCCCACCGGCCTTCGCCCGCAGTAGCCGATGCGTCGCAGGAACGCGGCCAAGCGCGCTTCACCGAGTGCCCGGGCGCGAAGCGCCGTGGGGTAGCGGCGCAGGAACGCGATCGACACGGCCGAGTCGAGCTCGCTGAACAGGCCGATCGCGCCGGGGAAGCAGAGCTCGAGCTGGGACCGCACCTGGTTCACCAGGGCCACCCTGGCCTCGACCAGGTCCTTGCGCGTGCGGGTGAGCGCTCGCAGGACCTTGGTCTCGGGACCGTCGGGCTGGATGGGCCTCAACCGGTGGCCGTCGGTGCGAAGCACGTCGGCCAAGACGTAGGCATCTGCGGGATCGGACTTGGCTCCAGTCGCGCCGTAGCGGCCTCGCAGCGCCTTGAGCATCCTCGGCGCGATCACGAACACCCGGAACCCTGCCTCCAGCATGGCCTCGACGAGCGGCCCGTCGGGGCGCTCGATCGCGACGGCGCCCACCCGAAGCTTGGCCAGGCGCTTGATCAGTCCGGCGAAGGACTTGCCGGTGTTGGGCACGTCGAACCGGGCCCTGATCCCACCGTCTGGCTCCAGCACACACACGGCATGGGCCTTGCTCGCCCAGTCGATCCCGGCGAGCCTTCTCGACTCCTGCTTCACCTCTTACCTCCTTCCTGCCAACATCCAGGCACCGCCGGTGTCGGGGCGTCCGGCCGGATGCTCATTGCGTGGCGATCTTCCTCGCGCGTCCCTAGAGCCGGTCTGGCCGCCCCGGCCCGTCGGAACCGGCAGATCTCACGGT
>JBKPDU010000026.1:0-7083 GCA_046728055.1 Actinomycetota bacterium | reverse complement strand
AAGTGGCCCTACAGGGCACTGGCCCCGCATTGGCCCCGCGGCGGACATCGATCCGACACGGACCTGGGATCGCGGACTCCATGAATCGGCCACTTCAGTCGTTGGAACAGCTTCTGTGGCTCGCCCACGGGAGCGGAGTGGTCATCCGGACGTCGAGTTCCCGGCCCGACCCATCGTGAGACCGGTGTCCCTAACCAGCGCCTCATCGTGGCAGGGCACGATCTTGGCCCCGCCCGCCTCTTTCGACCCGGAGGCGCGATTCTCGACCCGTCGAACGGCTGGTGCGCGGATGACCCTGGCGACGAGGGAGTCCGTCGCAGGCGGCAAGTTACCATCGAGCGCGATGTCGGGACCGTCGATCTTCATCAGCTACGCGCACGAAGATGGCGAGCTCGCCCGAGCTCTCGGACAGGCACTCCCTCGGCGGAAGTGCGCAGTCTGGATCGACGAGGGTGAAATGCGTGTCGGCGACTCGCTGATCGAGCGCATCGCAACCGCGATCCGCGAGGTCGAGTTCGTCGTCGCGCTCGTCTCGGAGGCGTCGGTTGGATCGAACTGGTGCAAGAAAGAGCTGTCCCTCGCCATCACGGGCGGGCTTGGTAGGGAAGGCGTTGAAGGTTCTCCCGCTGAGAGTGAGGAACGTCGAGATGCCTGCCGCCCTCACAGACACGTTCTGGCTCGCGCTCGGTATACCTTCGCGGGTCTCGCCTGGAACCACCGACACGATCGAAGGGAACCGAAGCAACGAACGATGACAAGGCCAGCATGGGAGTCGCGATCGTCGTGGTTCTGATCGTCGTGCGATCATGGGGACCATCGTCGGGAGGAAGAAACGATCAGATCGAGGAGCTTCAGATTCAGGTCGAATCCCTGCAGTCGGACGTTAGCGATGTTCGCGAAGACTCACGAGCCGCATTAGAGGAATAGCTTCGCTGGCTGGTTGCCTTCGTCGGGATGGTCGTGTCGCTAGGCGACCTGGAACTCGCCGAGCATCCCAAGCGCGAAGTGAGGGACACCCTCCGGCGTCTCGACGAAGCATGCGAAGGCATAGTTGCCTGGCGTCAGCTCCTTTAGCTTGCCTTTCGCCGTCTCACCGGGAAGGGCGAAGGCGAACGCCACCTCGCGGATAATGAGCGACTCGTCGGCGATCACTTCCTCTGCCGTGACGCCCTCCGGCACCTCAGCGATTGCGATCAGGTGAGGCTCTTCGCCGATGTTTGTAAGCTCCAGCTTGAACTTGCCTGCTTCGAAATCGGGCAGGTTGAACCCGTACTCGAAGGCCTCGACGAGGACCGTTTCCTTCTTGGCCTCGGCCGTTCCCGCAGCTCCGACCAACATCAACGCCGCCACTGCGATCGTGGCAACAGCGCGACGGCCCCGTGGGTGGTATTGCATCTCTGCCTCCTTCCTGGGACCGGGGATCCCTCTTTCCATCTTCATCGGTCTACCCGAGCCGGGGGGACCTCGTCAAGGTGTTGGCGGGAAAGCTGGTTGCGGCCCCACGCTGCCCGAAGCGAAAGAATCGGCACCAGCCAAAAAGCCAGGCAGACACTATGTGAATTTCTCACTCGGCGAGCCTTGCTTCGGACGAGAAGTGCAGGAGCACAACCACGCTGACCGCTCCCATCCTCGGGATGTCAGGCGCTCTCCATGGAGATGCACCCCTGGATCTGGTTTCGAGCGATCCGCCCGACCGGAATCGCGTGGCCGATCAAGCCCGCCGCTGCGGCGACCAGGACGAACTTCTCGAACGGTCCTGGGTGGCAGTATCCGGGCCTCTGACTGAATGAATCATTCAATCGACCCGAAGGCCGCGAGGCCACAGTCATCTCGATTTAGTCAAGAACGGGAACTCAGATAGCGCCGCAGTCGGCGAGCGACCCAGGCAGCGAGCCGGACCCGGAACCTCCGAGCCTCGCGCAGCTCGTCCTCGCCGATCCATGGATCGGAGGACTCGTCGACCTCGTAGAGCTGCTCCTCGCTCATCGCCGGCGCCTCCGCCTCGTCGAAGACCGAGAAGTCGCCAGACAGGACGTCGTTGCCGTGGTTGCGGAGCGCCTGGGCATGCTGCGCGAGCACGCGACGTAGCCCTTCGCGGTCCCCCCACCCGACCGACTTCGGCCCCTCGGCGCCCCGCGCGCCCGCATGGTCGAGGTAGCGAAACAGCGGCACCCAGTTCCTCTGCCAGGCCTGTGCGTACGAAGGGACCCTGCCGCGTTCGACCTTGATCAAAAAGACCTCGACTGCGTCATCGGCCGGCTCGTAGGAGACCTCGACCGCCGTCGCCTCGCTCCGGAACCGGATGAAGATCCCATCTCGGCCCTCGTCGCGTGTCGACGTCCGTCGAAAGCCGTACTCGTCCTCAAGGAACGCGAAGCACGCCGCGACGTCGTCGCGGAACCACGCGTAGACCTCGTCTAGAGTCGCTTCGTGTTCCACCATCTCTTCCAGCGTGCCAGTCGTTCAATCGGCAGAGCTATGCCCGCGTCCGCTCGCTCACGTCCCCTTCATTTTCACACCGCACCCCGTAGCGCATCCTAGACACAGCGGGGTTCTCGTCGTCCGCCCTCAGGGGGGGACGGATGGATTCAAGATTCCCGCCTGAAACCATCGTTTCGTCTACGGCGGTAGATGAGTCGATGAGTGAGGCCCCCCGAATCGTCCTGCGTTCGTCCCGCATTCGTCCCGCGAACGACCAGGAGACGTCAAGAAAAGGCTGGAATGGCCAAGCAACAAAATCGCTGGGAAACAGCGAAATTTGGCTATCGCCGCAGGCAGCGAGTTCGGGCCCGAGAACACTCTCAAGGTGGAGACACGGGTTCTCCCGTTGGGACTTCCTGATGGCGTCGGACGGCCGCGCCGACGCCTATCGCCATGGCGGCTCCCCTAATCGCCAGGGATCCAAACGCCTCCGGCTTCGCCGTCATCAGGCCCAAGATTCCCACCGCGATCGCCAGGCGCAGCCACAGCGAGATCCGAAGCGGTCCTTCCACGAGCACACGGAAGTCCGGCGGAAGCTGCGGCGATTCCCCGGCAAGAGAGGTGCCGAGGCGGCCCATGGCCGGGCGGGTCAGAGCCGTCCCGAGGACGGCCATGACGACCAGCCCGACGAGCGCGGTTATGATCCAGGGCTCGGCGCCCCACCGGACCGCCATCATCCACACCCCCGCGATGAGGATCGTCACCATCGCCGCCGGGCCGAGCCGACCCGCCTCCCTCAATGGGCCAATCCAGGTTCGGGCCTGGTGGACCGTACGCGCCCCCCGGAGCCGACGGAAAGCGGCCACTTCGATTCCCAGCGTGGCGAACAGGCCCACGGCGCCGAGGACGTGGGCGAAGATGAGTACCGAGTACAGATCCATTCTTGAATGGCCTCCTGTGGAACAGTCCCCTGGTTGGTCCGTCTAGCCCTGGCGACCCGCCATCTGCTCTCGAGCACCGATGCTGACTAGCCTTCTTCCGTCACTTGCCCGTGTAGCGGCGCGGAGCCGCCCCAGAGAGACGATGTGCAGCGTGATCGTCAGCGGCACCGCTGTAGTCGGGACGAGAGCGAGCGGCAGCAGCGCGAGCGCCTCGGTGGTCGGAGCGATGTCGATCAGCAGCCACGGCCCGAGTCCCGCGAAGAAGCCGATCGTGAGCGCCACCACCAGGTCTCCGATCCCGTACCAGTGGAACCGAACGGCGTCCCGGTGGCCCTCGCCGCGCGAGAGCTTTCGAGCGACGAAGGGCGCCATGATCCCCGCCGCGATGTCGCCGAGCCCCGCCGGCAACGCGAACACCCAGGGCAGGTCGCCGAGAGCCATCGCGATCAAGAACGACACGCCCACGACCCGGAAAACGTTCGCGAACGTCAGCCGGGCCAGCATGCCCGGCTCGTCGAGGATCCGCGACACCAGCGGGATCCGGGTCGCCAGCAAGAACGCCGTGAGCGCGCCCGCCACGGCGATCCCGAACCACGGCGCCACCTCTCCTGGACCACCGTGGTAGACATCCGTCCCGGCAAGGATCGCGCTCGCCACGATCCACGCCCCGAACAGGTAGGCGGCGCCGCCCGCGACGAGCCAGGCCGTGCGCCGGCGCATTCCCAAGTCGACGGCCTGTGGGGCACGCAAATGCCGATTCGCCGCCACCAAGGGTCGCTGGGTAGCATCAGCCGATGCTCCTGTTCCTTTTGTACTCGGTGTGGCGGCGGCTGCTCCGCTTGATCGTCGGCGGCTCGGCGGTCGCGGAGCTCGAGATGGAAAACACGGTGCTTCGCCACCAGCTCGGGGTGCTCCGCCGAGGCGTCAAGCGCCCGGCGCTAGGGCGAAGGGACAGGATGGTCGTGTCTGCGGCGAGTCGCTTTCTCCCGCGAGAGCGTTGGCATGGGTTCCTGGTCACACCACAGACGCTCTTACGCTGGCACCGCGAGCTCGTGAAAAGGAGGTGGACATTCAGGCACCGCCCGGTCGGGCGCCCACCGATCGACCAGGAACTTAGGGACCTCGTCATTCGCCTCGGCAAGGAGAACCCCAGGTGGGGATGCATCCGAATCCAGGGAGAGCTTAGAAAGGTTGGCATCCGCCTCGGGGCGACTAGCATCAGGACGATCCTTCGAAGCGCTGGCCTCGGCCCGTCGCCCCGAAGGGACGGCCCGACATGGGGCGAGTTCCTGAGGGCCCAGGCAAGGGGCATCTGGGCGACCGACTTCTTCTCGGTCGACACTGTCTGGCTCCAGGCCCTGGACGTGCTGCTCGCGATCGAGCATCGATCGAGACGCGTCCATCTGCTCGGCGTCACCCGCAACCCGGGCTCTGACTGGGTGAACCAGCAGGCGCGCAACCTCGCCGCCGCGGACCGGCTTCAACAGGTGCGCTTTCTGATCCGCGACCGGGACCCCAAGTTCTCTGGCCCCTTCGACGAGGTCTTTGGAACCGAGGGTGTCCGGGTCGTAGAGACCACTGTCCGTGCCCCCAAGACAAATGCGCTTGCGGAGCGATGGGTAAGGACCGTGCGGAGGGAGTGCCTTGATCAGCTGCTCGTTCGTGGCCGGGGCCACCTCGGCCGGGTACTTGCCGACTACGTCGCGCATTACAACCGGGCACGCCCGCATCGCTTGCTCGAGTTGTGTCCCCCCGAGGCCCCAACCGTATCGTTCGACCGCGATCCCGGCCGCCTGTCTCGTGCCTCACCCGCGTGCCAGAAGGTCGTTCGCGCCGACGTCCTCGGCGGGATGATCCACGAATACAGGCTGGCGGCATGAAAGATGGGCGAGCCGGCCCTGTTCCTGGTCGCCGCGAATCCTGATCCGGAGAGCAAGCTCCCATTCCTCATCCGGCTCCCGATCGAGGGCGGGCTCATCCTTAAGGCGAGGGATGTCTGGCCACGCCCAACCCGCGTTTACTGCTACCCGGTGGATGATCCCTGGCCGAAGGACGCCGAGGTCCTGGAGCGTGTCCCGGTCCTTTCCTGCCGCCGAAGGGGAGCAGCGATCGACCTGGTGCTCGATCGCCCACGGCTTTCTCGCTCCCAGTTCGTGTTCACCGAGGCCAAGGGACGCCCCGCCATCTTTTGGCAGACCCAGAAGACGGCAAGGGCCGCCAACCCGGGAGGTCGCATCCCCAGGCGACGCAGGCTTGGAGGGGCGGTACGGATCGCCGTGGACACCAGGGAGCGCTACCCGTACCGCTTCTCGAGCCAGGGTGCGGAGATCCAACGGGTCGCCCTCTCGGCCGGGGACTACGCGGTGCTTGCTCAAGACGGCTTCGCCGTCGCCTCAGTGGAGCGAAAGGCCCTGGAGAACCTCGCCTCCACGCTCTCAGACGGGACCCTTTCGTTTCAGATGCAGCGCCTGTCGGAGATCCCGCACGCGGCCGTGGTCGTTGAGGGTCGCTACTCGGGCTTGTTCAAGCAAGAGCATGCCTCGGGAGCCTGGTTGGCGGAGGTGCTCTCGCGTCTGGAGGTCCGCTACCCTGAGATCCGAGTCGTGTTCGCCGAGTCCCGGCGGTTCGCTGAGGAGTGGACCTACAGATTCCTCTCAGCGGCGCTTGCGGATGCGGACGAGGGTACGGCTTGAGGGAGGGGTGTGCGGACTGGGAGAGGGATCGGAGATTTCGATCCCCACCGGCGATGGCCGCCCGGACCATCCACATGCCGATCCGCGTAGCGTCGGCAGAGCACGAAGCCTCGACCGTGAGCGTGACCGAGAGGTCTCCAGACGCCATCCCGACCGAGGCGGACGCGTGTTCGAGGCGCTCATGAGCCCCTGCAGAGCCTCATCGCCGATCGAGTCGAGTGCCGAGACGTCCGCAACGACGTGGACCATCCACTCCGCCGCTTCCGGGGGCCGGGCACGGAGCGACCGACGAGCGCGCTCCCGCGCGGCGGTGGACCTTGGCCTCGGCGCTCAGCGCCCGCTCGAAGTCCCGGAGCGCGGACGACAGGAGCCCCCTCGGTATCAGGCACGGACAAGAGCAGATACGCACCACCATGGTGGCCGGGCTCCTTCAGGAACCTGCGGACATACATCCGATCACGCGGCACGGCTGACCTCCTCGGGGTCGCGTCATAGCCGCATGACCAGGTTCCTCCTCCGCCTCAGGGCGTCCAACGCTAGCGCATCCTGACCCCGCTGCGACGCTTCGTCGCCGGCGTGCTGGCCAGTCTTCGGAGCTTCCACGAGTTGAGACAAGGTGCGCCATAGAATCGGACCACTTGGGGAGGTAACCGTGGCAAAGCGCAAGTTGGAGTGCGACCTGGACCATGACCGGCCAAGAGCGGCAGTAGTTCGGTTGGAGATCAAGTCGACGCGCGCCGGCAGACCGGGCCACCCAATGCCAACGACTGAAGGAGCTGCTCGGCCAGCGCGCGAGGCAGTGCGGCCGGCCGCGCGTCAGCCAGTAACCGGTAAAGGAGGTCATCATGACTCACATATCAACCACCACCGCTGCGGTCGGTACACATTGAACGCCCCCGCCTCAATCACCATCACGCCAGTCCGCGTTGCCGACCTGCTCGCCGAGGGCGAGCGGATGCCGGTCTACGTGCACGTCATCGACCATCCCGATGCGCGCGTGCTGGTCGACACCGGCATGACGGAGCTGC
>JBKPDU010000025.1:0-17124 GCA_046728055.1 Actinomycetota bacterium | reverse complement strand
GGAGGAGGACCTCGGCCTGGCCAACGTGATCCTGCCGAACGGTGCCCGGTACTACGTGGACCACGCGCACCCCGAGTACTCCACGCCGGAGTGCGCCAGCCCGCGCCAGTTGGTCGTCCACGACAAGGCGGGGGAACGCGTGCTCGAGCGGTCCCTGAGCGAGCTCCGCCACGTGCTTCCGCCTGGGCAGCGCATCGCGATCTACAAGAACAACAGCGACGGCAAGGGGAACTCCTACGGTACCCACGAGAACTTCCTGATCGACCGGGGGACGCCGTTCGGGGCCATCGTTCGGGACCTCACGCCGTTCCTGGTCTCCCGGCAGATCTTCACCGGGGCCGGCAAGTTGGGAGCGGAGGCGCCCTGGGATGATCGGGACCGCCATCGGTACCAGCTCAGCCAGAGGGCCGACTTCTTCGAGGCCGAGGTGGGCCTGGAGACCACGCTCAAGCGGCCCATCATCAACACCCGCGACGAGCCGCACGCCGATCCCGAGAAGTACCGGCGGCTCCACGTGATCGTCGGCGACGCCAACATGAGCGAGGTGGCCACCTACCTGAAGCTCGGGACGACCTCGATCGTCCTGAAGATGATCGAGGACGAGTACCTGCCCGACCTCACGATGGCCAATCCGGTGGCCGCGCTGCACGAGGTCTCCCGTGATCTTTCGTGTACCGCCCAGCTGCCCCTGGCCGATGGCCGGCGACTGAAGGCCGTGGAGATCCAGTGGGAGTACTTCGAGCGGGCCCGCAAGTACGTCGAGCAGGAGGACGACACGCCAGACAATCGTGACATCCTTCAGCGGTGGGAGACCGTCCTGTCGGCGCTGGAGAGCGACCCCCTCTCACTCCAGCGGGAGCTGGACTGGGTGGCGAAGTACCGGCTCCTGGAGGGTTATCGGGAGCGAGATGGGCTGGCCTGGTCCGACCCCAAGCTGCGGCTGATCGACCTTCAGTACCACGACGTCAGGACCGACAAGGGCCTCTACCATCGGATGGCCGCAACCGGCAAGGTGGACCGCCTGGTGAGCGACCGGGAGGTCGAGCGGGCGGTCATGGAGCCCCCCGAAGATACCCGCGCGTACTTCCGGGGTCGGTGCATCGCCCGCTACCCCGACGCCATCGCCGCGGCCTCGTGGGACTCGATGATCTTCGACACGGGGAAGGATGCCCTCCAGCGGATCCCCATGCGCGAGCCCCTGCGCGGCACCCGTGAGCACGTGGCCGACCTGCTCGACCGGGCGTCCGACGCGGCGAGTCTGGTCGACCTGCTCCAGTCCTAGGCTCGCTGAGATCGCGCCGTGCCTCCTTCCCAGTCCTGACCCGCCGGTAGAATGGCCCGGCCGGCCCCAACCGGACCCGAGGGGGAATGCGAGCCGTGCCGCAGGAGCAGGAGCAGAGGAGAACCCAGCGAAAAGGCGGGGACGAGGGCGGCGAGGGTGACGCCGGCCAGGTGACGTCCGCCTCCAGGGCCGAGGAGCTCAAGGAGGAGATGGACGAGATCCTCGACGAGATCGATTCGGTCCTCGAGGAGAACGCCGAGGAGTTCATCAAGAGCTACGTCCAGAAGGGCGGGGAATGACCGACGACCCCGCCGGCTTCCCGCTCGGCGCGGGAGGCCCCATCGGCGCGAACCCCAGCTTCTTCGACCTCGTCTCGAGATCCCGGCCTGAGGCCGTGCAGGGCCTCGCTGCTCCCCGCGCAACGGCGGACGTGCCGCAACCTCACGGCACCACCGTCCTCGGCCTCAAGTACGAAGGCGGCGTGGTGTTCGCCGGCGACACCAGGGCGACCGAAGGCTTCACCATCGCCGACGACAAGATGGAGAAGGTCTTCGCCGCCGACGACTACTCGGCCATCGCCATCGCCGGGGCCGCCGGCCAAGCGGTCGAGATCGTCAAGCTCTTCCAGCTCGAGTTGGAGCACTACGAGAAGATCACCGGTGACCGCCTGTCGCTCGAGGGCAAGGCCAACCGGTTGGCCCAGATGATCCGAGGCAACTTCCCTCTGGCCCTCCAGGGCCTGGTGGTCGTGCCGCTGTTCGGCGGGTTCGACGAGGGGAGGAACGAGGGCCGGATCTTCTACTACGACGCCACCGGCGGCAGGTGGGAGGAGGACGATTACCGGGTCACCGGTTCCGGCCAGCGCCCGGCCAATGGCTCGCTGAAGAAGCGGTGGCGGCCCGGGTTGACCCGGGACGAGGCGATCAGGGTCGGGGTGGAGGCCCTGATCGATGCGGCCGAGGAGGACGCAGCGACCGGTGGACCCGACCCCGTGCGGGGGATCTTCCCCACGATCCTGGTGGTGGCGGGGGACGGGATCACCACGGTCCCCGACGATGAGGTCCGTTCGGCGTACGAAGCGGTGGTCCAGGCGAGACCCTGATGTCGTTCGTTCCGTACGTCCCGCCCGAGCAGCTCATGAAGGACCGCTCGGACTTCGCCCACAAGGGCATCTCCCGGGGCAAGTCCGTCGTCGGTCTTGAGTACCAGGACGGGGTCCTGTTCATCGCCGAGAACCCCAGCAGCAGCCTGCACAAGATCTCCGAGATCTACGACCGGATCGCCTTCGCCGGGGTGGGCAAGTACAGCGAGTTCGAGGACCTGCGGATCGCCGGTGTTCGCCTCGCCGACCTCCGCGGGTACTCGTACGGGCGAGAGGACGTACGTGCCCGGGACATCGCTAACGGGTATTCGCAGGCCCTGTCGACCATCTTCACCCAGCAGATGAAGCCGTACGAGGTCGAGATCCTGGTCGCCGAGGTGGCAGGGGACAACGGACGGAACGAGATCTACCACATCCTGTTCGACGGAACTGTCACCGACGAGCAGGGGTTCGTGGGGATCGGGGGGCATGCCGAAACCCTGACCGAAGCGCTCAAAGGGACCTTTCAGGAGCAGTGGGACCTGTCCACCGCGGTACGGGAGGCGGTGAAGGCGCTCTCCAGTGCGGAGGGCCGCGAGATCGAGCCGGAATCGATCGAAGCGGGCGTCCTGGACCGGACCCGGCGCCAGCGCAGGAAGTTCCGCCGCCTGTCCGACGACGAGGTGGCCCGGATCCTGTCCGGTTAGCACATCCTCGCGTTCCGTCGGGCACGCCCTACACTCGTCGCGTGGACCGTCGGATCTTCGGCCTGGAGAACGAGTACGGCGTGACATGCACGTTCCGGGGCCAGCGGCGCCTTTCGCCCGACGAGGTGGCCCGATACCTGTTTCGCCGGGTGGTGCATTGGGGCAGGTCCTCGAACGTGTTCCTGGAGAACGGTGCCCGGCTGTACCTCGACGTCGGCTCCCACCCCGAGTACGCCACGCCCGAGTGCGACGCCATCCCCGACCTGGTGGCCCACGACAAGGCTGGGGAGCGGATCCTGGAGGCGCTGCTCGCCGCGGCCGAGGTGCGCCTGCACGAAGAGGGGATCTCCGGCCAGGTGTACTTGTTCAAGAACAACACCGACTCCGCGGGGAACTCCTACGGCTGCCACGAGAACTACCTGGTGGCCCGGCAGGGCGAGTTCGCCCGGATGGCCGACATCCTGATCCCGTTCTTCGTCACGCGGCAGATCTATTGCGGAGCCGGGAAGGTGCTCCACGGGCCACGGGGGGCGCAGTTCTGCATCGCCCAGCGGGCCGAGCACATCTGGGAAGGCGTCTCGTCGGCCACCACGAGGTCCCGCCCCATCATCAACACCCGGGACGAGCCCCACGCCGACGCCGAACGGTTCCGCCGACTCCACGTGATCGTGGGCGACTCGAACATGAACGAGTGGACCACGTTCCTGAAGGTGGGCATCACCGACCTGGTGCTGCGGATGGTCGAGGCCAACACGGTGATGCGCGACCTCACGCTGGAGAATCCCATCCGGGCGATCCGAGAGATCTCCCACGACATCGCGGGCAAGAAGCGGGTGCGGCTGGCCAACGGCCGGGAGCTCACCGCCATCGAGATCCAGAACGAGTACTACGAGCGGACGGCGAAGTTCGTCGAGCGCCGTGGGGGCGACCCCCAGACCAAGCAGTTGCTGCTGGAGTGGCGGGACGCCCTGGACGCGCTTTCCACGGGGAACCCCGAGATCCTGGCCAGGAAGGTGGACTGGGTGGCCAAGATGCTGTTGGTCGAGCGATACCGGGGCAAGCATCAGCTCCCGCTGTCATCGCCGAAGGTGGCGCTGCTCGACCTGGCGTACCACGACGTGAATCGGAGTCGTGGGCTGTATTACCTGATGGAGCGGTCCGGGAACGCCGAGCGGATGGTCGGCGAGAAGGACATCTCCCGGGCCATGCGCGAGCCGCCCCAGAGCACCCGAGCCAAGCTCCGCGGCGATTTCATCAAGCACGCCAAGCAGAAGCGCCGGGACTACACGGTCGACTGGGTCCACCTGAAGCTGAACGACCAGGCACAGCGCACCGTGCTGTGCAAGGATCCGTTCCGTTCGGTGGACGACCGCGTGGAGCAGCTCATCGCCCACATGTAGACCACCGGGACGGCCTTCCCCCCCAAGGAGACCACCGCGTCAGCCTTCCCGATAGCGGCGCGACTCGGCCACCAGTCGGCCGGCCAGGACACCGGCAGCCCCCGCGGCCAGAAAGAACGCGGGATCGTCCTCATGAGTCCGACCCATGGACTCGATGTCGAGGCCCAGCTCGTCGAGCTTGGCCAGGGCAGGGCTGCCGTCGACCTCCACCAGCTGATGCCGCTCCTCGAGCTTCCTCGTTCGGAGCGCGTCCCATACGGCGCCTCGTTCGCCGGAGTCGTCCAGGACCGGGACCGCGACGTTTGCTCTGGCGGAGCACACCTTCTCCAGGATCGTCAATGAGTGATGGGACACGAACCGGTGGCGGTCGCGCTGCTCCGCGAACGACACGCGGAGCGCCGCGACCGGCACGCCGCCGAGCGTCTCCGCGGCGTTCAGCACGTTCCCGGTCCCCAGCGCGCTGACGCCCCACGTCGTGTCGGTCCCTAGGTTCCCCGGCCCGTCAGCCACGAGGACCACGTCAGCCTCCAGCACCTCCGCGGCAGCCAGGAGGCCGGTCCAGATCGTCACGGCTTCCAGCTCCCCCCCGAACGCCTGCCCGCAGGTGATGAAGCCGTCGAGCAGCCCGGCGTCGCGCAGCCGGGGGACCAGGCTGGACAAGGGACCCGGCAGCGCCGCTCCGTCGGTCATGACGTAGACCACCCGCACATCTGCAGAGGCCTTGGCCCCCGCGGCGATGGGCCCGATCATCGAGTGCAGGGGCGCGGCGACGACCGGCCTCCCCCGAAGGCCCGGCGAGTTCTCCAGCACGTCGCGGTGGCTCTCTTCCACGGATCGGACGGCCACCTGCTGCGGCGTGTACCGGGCCTTCATCACCCGGCCGTCGTGGCCGAGCTCGGTGGTCCCGTCGCCATCGACGGCGATCACCAGGTGCAACCCTCCGGTGCCCAGGCCGAGGGCGACCGCCGTCGTGTTCAGCAACACGACGTCTCCGGGACCGACCGGTCCGGTAAGGTCCGGGTAGAGGATCGCCGGAGCCCGCTGACCCTCGACGTCCACCTCCAGCTCGATCGCCCCGGGGCGCGACGCGCCGACCGACACCACGGTGCCACGACGCAGCCTGATGCCGGCCCGATCAACACGCATGGCCCGAGTATCATGCCGCACCGATGCACCCGCTCGAGCGGCTGGTGAACCTCGTCGCGCTCCTGCTGGAGTCGCGGCGGCCCCTCACCTTTGAACAGATCCGGGCGAAGATGCCCGAGGGCTATGGCCAGGACGACCTCCATTCGGCCAAGCGGATGTTCGAACGCGACAAGGACGTCCTTCGCGACGTCGGGGTCCCCATCGAGGTCATCGCCACCGATGCCTGGGAGGTCGATCAGGGGTACGCCATCCTGAAGGACCGGTATTACCTTCCGGAGATCGACTTCACCCCTGAGGAGATCTCGGCTCTGTTCGTTGCGGCCCACGCTGGGGGACCCGACGACGCGGCCGAGCAGGCCGTTCGCAAGCTGCTGTACGGCACCGAGGGCGGTCTGGTGGCCGGTGCGCCCTCGGCGCCGCTCGCGGCCGAGGCGGGACTGGTGGACGCTCGCCTGACCACCGCGGCCGAGGCCATCGCAGAGAGACGGAGCGTCCGGTTCGCCTACCGAACCTCCCGGGGCGTCGAATCCGAACGCCACGTCGATCCCTGGGGGTTGGTGTTCCGAGCGGGGCACTGGTACCTGGTGGGCCTGGACAGGGAACGACGGGAGATCCGGGCGTTCCGTCTGTCGAGGGCGGGCGGGGAACTCATGCCCGACGGGGAAGCCGCTCCGCCGCCGGAGGGGTTCCGGGCCGTGGAGCACGTTGTCGGCGGACCGTTCGGCCCGGGGGAGCCCGAGGAGCGGGCCACGGTGGCGTTCTCGCCGGATGTCGCGTGGTGGGCGACCCGGGGGGTCCAGGGTGCGGTGATCGAGGAGACCCGGAGGGACGGCTGGGTCCGGGTCAGCCTTCCGGCCGCCCCAGGCGACGCGCTGGCGTCGTGGATCCTTTCGTTCGGTCCCGACGCCGTGGCCGTGGCGCCCGAGGCGCTGCGGGCCGAGATCGTCCGCCGACTGGACGCGGCGCTCCGATGAGCGCTCGGCCTCGCCCCGCTCCCACATCGCGAGCGTCCGATCGGTTGCGGCGGCTGCTCGTGCTCGTGCCGTACCTGGTGAAGCATCCCGGGACGGAACTGGCGGAGATCACCCGGTTGTTCGGCGTCCGCGAGGACGAGCTGACCTCGGACCTGAACCTGCTGTTCGTCTCGGGATTGCCCCCTTACGGACCGGGCGACCTGATCGGGGTGGCCATCGAGGACGAGCGAGTGTGGATCGACATGGCGGACTACTTCTCCCGGCCGCTCCGCCTGACCCGGGCCGAGGCGCTGGCGCTGTACCTTCGCGGGACCGCCTTGGCCGTGACGCCCGGGCTCCACGAAGCCACGGCCCTGGCCTCGGCCTTGCAGAAGCTCGAGACGCACCTCGGCCCGGAAACCCTGGGCGAGCTGGCACAGCGGGTGGAGGCGGCCGAGGGCGGAAAGCCCGCCAAGACCCTGGACGCCCTCCGGCGAGCCGTGGCCGGCAACGAGCGGGTGAGGATCGAGTATTACGCTGCCTCCTCCGCCGAGACCACGGCGCGGGAGATCGACCCCGAGGAGGTGTTCTTCGCCGTCGGGAACTGGTACGTGGCCGCCTTCGACCATCGCTCGGGGGAGGAGCGGCTGTTCCGGGCGGATCGAATCCGCTCCGTGGGATCGACGGGGGACACCTTCATGCCCCGGGGCCTGGCCGGGGCGGGACGGGCCCTTTACACGCCGACCGAACGGGACGTCCCGGTTCGGCTGCTCCTGCACCCAGCGGCCCGGTGGGTGGGTGAGTACTACGAGGTGGACGCGGAGACCGAGACACGCACCGGAGACCTCGAAGTGCAGCTCCCAGCGAGCCGCCTGGAATGGGTGGCCCGACTGGTCCTTCGCTTGGGAGGCGAAGCCGAAGTGTTGAGTCCACCCGAGCTAAAAGACCGAGTTCGGGAGCTGGCCGGCCGGACCAAAGAATTGTACGAATAGAGTAGTCCCTTCCGGCCTCTCGACGCTAAACCGTTTCGATAGCCGGACCGATACTGCACGTGACATGACCACCATCCGGACCACATGCCCCCGCTGCGGAGAGGTCGATATGGGCCCCGAGGCCATCCTCCTGTCGGTCCTGCACGGCGGGCGAGAGGGCACCTACCGGTTCACCTGCCCCACTTGCCTCGACGGCGTGGAGAAGCGGGCCGACCGCAAGATCGTCGCCCTCCTGGTCTCGGCCGGCGTGGATGTCTCGGGCCGTGGCGAGGCCGAGGAACGCACCATGCCGATGTTCGACGAGGAGGCCGAGCTCGACCCCCGGGGCCAGCTCCCCGAGGGTCCGGCGTTCACCATCGACGACCTCATCGACTTCCACTTCGTCCTTCAGGACGACGGGCGCATCCGAGAATTCCTGGCCGGTCAGCGCTGAGCCAACGGCTCGGCTAGCATCGTCGGAGTGACCACCCCCGCCACCGTCTGGATCCTCGTCGGCGTGATCAGCACCCTGGCCATCGCCGTCGTGCTCGTGGGGTTGGTTCGCCACGTGCTCCTGCTCGGCCGGACACTCCGCCGGTTCCAGGAGGACGTGCAGCCCATCGCCGAGGACATCGCGGCAGCGGGGGAGCGGGCATCGTCGAGGGCGGCGCGGCTTCCAGCGGCGAAGCCGAGGTCGGCGCGCGGCCGGTCTGGAACCCTCACGCAGTAGAATCGGGCCGGGCGCCGCCCCATCCGACGAGATGTTCAACATCGGCCCTCTCGAGCTCATGGTCATCCTGGTCATCGCCCTGCTCGTCGTCGGTCCCCGCCGGCTGCCGGAGGTCGGGCGGTCGATCGGCCGAGGCATCCGTGAGTTCCGGAAGGCGCAGGACGAGGTCCAGAAGACCATCCGAACCGCGCTGAACGAGGAGCCGGCCTCGACGGCTCGGTCCACCACCCGTGCCGGTGCACCACCGCCGCCCGAAGGCCGCTCCGACGCACCACCGCAACCCGGACGCGAGACCGAGACCGGCGGCGCCGACGACCCCGACGGAACGGAGGTCGTTCGCCACGTCGGCAAGGGCTTGGCCGAGCTCCGCAGGGCCAGGGACGAGATCCAGCGCAGCTTGCATGTTGACCTGGACGACGAGGGCGACGGCGGCCGGCCCACGGCGGGATAGGCGGATCCTCGTCGACCTCCGATGAAGCTGATCCCCCAGCGGTTCCGGCGTCCGCCCCGCGACCCCGAGGGCACGATGACCCTCGTCGAGCACCTCGAGGAGCTGCGGAGCCGGCTGTTCATCGCCCTGGGGGCCATCGGCGTGGGCTCGGTCATCGGGTGGTTCCTGTACGGGCCGGTCCTGCAACTGCTCCAGACCCCCTACTGCGAGACGCTCGAGAACCTGCCTGCCGGGAACCGTCCACCAACCGGATGCAAGTTCGTATTCACCGGCGTCCTGGAGCCGGTGATCATCAAGCTCAAGGTGGTCGTCTTCCTGGGGCTGTTCATCGCCTTGCCCATCGTGCTGTGGCAGCTGTGGGCGTTCGTCGTGCCAGGCCTCACCCGTCGGGAGCGACGGCTGGCCGTACCCTTCGTGGCGTCGTCCGTGGTCCTGTTCGCCCTGGGCGCCGTCATCGCCTACTTCACCCTGCCGCGAGGCCTCGGCTTCCTGCTTGGGTTCGCCGGTTCGGGGTTCGTCCCTCTTCTCACCGGTGACCGGTTCATCGGGTTCGTGATGCTGCTGGCGCTGTCCTTCGGGATCTCCTTCGAGTTCCCGGTGATCCTGATCTTCCTCTCGATCGTCGGCGTGATCTCCAGCCAGCAACTTCGCGAATGGCGCCGCGGGGCCATCCTGTTCATCGCGGTCTTCGCCGCAGTGATCACCCCGAGCTCGGACCCCTACACGATGGCCGCGATGATGGTCCCGATGGTCCTGTTCTACGAGGGCGCTATCATCGTGGCCCGCCTGATGAACCGATAGGAAGTCCATGGCCATCAAGGGCAAGAGCAAGCCGCGAAGCCGCCGGGTCGTGACCCCCGGGCCCAGGCCGGCCTACACGCCGGTGAAGCGGCCGCTGCTCGCTCGGCGGGGGTTCCGTATCGGCGTGCTCGTGGTCGTGGTGGCCGGCTCGGTGGCGGGCATCTGGTACGGGCTCGCACGGGAGCGGACCCAAGCCCGAGAGCAGGCCCTGGCGGAACGAAAGCGCGTCGCCGCCGTCACGTTCCGCGGACGAGTTCAGGGACCGATCGCGTCCATCGGCCAGCCGGCGCCTCCCGACGGCTTCACCGCCTTCCCCGGCCTCACCGCCGACGTCGACGGGCTGGCCAAGGGTACGGTCGAGCCCGGCTCGGCCCGGAGCGACGCGAGGGCCGCCCGGACCGCGGCCAGGGACGCATGGCGAGCCATCCACGAGATCGAGGTGGCGTCGATCACGGCGAGGAAGGGTTTCGACGCAGAGTTCGTGAACTACTTCTTCAACGTCAGGGAGAAGATGCGGGACGGGCTGAAGCTGTACGAACAGGCCGCCCTCCTGCTAGAGCGGGCCGCGGCCGCCAACGGGGATCAGCGCACCGAACTGCTGGAGGGCGCGCGCGGCATCCTCGACGTCGCGGCCGACCTCATGAACAGCGGCTACCGCGACTTCGTCCAACTGCAAATCGAGGCGGAGGTCTACCAACCGACGCTACCGTCGGCGCCCGCCGGCTCGTGACCGACGGCCTGGTCCTGCTCCACGCGTTCCCCCTCGACGCGAGGATGTGGGAGGCACAGCTCTCGGCGTTCTCCGGCAACTTGCCGGTGATCGCGCCGCACCTTCCCGGCTTCGGGGGCACCGAGCCGGCCGGCGAGGTGATGACCATGGGCGCGGCGGCCGACCGCGTACTGGCCGAGCTCGATCGGGCGGACGTTGACCGGGCCGTGGTCTGCGGCCTTTCAATGGGCGGCTACATCGCCTTCGAGCTGTGGCGGCGTGCACGACATCGGTTCGCCGCCCTGGTCCTGGCCAACACGCGAGCGGAGCCGGACAGCGAAGAGGGGGCGGCGAGCCGTCGGGCCCTCGCGGAGCGGCTCCGGCGAGAGGGGAACGCGTTCCTGGTGGCGAAGCCACCACCGCTCCTTTCCCAGGGGGCTCCCGAGGAACTGCGGGCGCACGTCCGCCGGCTGATCGCCGATCAGCCTGCGGACGCGATGGCCGCCGCGTCGCTCGGTATGGCCGAGCGACCGGATTCCCGGCCAGACCTTTCGGGGATCGATGTCCCCGCCTTGGTCATCACCTCGACGGACGACACGCTGATCCCATCGGCGGTGTCCGCGCCGATGGCGGACGCCATCCCGGGAGCCAGCCTGCTGGTCATCGAGGGCGCCGGCCACCTGTCGAACATGGAGAAACCCGATGCCTTCTCCGGCAAGCTCGAGGAACACGTGGAGGGGCTGGACCTTCGAGGGTAGGGCGGTCACGCCCGTAGACTTGGCGGTGTGACCGATCCCAAACGCTTCGCCGCACGCTACCCGTTCGACCTGGACGATTTCCAGTTCGAGGCCATCGAGGCACTGGACGCCGGCGAATCCGTCCTGGTCGCTGCGCCCACGGGCTCGGGGAAGACCGTGGTCGCCGAGTTCGCCGTGGAGCGGGCCTTGGATCTGGGGAGCAAGGCCTTCTACACCACCCCGCTCAAGGCCTTGTCCAACCAGAAGTTCGGTGACCTCGTGGCTCGGTACGGCGCCGCCAGGGTCGGGCTGCTCACCGGGGACAACTCGATCAACTCCGAGGCACCCGTGGTCGTGATGACCACCGAGGTGCTCCGGAACATGCTCTACGAGAAGAGCCCGACGCTCCTCGGCCTGTCCTCCGTGGTCCTGGACGAGGTGCACTACCTCCAGGACCCATACCGCGGCGCCGTGTGGGAGGAGGTCCTCATCCACCTTCCGCTGTCGGTCCCCGTCGTGTGCCTGTCGGCGACGATCTCCAACGCCGAGGAGTTCGGCGAATGGATCGGGACCCTTCGAGGTCCGACCAGGGTGGTCATCGAGGAACGCCGACCGGTGCCGCTCGAGCACCACTACCTGATCGGCCACGAGCTGCACCCAATGCACGTGCGCCAGGATGGGCAGCTGATCCCCAACCCGTACATCGTCTCGCTGGACCAGGAGGAGGTCCGGTACCGCACGTACTACCGGCGATCCTCCGGTGCGGCCCAGTACCAACGGATCCCTCGGCCTCGTGAGGGGCACCGACGCGTGTACGTGCCCCGGCGTGAGGAGGTCGTGGAGGTCCTGGCCCAGAACGAGATGCTCCCGGCGATCTACTTCGTGTTCAGCCGGGCGGGCTGCGACCGCAGCGTGGAATGGCTGATGGACGCGGGGGTCCGCCTGACCACGCGAGAGGAGGCCGATCGGATCCGGGAGTTCGCGGACATGCGCGTGGCCTGGATGGCCCAGGAGGACCTGGAGACGCTGGGGTTCTACACGTTCCGCGAGGCGCTCTCGGCCGGGATCGCGGCCCACCACGCGGGGATGCTGCCGGTGTTCAAGGAGACTGTTGAAGAGCTGTTCAAGGCGGGCGAGGTGAAGGTGGTCTTCGCCACGGAAACCCTGTCGCTGGGGATCAACATGCCGGCCAAGACCGTGGTCATCGAGGACCTGTGGAAGTTCTCCGGGGAGCGGCACGAGCTCCTCACGCCGGGGGAGTACACGCAGCTGACGGGGCGGGCCGGTCGGAGGGGGATCGACGAGATCGGGCATGCCGTGGTGGTGTTCCAGCGGCAAGTGCCCTTCGAGCGGGTGGCCTCGCTCGCGAGCACCCGGACCTACGAGCTCTCGTCGTCGTTCCGACCCTCGTACAACATGGCCGTGAACCTGGTTCGCAACTACACGAGGGACCAGGCCCATCACCTGCTGAACTCCTCGTTCGCGCAGTTCCTGGCGGATCGTGGCGTGGTCGCCCTGGAGCGAGAGATCGAGCGGGATACCGCCCACCTGGCTGGATTTCGCCAGCAGATGCACTGTCATCTCGGTGACTTCGCGGATTACTGGCGGCTCCGGGAGAAGGCCGAACAGATCCGCGAGGAGGCCCGCAAGGGCCGAGAACGGGTTCGAAGTGACGCGGTCCGCCACGGCCTGGAAGCGCTCCGACCGGGCGATGTCATCTTCGTCCCGCGTGCCAGGCGCCGGGGGCTCGCCGTCGTGCTGTCCTCCCGCGAGGGTCGTCCCACCGTCCTGGCACAGGATCGAAAGTTCTTCCGTCTGTCGGTCCGCGACTTCGAGGATCCCCCGATCGTCCTGACGAAGATTCCGCTGCCGCGCTCGGGGAGCGCCCGGAGCGCTCGGTTCCGCCGCGACCTGGCGGCTCGACTCGTTGCCCTCGACGTGCGGCCGCCCAAACAAGCCAGGGAACGCATAGACGCGAGGGCCCAGCGTGAGGCGGCCCGGCTGGAGGAGCTGGCGTCCCGACACCCCTGTCATGCCTGCCCAGACCGGCCGACCCACGAGCGGTGGGCCGTTCGGGCAAGCCAGCTCGACCAGCGGCTGCGGGGGATCGAACGGCGGATCAGGACGCGGACCGAGACGCTCGCGCGCCAGTTCGAACGGGTCCTGGAGGTCCTGGAGGAACTGGGCTACGTGCGAGAGTTCGCCATCCTCCCCAAGGGCGACGTGCTCTCCCGGATCTACGGCGAAGGCGACATCCTGGTGGCCGAGGCGCTCGGCGACGGGCTGCTGACCGGTCTCTCGCCGGCCGAGATGGCGGCTCTGGTTTCAACCGTCGTTTATGAGTCGCGGGAACGCGTGCCCCGGCAGGCGGACATGCCGACCGCCCAGACGGCTCGGCGGTTGCAACGGTTGGATCGCCTGTGGCGTCGCATCCGACGGTCGGAGGACGCGCACCACGTCGAGCTGTGTCGGGAGCTCGAAGCGGGGTTCGCCACGCCGGTGTTCCAATGGGCCGAGGGCAAGCCCCTCCAGGACGTGCTGGCCGAAACCGGCATGGCCCCCGGCGACTTCGTGCGCAACTGCAAGCAGCTGTTGGACCTCCTCCGCCAGATCGAGGAGGTGTCGTCCGGCGAGACCGCCGAGCTCGCACGCCAGGCCATCGGATCGGTGGATCGTGGCGTCGTTTCCTACACGGGCGTGTGAGGCCCAGAGCGAGCTTCGTTCCACCCGGCCGCGCCAGCCCCATGGGTAGGATGCACCCGCCATGGGGAGCCCGTTCGGAGAGCTCACGGTGATCGTCAACCCCCACGCCGGCCGGCGGCGCGTTGGGCAGGAGATCCCGGAGCTGGAGCGAACGCTCCAGGCCCGAGGGCTCCCGTATCGGCTCCTCCGCACCGCAGGGCCGGGAGACGCCACTCGGTTCGCTCGCGACGCGCTCTCGGGCGGCGGCCGATTCGTCGTCGCAGTAGGAGGCGACGGAACCGTGCACGAGGTCGTGAATGGGATGTTCGGCCAGGACGGGGCCACCATCGTGCCGCAACCAGTTCTCGGGGTGGTCGCCGCCGGCTCGGGGTGTGACTTCGTTCGGACGTTCGGCCTCCCCGGTGACGTCACCCGGTCGTGCCAACACCTCTTGGGGGAGAACACCTACCCCCTCGATGTCGGCAAGATCACCTATTCGCGTCCGAACGGGAAGCGGGAGGTTCGGTATTTCCCCAACGTCGCCGAGGCCGGACTGGGAGCGGCGGTGGCGGCCCGGGCCGATCGCCTGCCCGTCTCATTCGGCCAGTCGAAGTACTTCTTCGGATTCTGGCTGACGCTTCCTCGGTTCAAGCTGGCCAAGCTGAGGGTCCGAGCCGATCGGAAGGACTACGAAGGACCCGGCCTCATGGTGATCGTGGGCAACTGCCAGTACTACGGGGGAGGGATGAAGATCTCGCCCCGCTCTTACCCTGGTGACGGTGTCCTCGACGTGTTGATCTTCAAGGGACCGAAGTCGGATTCGTTCACGCTGTTGCCCAAGGTCTACCGGGGGGAGCATCTACCACATCCTCGGGTTGCCGAGTTCCGAGTGAGGGAGGCCCTGGAGGTGGACGCGGACCGGCCCCTTCCCATCGAGGCCGACGGCGAGGTCCTGGGGTTTACTCCCGCCACGTTCGAAGTCGCCCCGCAGGCGATCCTGATGAAGCTGTGACCGGCCGCACGGTCGCCGGTCGCCACGCCGAACGGTTGGACCGCGCGGCGCGCGTGGTCGGGGAAGCCGGCCTTGACGCGCTGCTGGTCACGCCGGGGCCAGACCTGCTGTACCTGACCGGCCACGCCCCACCGCCCCTCGAGCGGCTCACGCTGCTCGTGGTCGCCCCGGGGCGCGGCCCGGTCCTGCTCGTCCCGCTCCTGGAGCAACCTGCCGCGCTGACGTCGCCGGCCGCGGATCAGATCCAGATCGTCTCGTGGGCCGACGACGAGGACCCGTACGCGACGGCAGCCGGGCTCCTGCCCCCCGGCCGGCTGGCCGTCTCGGACCAGACGTGGGCGTCCCACATCCTGGGGCTCGAGGAGGTGGCGCCGGGCCGCACGTTCGTCGCGGCCGGCCGGGCCATGCCACCGCTTCGTGCGACAAAGGACGAGGAGGAGCTGGCGGGGCTGGCGAAGGCGGCGTCGGCCGCCGACGCCGCCTTCGCCGACATCGTCGAGGTGGCCTTCGCCGGCCGCCCCGAGACCGACGTGGCGGCGGACCTGGCCGAGGCGCTTCGACGCCACGGCCACCAGACAGCGGATTTCACTATCGTGGGCTCCGGCCCGAACGGCGCTTCGCCTCACCACGAGGCGGGGGAGCGGAAGATCGGGGAAGGCGACGCGGTGGTCCTGGATTTCGGGGGGCACCTTGGCGCCTACTGCTCGGACATCACGCGGACCGTGGTCGTCGGCGAGCCGCCCGAGGAGTTCGATCATGTTCACGAGGTCGTCCGGCGGGCCCAGCAGGCGGCATTCGAGGCCGTGCGACCGGGCGTTCCGGCCGAGGAGGTCGACCGGGCCGCCCGCGAGGTGATCGGCGATGCCGGCTACGGCGAGTGGTTCATTCACCGCACCGGCCACGGGATCGGCCTGGAGACTCATGAGCCGCCATACATCGTGGCCGGCAACGCGACGAAGCTCGAGGTGGGCATGACGTTCTCGATCGAGCCGGGCATCTACCTTCCGGACCGGTTCGGCGTGCGGATCGAGGACATCGTCGCGGTAACCCCCGACGGCGCGAGGCGCTTGAACGAGGCTCCTCGGGAGCCCGTGACCGTACGGTAGGAGGGCGTTAGGCCGGGGCGATCCGAAGGATTCAAGAAGATCTGCCCAATGTGACCTACGTAACAGACGAGCGAACAGGCGTTCGATATCGTTCGTGTGATGGAAAGCGGCCGAACCGCGAGTGACGACGTCATCCAAAAGATCGATGCCCTGCATGCCCGCATCTCGCGCTCGCAGCGGTCGATGTTCGAGCTCATCGCAGAGGCCGACCGGCAAGATGCCTGGCAGAACTCCGGAGCCCGGGATATGGCTCATTTCCTGTCCATGCGGTACGGGATCTCGTGCTGGAAGGCATCCTGTTGGATCAACGCGGCCCATGCCCTCGAAGGCCTGCCTCGACTGTCCGAGGCATTTCGATCGGGTCAGCTCGGGATCGACAAGGTGGTCGAACTTGCTCGATTCGCCACAGCGAAGACCGAGGCGGACCTTGTCTCGTGGGCCAAGGGGGTCTCGGTGGCGTGCGTCCGCAGGAAGGCTGACGCCGCGGTCCGTCCTTCCATCGAAGAGGTGCGGGAAGCCGATAGAGCTCGCTTCCTCGCCTGGTGGTACCTCGACGAGGGCCGCCGATTCGGGCTCGAGGCCGAGCTCCCCGCCGCTGAAGGCGCGATGGTCGCCAGGGCCATCGAACGTCTTGCCCGAGCTCTCCCGGTCATGCCCGGAGAGGAAGACCCCTTTCACGCGTCGGGGCGACGGGCCGATGCCCTGGTGTCGCTATGCTCGCGGGCCATCGCCTCCGATCCGGATCCCGATCGCGCAACGGTGATCGTGCACGCGCCGCTGGACGCACTGGTCCGCGATGGAGCGAGGTGTGAGATCGAGGGCGGCGGGGTCGCACACCCTGAGACCGCTCGTCGACTTCTCTGCACCGCTCGTCTTGAGACGGTGATCGAAGACCAGGCCGGCAACGCCTTAAGCCTGGGACGAACATCCAGGGAGCCGTCGGCGTGGATGATGCGCCAGCTCCGGTATCGGGACTCCGAGTGTCGGTTCCCAGGATGCGGTGCTCGCCGGTTCACCCAGGCCCATCACATCCTGTGGTGGAACCGGGGAGGGCGCACCGAGCTCGACAACCTCCTGCTGCTATGCACGATGCACCACAAGCTGGTTCACGAGTATGGGTGGACCGTGACCCGCGCCAGGGACGGGACGGTGGAATGGTTCCATCCCGACGGGACTCGCCACCACCCGGGCCCCGCGCCGCCGACCGAGAGTGAGCAATCAACTTGTTTGGACTTGGGTCTCGGATCGCAACCGGCGCTTGCGGCCGTGAGCCTTTGATCCCGGTCAGATCCGGGGGCGAACTCTCGTGCCTTGCGGTGTGTCCATGACCTCCAGGCCGAGTTCCTGAAGCCGGTC
>JBKPDU010000024.1:0-5653 GCA_046728055.1 Actinomycetota bacterium | reverse complement strand
GCCCTGGCGCGTTCGAGACACCACGTCGTGGCGGTCGTGACCCGGGTGCCGCGACCGGGGCGGCGCGGCGCGGGGCCCGCGCCGACCCCGGTCTCGGAGGCCACCACCGACCACGGCCTTCCGCTGGCCGAGGCGGAAACGGTGAAGTCGGGGCCGGGGTTCGAGGTGCTCGCCCGAGCGAAGGCCGAGGTGCTCGCCGTCGTGGCGTACGGGGAGATCTTGCCGGGCGCTGTCCTCAACATGCCCACGATCGCGCCGGTCAACGTGCACTTCTCGCTCCTCCCGCTGCTCCGTGGAGCGAGCCCGGTCCAGACGGCGCTGCTGGAGGGGATGGACGAGACCGGTGTCACCACGATCCGCATGGACGAGGGCCTGGACACCGGCCCGATCCTTCGCCGCCGTGCAGAGCCGATCCGCGAAGATGACGACAGCGGCTCGCTGGGGGCTCGGCTGGCAGGAATCGGCGGCGACCTGCTGGTCCAAACCCTCGACGACCTCTCGGCAGGGCGGGTCACCCCCGTTCCCCAGGACGACGCTTCGGCGACGTTCGCGCCCAAGCTCGGGCCCGCCGACCGCACGTTGGAATGGCATCAGCCCGCTCGCTCACTGGTCAACCGGGTGCGCGCCCTCGCACCGGACCCGGGGGTCGTGACCACGTTCCGGGGCCGCCCCCTCAAGGTGTTCCGGGCCCAGGCGGTCGACGGGGACGGTGAGGCCGGAATGGTCATCGACGCGGACGAGGACGGCTTCGTTGTGGCCACGGCGGCAGGAGGGTTCCGCCCGCTCGAGGTGGCTCCGGCCGGAGGGCGGCGGATGAGCGCCGCGGACTTCACACGCGGCCACCGTCCCGTCCGGGGGGAACGCCTCGGCTGAGCCCTCTGGTGAACGCCGTCCCCCTCGCGATGGGCCCTCGGGAGGTGCAGATAGAATCCTGCGTCGTGGGCAAGCTGGCCGCCTCGATCCTCTCGGCGGACTTCGCGCACCTCGCCGATCAGGTAAAGCTGGTGGAGGCCCATGCCGACGTCATCCATGTCGACGTGATGGATGCACACTTCGTCCCGCCCCTCACCGTCGGTCCCGTCGTGGTCGGATCGCTCCGTCCCGTGACCGGCCTGCCCCTGCACTGTCATCTGATGATCGAACGGCCCGAGCTGCTGTTCGACGACTTCTCCGCAGCCGGGACCGACATGGTCACGTGCCACGTTGAGGCCCTGGACGACCCCGCCCCCGTGGTCCGCAAGGCCCGCGACATCGGGATGCGGGCGGGGCTGGCGGTGAAGCCGGAAACCCCGGTGGAGACGGTGTTCCCCCACCTCGAGGAGCTGGACGACGTGATCGTCATGAGCGTTCGGCCGGGGTGGGCCGGACAGGCGTTCATCCCCGAGGTCCTTTCGAAGATCGAGCGGGTCCGGGGCGAGATCGACCGAAGGGGCCTCTCGACCGATGTGGAGGTCGACGGAGGGATCGACCCCGAGACGGGGGCGCGATGCATCTCCGCGGGAGCCACCGTCCTGGCCGCGGCCTCCTCGATCTTCAAGGCACGGGATCCGGCGGAGGCCGCGCGGACGCTGGCGGCGGTAGCCAGAGAAGGGGGTGACTGATGCCGGAGACCATCCTGGTGGTCGACGACGACCCCGACATCGCCCGATTCGTCGAGGTCAACCTGCGGTCGGCGGGCTACGACGTGTCCGTGGCCTCCGACGGGGAGGAGGCCCTCCAGCGCGCGAACGAGATGCGGCCGGACCTCGTGCTCCTGGACGTGATGATGCCGAGGATCGACGGGTTCGAGGTGGCCCAGCGCCTGCGCCGCAACCCGGTGACCGCGAACACCTCGATCATCATGCTGACGGCGAAGGCCCTGTCGACCGACAAAGTGCTCGGGCTGACCGCGGGGGCCGACGACTACATCATCAAGCCCTTCGACCCCATCGAGCTCCTGGCCCGGGTCAAGGGAACGCTCCGCCGGGCCAAGGAGATGCGGAACCTCTCCCCGCTGACCGGCCTCCCCGGCAACATCCGGATCCAGGAGGAGATCGAGCGGATGGTCCGCGACGGCCGCCCCTTCGCCGTGCTGTATTGCGACCTCGACAACTTCAAGGCGTACAACGACCAGAAGGGATTCGTCAGTGGTGACCGCCTGATCCAAGCCACGGCCCGGATCATCCAGGACGCCGTCGCCGAGTTCGCCGGCCCGGAGGGGTTCGTGGGCCACGTGGGGGGCGATGACTTCGTGGCCATCACGCCACCCGACGTGGCGGAGGACACGGCCAAACGGATCGTCGAGCGGTTCGACGCCCAGATCCACGAGTTCTACGCGACCGACGACCTGCAGCGTGGGTTCGTCGAGGTCGAGGACCGCAAGGGCATCCTCCAGCGCCTACCCCTCGTGGGCGTATCGAGCGGGATCGCCACCACCACGACGCGGCGGTTCGCCCACTACGGCGAGGCGGTCGCCGTCGCCACGGAGATGAAGGCGTTCGCCAAGCGCGACACCGGCTCCTCCTACGCGATCGACCGCCGCGCCTCGACCTGACGGGCCGGGCTCGGGGAGCCGCGGCGGCCCGAAGTTCCTGCGCCTATACTTGCGACCAAGAGCTCGTCTTCGGGGCGGGGTGCAAGTCCCCACCGGCGGTGACAGTCCGCGACCCTCCGAGAGCCATTCGGGGGTGGACCCGGTGAGATTCCGGGACCGACCGTGAGAGTCGGGAAGGGAGAGGACGGGCGGTGCTCGGCTCCGGCGCTCGCCGGGTCGTGCCCGACCTTCTCTCCCTCGCGTCCGTCCCGGGAAAGGTTCGTGGTGGACGACGAGGCGTACCTCGAGCGGGCCCTGGGGCTCGCCGAGCGGGGGCGAGGGCTAACTTCGCCCAACCCCCTGGTTGGCGCGGTGATCGTGGCCGGGGGCCACATCCGGGGCGAGGGATTCCACGAGGGACCGGGGCGCCCACACGCCGAGATCGTGGCCCTCGAGCAAGCGGGTGACGATGCGCGAGGGGCCACGCTGTACACCACGCTCGAACCGTGCGATCACTTCGGCCGGACCCCCCCGTGCACCCGGGCCATCACTGGCGCCGGCATCGCCCGGGTCGTCTCCGCGATGAGCGATCCCAACCCCGTCGTGGATGGCCGAGGCTTCGCCGCGCTGGAAGCAGCCGGCATCCAGGTCCGGACCGGCGTCCTGGGTCAGGAGGCCACGCGGCTGAACGAGGCGTACGTGAAGCACGTTCGCACCGGCATGCCCTTCGTCACCTGGAAGATGGCCGCGAGCCTGGACGGCAAGGTGGCCTCCCGGGACGGGACATCACGATGGATCACCGGGACGGCTGCGCGGGCCGATGTCCATCGACTCCGGGCCGCCGCCGACGCCATCCTGGTCGGAGCCGGTACTGCGCTCGCGGACGATCCCTCCCTCACGGTTCGGGATCCCGACTACCGAGGACGTCCCCCGCTGCGTGTCCTCGTGGACGCCCGTGGGCGGGTACCGGGGACGGGCGACCTGTTCGACGCGGCCGCGCCGACGATGGTGGCAACCACCAGCCTGGCCCCTCGGGAGCGCATGCAGGCATGGCGGGCTCGGGGGGCCGACATCGTCGAGTACGAGCCGGAGGCGGGGGGGGTTCCGCTCCTTCAGCTCATGGCGGATCTGGGCAAGCGGGACATCCAGAGCGTGCTCCTGGAAGGGGGCCCCACGCTCGCCTGGTCCATGGTGGAGGACCGGGCTGTGGACAAGGTCGTCGTGTACCTGGCCCCCAGGCTCATCGGAGGCCAGGACGCGCCCGGCGTCCTGGGCGGGCGGGGGTTCGCCCCCATCGCCAATGCTCTGCAGCTTTCGGTCGTGTCCTTCGACCGCGTGGGGGAGGACCTGAGGGTGGAGGCTCATGTTCACCGGGATCGTTGAGGAGCTCGGCGCGATCCTGGAGCGTTCCCAAGATCGGATCACCGTGTCGTGCCGCACCGTGCTGGCCGACACGGATCTGGGCTCCTCGATCGCGGTGAACGGCGTGTGCGTGACCGTCGTCGATCGGGGCCCTCACCATCTGGGGTTCGACGTGTCGGCCGAGACCCTGCGGCGGACGGGCCTCGGCGGCCTGGCCCCGGGCGACCCGGTGAACCTGGAGCGGCCGGTCACTCTCACCACTCGGTTGGGGGGCCACCTGGTCCAGGGACACGTCGACGGCGTGGGGGAGGTGGTGAGCCTCGAGGCCGAGCCCACCGGAGGCGCATGGGTCGCCGTCCGTCCGCCGGCCGAACTCCTTCGGTACCTCGTTGAGAAGGGGTCGGTCTCGGTGGACGGCGTCTCGCTCACCGTGGCCGGCGTGAATAACGACTCGTTCTTTGTGGCGCTGATACCCCACACGCTCGCGGTGACGACGCTCGGAACGGCCCGGGTGGGGGACGAGGTGAACCTGGAGGTGGACGTACTGGCCAAGTACGTGGACCGCCTCCTCACATCGACGGGAGAAAGGGCTCGAACTTGAGTCGAACGCAACCGGTGGCCGATCGCTCCGTGTTCTCGTCCATCGAGGAGGCTCTCGATGACGTCCGGGCCGGTCGGGTGGTGATCGTGGTCGACGACGCCGACCGGGAGAACGAGGGCGACTTCGTCATGGCTGCCGAGAAGGTCACGCCCCAGGCAGTGAACTTCATGGCCACCCACGGGCGAGGCATCATCTGTGCGCCCTGCACGGAGGAGCGACTGGACCGACTCCGCATCCCCCTCATGGCCGTGCAGAACAGCGAGAGCCATGGAACGGCGTTCGCCGTGTCCATCGATGCGAAGGCCGGAACCACCACCGGCACCAGCGCCCACGACCGGGCGGCCACCGTCCGGGCGATGGCCGACCCCGCCACCAGGCCGGAAGATCTGAGGATGCCGGGTCACGTGTTTCCGCTTCGGGCTCGCCACGGGGGTGTGCTGGTCCGGGCGGGCCACACAGAGGCGACGGTGGACCTGGCCCGCCTGGCCGGCCTGACCCCCGCAGGGATGTTGTGCGAGGTCCTCCACCCGGACGGAACGATGGCCCGTCTCCCCGAACTCCAGCGAGTGGCCCGGACCCACGGCCTGAAACTGATCTCGATCGCCGACCTCATCCGGTACCGCAGGGAACGCGAGGTGCTCGTCCGGCGGGCTGCCGAGGCCGTGATCCCCACGGGCAACGGTGACTTCAGCGCCTACGCCTACGAGAGCACGATGGACGGCCGTGTTCACGTGGCGCTGGTCAAAGGGGAGATGGGGAACGGCGAGGGGATCCTGGTGCGGGTCCACTCCGAGTGCCTGACCGGTGACGTGTTCCGGTCGCGCCGATGCGACTGCGGTGAGCAGCTCGAGGGGGCCCTGGATGCCATCGCCGCGGAGGGCCGCGGCGTGCTGTTGTACGTGCGGGGACACGAGGGCCGGGCGATCGGGCTGACGCACAAGCTCCTGGCCTACCGGCTCCAGGAGCAAGGACTCGACACCGTGGAGGCGAACGAGCAGCTGGGGTTCGCCCCCGACCCGCGCGACTACCACATCGGGGCGCAGATCCTGGCGGACCTGGGGGTCCGGTCGATGCGCCTGTTGACCAACAACCCGGCCAAGCGGGCCGGCCTGGAGGCACGCGGGATCTCGATCGTGGAGCGGGTGCCCCTGCAGACCCGTCCTCGAGCTGAGAATATC
>JBKPDU010000023.1:0-15018 GCA_046728055.1 Actinomycetota bacterium | reverse complement strand
CCCCGAGAAGGGTTACCCCTCCTCGGGTTCTCGCTCGACTTGCATGTGTTAGGCGCGCCGCCAGCGTTCGTCCTGAGCCAGGATCAAACTCTCCGTAGAGGTTCACGAACCGGCCCGAGGGCCGGGATCGCTTCCTGGTTGTGGTTCGTACGAACCGTCTGCTGGGCCAGGGCGCGACGAATCGCGCCTCCCAGCTGACGGGAAAGCGCACTGGCTTTTGGCACACTGTTCAGTTCTCAAGGTGCGGGCAAACGGACCAGAAGGTGGGAACCTTCGGGAAGGGTCCGCGCCATCGGGAAGTAATGGTAGCACGGAGACGGGGCGGCATCGACCACCGAGAAACCCCAGGTCGGCGGCCCGTCTGCCCTCATCGGAGCCTGAGGAACTGCCGCCTGCCGACCTGCAGGACCTTTCCCTCGAGCTCCCCGGCGGGGTACTCCGCCTCGGGATCGGTGACGGTCTCCCCGCCGAGGCGAACCCCTCCTTGCTCGATCAGGCGGCGCGCGGCGGAGTTGGAACGGGCCATGCCCAGGCTGGCCATGAGCTGCGGGAGCCAGATCAGCCCGTCCTTGCTCCGGGCAGCCTCCAGCGGGATCTCCGCCTCCTCGATCCGCTCCGGGACCTCGCGGTCTCGGTGGACCCGGTCGAACCGTCTCTCGGCTTCGGCCCCGGCGCCGGGGCCGTGGTACAGATCAACCACCGCGCGAGCCATGCTGCGTTTCTCCTCCACCGGCTTCAGGCTTCCGTCGATCAGGCCGGCCTCGGTCCTCGCGACCTCCGAGGGGTCGAGGTCCGCGGCGAGGAGGAGGTACTTGGTGATGAGAGGGTCGGGGATCCGCATGAGCTTGCCGAACATCTCCTCCGGTGGATCAGTGAGCGCCACCCAGTTGTCGAACGACTTCGACATCTTGCGTTCGCCGTCGATCCCCTCGAGCAGCGGCATGGTCAGGACGACCTGCGGGTCCTGTCCGTACGCTCGCTGGATGTCCCGCCCCACCAACAGATTGAACGTCTGGTCGGTTCCACCGAGCTCCACATCGGCCTGAACCGCGACGGAGTCCGTCGCCTGCATCAACGGGTACAGGAACTCGACCACGCTGATGGGCTTGCCTTCCTCGTATCGCTTCCGAAAGTCGTCGCGCTCGAGCATCCGGGCCACCGTGTACCCGGAAGTGAGCCGAAGCACGTCGGCCATCCTCATCTCCCCGAGCCATTCGGAGTTCCGTCGGACCTCGGCGGAGCTCACGTCGAGCACCATGCCCGCCTGCTCGAGATAGGTGGCGGCGTTCAGCTCGATCTCGTCCTCCGTCAGGAACGGCCTGGACTCGGACTGCCCCGAGGGATCGCCCACCCGGCCGGTGAAGTCCCCCACGATGAGGACGGCCACGTGGCCGGCGTCCTGGAAATGTCGAAGCTTTCGGAGGACGACGGCATGTCCGAGGTGAAGGTCGGGGCGGGACGGGTCGATGCCCAACTTGACCCGAAGGGGACGGTGCAGCGACAGCTTGTCCTGCAGACCGTCCGGAGGGATGACGTCGGCGGCCCCGGCCAACAGGCGAGGGAGCGCGGAGGAGGCCATCGGATTCGCGATGCTACCAGTGCAGATGAGGCCCGTGGCTATGATTGATCCCTCATGAACCCGTCCCGGCGTCCCATCGCGCTCGGGCTCGTCCTGACGGCGCTGACCGGGTCCGCGTGCAATCTCCCCGACCTGAAGCAGGAGCAGGAGCAAGTCTTTCCCCAGACATCCTTCGTGTTCGCCTCAGACGGATCGATGATCACCCCGCTGCACGCGGAGCAGAACCGCGTGATCGTCCCGCTGTCGAAGATCCCGGAGAACGTCAGGAATGCCGTCGTGGCCATCGAGGACAAGCGCTATTACGACCACGTGGGGATCGACGTCAAGGCGCTGCTCCGGGCGGCGTACGTCGACGCCACCACCGGACGGATCGTGGAGGGAGGCTCCACCATCACGCAGCAGTACGTCAAGAACGCGTACACGGGCGACGAGCAGACCCTGTCGCGGAAGTTCCGCGAGGCCGTCTTGGCCTATCAATTGGAGCAGCGGCTCAGCAAGGACGAGATCCTGGCCAAGTACCTCAATACCGTGTACTTCGGCAACGGCGCGTATGGGATCCAGGCGGCTGCGGAGACGTACTTCCGCCGGTCCGCGTCGGACCTGACGCTGGCGCAAGCCGCCTTGCTGGCCGGGCTCATTTCGGCACCGGCGACCTACGACCCGGTGGTCCATCCGAAGCTGGCCATCACTCGGCGGAACGAGGTTCTCACCAAGATGCGCGAGCTGGGGATGATCGAGCCCGGAGCATTCGCGAGCGCCGTGCAGCGATCCATCCACCTGCGGATGCGCCAGACCACCGCCCATTACCCCTTCCCCTACTTCGTGGACTACGTCAAGCAGTGGTTCCTGTCCAATCCGAGGTTCGGCAAGAGCGTGCAGGACCGGTACGACCTTCTGTTCAAGGGGGGCCTGCGGATCCAGACCACGATCGTCCCCAGGTTGCAGGAACAGGCGGAGCGGGCGGTCCACTCGATCCTCATCTATCGCACCGACCCCTATGCGGCGATGACGGTGATCGATCCGCGGACGGGCCACATCAAGGCCATGGTCGGCGGGCGGAACTACTGGGATCCGAGGGACCGGTTCGCCAAGGTGAACCTGGCGGCCGGCGGGAGCACCGGACGCCAGGCGGGGTCGGCGTTCAAGCCGTTCACCTTGGTGGCCGCCCTGGAGCAGGGGATCCCTCCCAGCCAAACGTTCGGCGGCTCCTCGGTGTCGGTCCCCTTGTCGGAGGGAACGGTGTGGACCCCGGGGAACGCCGAGGGTTCGTCGTACGGCTACATCTCGCTCGAGACCGCAACGGTCAACTCGGTCAATGTCGCGTACGTGAACATCGAGAAGGCGGTGGGCGATGGCAACATCTACCTGGGGGCGCGACGCCTGGTGGGCACGGCCAAGCGAATGGGCATCCGGTGCTGCACCCGGACGACCTCTCCAAAGGGCCAGCTCGCGGCGGTCCCCTCCGCCGTCCTCGGCACGAACGAGGTCAACACGGTCGAGATGGCATCCGCCTACGGCACGCTGGCCACCGGCGGGACTCGCATCGACCCGACGCCGGTCCTCAGCATCACCGATCCGGATGGCAAGGTCCTGTACCAGGCCCGTCCCGATCCCAAGCAGGTGGTCAGCCCGTCCATCGTCACCATGGCCAACGAGATCCTGCAGAAGGTCGTCTTGTACGGGACCGGGGCCGCGGCGAACATCGGCCGGCCCCAGATCGGCAAGACCGGAACCGCGCAGAACTACAGTGACGCATGGTTCGTGGGCGCCGTCCCCCAGCTCGTGGCCGCGGTGTGGGTGGGGTTTCCGCAGGGTCAGGTGCCGATGGCCTACCCCACCGTTCGGATCTCCCGCGTGTACGGCGGCACGTGGCCTGCCCAGATCTGGCGTGCGTTCATGGTCAACGCGACCCGCAACCTTCCGGTGAAGCCGTTCCCGACGTCGAGTGTCCAGTACGTCACGATTCGGATCGACGTGACGCAAGGGTGCCTGGCCAATCCGTACACGCCACCGCAGAACATCGACACCCAGACCTTCGTCGCCGGGACCGAGCCCCGGCTCAAGGTGTGCAAACAGCCCACCTCGTACCAACTGCTTCCGGTGCCCTCGGTCATCGGCCTGAGGGAGGGCGCGGCGACCGACCTGCTCCGATCGGCTGGGTTCTTCGCGAGCGTCGCCTACGCGCCCTCCGAGCAGCAGCCGGGCACGGTGATCGCCCAGGATCCTCAGGCGGGCCAATCGGCCCTGCAGACGAGCACGGTCACCATCACCCTGGCGCAGAAAGTGAGGATGACCACCGTGCCGGACGTCCTGGGGTTGACCCAGGAAGGCGCCCGGATCGTCCTTCGAGACGCAGGGTTGGTGGCGTCGGTGGAGGAGCAGCAGTGTGACCCGGCCGACCCGGCATGCGTCCACAAGAGGGGCGTCGTCTGGGCCCAGCGCCCCTCGGCGGACGCCAAGGTCCCTATCGGCTCGACGGTCACGATCATCACGAACCCCTGACCTGCGCCGCCGGGCGGACCCGCGAGACGAAGCGGTTCCCCCGGACGGAGAACCGCCACGGACGGTCGGTCCCGCTGGTGATGCCCACCCGGGGATCGACACTGATCTCCGACGGGGCGACCGGCGTACCTTCCAGGAGCCAGAGCAGGCGGCCACGCACCAGGTCGAGCCCGTTCTCGCCGCGGTCGATGCCGAGCGCCTGGCACAGCCGGCCCGGGCCCGAGCACAGCGCCCGGGGGTCGTTCGTTCCCCGGCGCCGGGCCATCTCCTCGAGCCCCTCGAGCGGCTCGGCCGCGCGGAGGAGCACGGCACTCCCCTCTCCGATCGAGCCGGTGACGACGTTCATGCAGTGGTGCATGCCGTACGTGAAGTACACGTATGCATGGCCGGGGGGGCCGAACATCACCTCCGTCCGGTTGGTCCGGCCTCGGTATGAGTGGCTGGCGGGGTCGTCCTCCTGGTAAGCCTCGGCCTCGACGATTCGAGCGGCCAGCACCATTCCGTCCCCGAGCCTCCGCACGATGATCCTGCCCAGGAGATCCGGCCCAACCTCGGGGGAGGGTCGGGCGAAGAACGATCGTGGCAGTCGTCGGCTCGATCGATTCACCGAGCGGTTGTGCGTCCCTTGTCGAGGAACCGCCGCAGCTTGGCCAGCGGCCACGCGTTGATGACGTCGTCCTTGGTCAACCAACCCCGTTGCGCCGTGGCCACGCCGAACTGCATGTACGGGAGGTGGAGGGAAGCGTGGGAATCGGTGTCCACGACGAACTTCACCCCGTGGCGCCGGGCCCACAGGATGTGCTCATCCTTCAGATCGAGCCGATCGGGGAAGCTGTTGACCTCCAGAGCCGTGCCGGTCCGGGCGGCGGCCCTGAACACCTCGTCCAGGTCGAACTCGATCGGGGGGCGCTTGCCGATCAGCCGAGCGGTGGGATGCCCCAGGATGTTCACGTACGGGTTCTCCATCGCCCGGATGATGCGGCGAGTCATCTCGTCCTTCGACAGGTTGAACTGCGTGTGCACCGACGCCACCAGCAGGTCGAAGCCGGCCAGGAACTCTTCCGGCCAGTCGACGCCCCCCTGGGGGTCGATGTTCAGTTCGGAGCCGTGCAGCAACGTCATCGAGGGGTAGGTCGACTGGAGCGCCCTCAGGCGATCGCGCTGGGCCAGCATCTTCTCGTCGGTCATGCGTTGCATGAACAGTTGAGGGGCGTGGTCGGTCACCGCGTAATAGGCGTACTTCATCGCCGCGGCCGCTTCGAGCATCTGCTCCAGGGGGGCTAGTCCATCGGTGAGGTTCGTGTGCGTGTGGAGATCCCCCCGGATCTCCTTCTGCTCGAGCACCTTCGGGAGCTCACCGGCGAGCGCGGCCTCGATCTCCCCGCGGTCCTCCCGGAGCGTCGGCGGGATGAACGGCAGGCCGAGCCGTCCGTAGACGTCCTCCTCCGTCTCGGCCACGATGAGCTTCCCGCTCTTCACCCGGAACAGGCCGTACTCGTTCAGTCGCAGCCCTTTGCGGATGGCCATCTCCCGGAGACGGATGTTGTGGGCCTTCGAGCCGGTGAAGTACATCAGTCCCGCACCCCACGCCTCCGCGGCGATCACTCGGAGGTCGACCTGGAGCCCGCCCTTCGTGACCACCGACGACTTCGCATCGCCGTGGGCGATCACCCGATCTACGACCGGGAGGGACACGAACGTGTCCATGACCGGGCCGGGCTTCGTGCTCGCGACCAGCAGGTCGACGTCGCCAATCGTCTCCACCATCCGCCGAAGCGAGCCGGCGTAGGTCGCCCTCTGCACCTCCTTCAGCTCGCTCAGCTCCCGGAGAAGGTCCTCCGCCACGTCGAGCGCCACGTTCGCCAGCTCGCGGCGCTCGGTCGAGCCCATCCGCTCCACGGCGCGCTGGATGTTGTCGGCCGTCTTCTTGCCGAACCCCTTGATCTCGGCCAGCCTTCCCTCGTTCACGGCCGCCAGGAGCTCGTCGACCGAGGCCACCCCGAGCTGCTCGTACAGGATCATGGCCCGCTTGGGCCCGAGGCCGGGGATGGCCGTCAGCGCCCGAACGCCCTCGGGGATCTGCGCTCGGAGCTCCTCGAGCGCCCCCATCGAGCCTGTCTGGAGGAACTCCTGGATCTTCCCCGCGATGGAGGAACCGACGTTCGGGATGGCCTGGAGCTGCTTGACGTCGAACCCCGCGATGTCCGCGGGGTATCCGCCTACGGCCCGGGCGGCCTTCTCGTAAGACCGAGGTCGGTGCGGATCCTCCGTCAGGATCGACAGGAGGTCGGCGTACTCGAGCAGCACGGCCTCCACGGCGTCGTTGGCGCGGGGCACCTCGGGAATGCTACAGGAGGGACTTCACGCCACGCCCAGCAGGAACAGCAGCAACGCCTTCTGCGTGTGCATGCGGTTCTCGGCCTGGGTCCACACCGCCGAGTGAGGTCCGTCGATGACCTCGTCGGTGATCTCCTGGCCACGATGGGCCGGCAGGCAGTGCAGGACGGTCACGTCGGGGGCCGCGAGGTTCACCATCCGTTCGTTCAGCTGGTACGCGCGGAACACCAAGGAGCGCTCGTCGGCTTCCTCCTCCTGTCCCATGCTGGCCCACACGTCGGTGTAGAGCACGTCGGCCCCCGCACTCGCTTCGGCCGGATCGTGGATCACTTCGACCGCTCCACCAGTCTGTGTCGCGATCTCCCGGGCCCGGTGCACGACCTGAGGGATGGGCTCGAACCCCGGAGGGGTGGCCACCCGGATGCGCATGCCGGTCTTCGTGCAGCCGAGCAGGAGCGAGTGGGTCACGTTGTTGCCGTCGCCGAGGTACGCGAGCGTCCGGCCCTTCAGCTCGCCCTTGATCTCGCGAACGGTCAGGAGGTCGGCGAGGCATTGACACGGGTGCTCGAAGTCCGAGAGCGCGTTGACGACCGAAATCGAGGACGCGGCGGCCAACAGCTCCAGGCGTTCCTGTTCGAATGTCCGCAGGACGATCGCGTCCACGTACCCGGAGAGCACCCGCCCGGTGTCCTCGATGGTTTCTCCCCGACCCAGCTGGAGCTCGGCCGAGGAGAGCGCGACGGGATGCGCTCCCGTGGAGGCCGCCGCGACCTCGAACGAGACCCTGGTCCGGGTCGACGGCTTCTCGAAGATCATGGCCACCGCCCTGCCGTGGAGCCGTCCGGCGTACCCCTCCGGCTCCGACTTGACCTTTGCGGCGAGATCGAGCAGGGCGCTCAGCTCGTCTTGCGTGAGATCGTCGACGGACAGGTAGTCCCGTTTCATCCGCGGCAGTCTATCGGGGGGCCTTGGACGCCGCGAACGACGTGGGTAGCCCACGGTGGGCACCGCGAACGACGCCGTTCCCGTCAGCCGGCCCGGAGCTCTCCACCGAACTCGGACGCCAACCGCTCGACGATCCTTTGCACCACGGCGTCGGCTTCCTCGACGGTGAGCGTTCGGTCGGGCGCTCGAAGATCGATGGAGAACGCGAGGCTCTTCTTCCCTTCCGGAAGCGGTGAGCCGGAGAAGACGTCGAACAGCAGACAGGTCTCGACCAGATCGCCGCCCGCCTCGCGCAAGGCGGCCTGCACGATGCCTGCGGGAACGGTCGCATCCACGACGAAGGCGAGGTCTCGGCGGACCGGCGGGAACCGGGGGACGTCACGGACCTCGATCTCCGAGGACGCGTGCGCCATGAGGACCCGGACGTCGACCTCGGCGGCCGCCACGCGGCCGCCGAGGTCCAGCCGCTCGGCCAGGCTCGGGTGGATCTCGCCGATCACGCCGAGGGCGTCCGCACCTGCGCGGATGGCGGCCGAACGCGCGGGGTGGAACGGCCACCCGGCCGGCGGACCGAGCGACCACTCGCGGACCCCGGCGTCCTCGAGGAGGGCCTCGAGCGCGCCCTTCGCGTCGAAGAAGTCGAAGGATCTCGGCGGCTCGGACCACGACTGCGAGACCGGCCCGGTCATCGCGTACGCGACCGACGGTCGCTCGTCGGCTGCGCCGTCCTTCATCCGGAACACCGTTCCCACCTCGAACAGGGCAACCCCCCGCACCTGCCTGTACACGTTGCGCTGGACGGCATGGAGCAGGCCGGGCAGGAGCGCGGTTCGAAGGTACGACTCGTTGGCCTGGAGCGGATTGATGATCCGGATCGCGTCGCGGTCACCGCAGATCTCCAGATCCTCCTGCGACGCGAACGACAGCAGTCGGACCTCTCGGATCCCGGACCGACGGAGCGACCTTCGGAGCCGGGCCCTGAACCCGTACGCGAGGGGAACCCCTCCGACCTGGCGGACCGGCGGGACGGTCGATCCCACACGGTAGTAGCCCTGGACCCGGACGACCTCCTCGATCAGATCGACCTCTCGCTCGATGTCGACCCGGTACCCCGGGACCTCCACCGTGACGCGGTCCTCGTCCTCCATCTCGCTGGCCATGCCCAGGTGATCGAACGCCTCGGCGGCGTCCCCGGCCGAGACCGCGTAGCCGATCACGAGCGTGGCCCGCGAGGGCCGCATCGACACCCGCCGGCGTTCGGGGGCGCCTCCTGCCTCCACGAATCCGGCCAGCACGCGTCCCCCCGACCACTCGGCCATCAGTCGGCATGCCCGATCCGCACCGAGCGGCACGGCCTCGGGGTCCGTGCCGCGCTCGAACCGCGTCGAGGCCTCGGTGGACAGGCCGATCCGCCGGCGGGTCCGCTGGATCCCGGCACGCTCGAACCACGCGCTCTCCAGCAGGACGTCTGCCGTCGACTCGGACATCTCGGCCGCCGCCCCGCCCATCACGCCGGCCACCGCGACCGGCCGCTCCACATCGCAGATCAGGAGATCGTCGGACGTGAACGACCGCTCCACACCGTCGAGGGTCACCAACCGCTCCCCATCGTTCGCCCGCCGGACGACGATGCCCGGCCCGGTCAGCAGGCCCAGGTCGAAGGGATGCAGCGGCTGTCCGATCTCGAGCATTGCGTAGTTCGTGGCATCTACGGCTGCCGAGAGGGGGCGCATCCCCGACGCGGTGAGCCGGGCCTGCACACGGATCGGTGAAGGCGTGTGAACGATCCCGCGAACGATCCGCGCCAGGTATCGCGGGCAGCGATCGAGATCGAGGATCTCCACCGTGGCCACTTCGTCGGCCTTCTCGTCGTCCTCCTCGACGGCGGCGTCCGGCATGCGCAGCGGCACGCCCGTCGCCGCCGCCACCTCCCGGGCGATCCCGACGACCGACAGGAAGTCAGGACGGTTCGGCGTGACCTCGATGTCGAGCACAGCGTCGTCCAGGCCGTACGCCTTCTTGAAGTCCGTCCCCGGTTGCATGTCGTCGGGGATGACCAGGATCCCGGTGTGCTCGGTTGTGATCCCCAGCTCCCACGGGGAGCAGAGCATGCCGTCGGAGACGACGCCGCGGATCCTCCGAGCCGACAACGGTTCGGGCAGTGCGGGTACGGTTGCCCCCGGCCCGGCGAGCGGCACCAGGTCGCCTTGCTTCATGTTTCGGACGCCCACGACGACCTCGCGTTCCCCGTCGCCGGTGGTCACCCGGGCCAGGCACAGCATGTCGGAGTTCGGGTGGTCGCGGACCTCCAGGACCCGGGCCACCACGACGCCGTCAAGCCGTTCCCAGGGGCGCTCGATCTCCTCCACCTCCGCGCCCTTGGACGTCAGGAGCTCGGCCAGCTCCTCGGGGGACAGGTCCGTGGGGCAGTACTCCTGCAACCAGGAGACGACGACCTTCACGGGCTCATCGCTCGTTCGATCCCGACGGCCTCATGCCCCAACCGCCTGGAACTGCTGGAGGAACCGGACGTCTCCCTCGACGAACATCCGCATGTCGGAGACGCCGTGACGCACCATGGCCACGCGTTCGACCCCGATGCCGAAGGCGAAGCCCGTGTATCGCTCGGCGTCGATCCCCGAGTTCTCCAGGACCTTGGGATGCACCATGCCCGCCCCGAGCAGCTCGATCCAGCCGTTGCCGCAGACCGCGCACCCGGTCCCGTCGCACCTGAAGCACGACACGGCCACCTGGCATCCGGGCTCGACGAACGGAAAGTAGTCGGGGTTCATCCGGATCCTGCGGTCGGGGCCGAACAGCGCCCGGGCGAACGTCTCGAGCGTCCCCTTGAGGTCGGCGAACGAGATCCCCTCGTCGACGGCCAGCCCTTCGACCTGGTGGAAGACCGAGAGATGGGTGGCGTCCACCGCCTCGCGACGATAGGTGCGCCCGGGCGCGACGATGTACACGGGGGGTTCCTGAGACTCCATCGTTCGGATCTGGACGGCGGACGTCTCGGTTCGAAGGAGCAACCCGGGGATCTCGACGTACAGCGAGTCCTTCATGGTTCGCGCGGGGTGGTCCGGTGGGATGTTGAGGGCCTCGAAGTTGTGCCAGTCGTCCTCGATCTCCGGGCCCTCCGCCACCCGGTAGCCCATGCGGGTGAAGATGCCAACGATCTCGTCCTCGACGATCGTCAGGGGATGCAGCGAGCCGGCCCGCAGCCTTCGGCCGGGAAGGGTGACGTCGATCCGATCCCCCTCGAGGAGGCGAGCCTCCTCCGCCGTAGCCAGGACGCGTCTGCGCTCGTCGAGCGCCGACTCCAGGACCTCCCGCAGCTCGTTCGTGGCCATCCCCAGACGTTTCTTGTCCTCCGGACCGAATGAGCCCAGCGAACGCTGAACCTGGCTGAACGGGGACTTTCGCCCGAGGACCGCGACCTTGGCGGCGTCGAGCGCCTCGGACGAATCAGCGCTGGCGATCGTCGACAGGCCCCCCTCGCGTACCTCGTCGAGGATGCGCTGAGCGTCCTGGGGGTTCATGGGTGCCTGAGTCTAGCAAGGGGCCGTGCTCAGACCGTTGGTTCGCCCTCCCCCGCCGGCACGTCGAGACGGAACCGCAGACCTCCGTCGGCGACCTCCACGACCACGGTGCCGCCCTGGGCCTCCGCGATCCCATGGGCCACGAACAATCCGATCTTGCTGCCCGCGCCGGTGCCCGGGGCGCGCGGTTGGAACAGCGCCACCGCGTCGTCCTCGGTGAGTTCGGTCCCCGCCCGGAAGGCCTCCATCTCGAGCCGTCCGTCGGTTCTGCGCGCCGTGAACCGGATGGGACCCTCCCGCGCCCACCACACCTCCGCCTCGACGAAGGCCTCCATGACCAGCTGCAACCGGTCGGGATCCAGGAAGGCGACGGGTCGGTCCTGCCCCTCCCAGACGACCGGCGGGCGGTCGGGATCACGCGCCGCGGATCGGGCCACCTTCTCCACCAGTGCGTGCACGTCCACGCGCTCGGGGAACAGCTCCAGCGCTCCCACCACGACCCGCGCGGCGTCCGTGAGCTGGCGGACGATCATCGTCAGGCGATCCGTGTCGTAGACGATGCCCTGAAGCATCAGCGTCCTTTGCTCCTCCGGCATCTGATCCCATCTGGTGGCGAGTGCATACCCGAATCCCTTCATGGCGGTGAGCGGGGAGCGGATATCGTGCGCCGCCGAGGCGATGACCGACTCCAGCACCAGACGCCGTCCCTCCCGGAGCTGGCGAGCCCACTCGAACAGGCACACGGTGGCGGCGGCGGCGAGATTCAACGACTCGGCCCGCCCGCGGATGGGAACCCGAACGGTGGCGTCGGCCAGGGACGCGACCTCGGGCGGCAGTCCCCACGCCTCGTTGCCGAACAGGAACGCGGTGGGACGAGTGAGGTCCAGCTCGTACAGGTCCGCCTCGCCGCCGGCGTCCATCGCGTAGACACGGCAGCCCCTCGACCGCAATTCCTGCAGGGCCCCAGTTGTGTCCGCGGCTCGCACGACCGGGAGGTGGAACAGCGAACCGGCGGAAGCTCGCACCGCCTTCGGGTTGTACACGTCCACCGAGGTCGCGGAGAACACCACCGCATCGGCCCCCGCCGCGTCGGCGGATCGCATCACCGTTCCGGCATTGCCAGGGTCGCGGACCGAATGAAGGACCGCGACACAGGCCGGCTCCGCCGCGATCTCCTCGAGCCGAACGTCGACGAACCGGACGACCGCCACCACTCCCTGCGGTGTGACGGTGGAGGTGAGCTTGGCCATGACGTCCTCGCTCACCTCGATGGTCTCGACCCCGGCCCGTCGGGCCGCCTCGACCACCTCGTCGGCGGAGCCACGATGGAACAGGGAATCCACGATGGCACCCGACGCGATCGCCTCTCGTAGACCCTGAACCCCTTCGACCAGGAACCGCCGGTCGGACTGGCGCAACGCACGCTTCTTCAGCCTGACGGTCGCCGCAACCTTCGGGTTCTTGAGGGACGTGATCACCGGTTCCCCTGTCGGACCCCGACCGGTTCCGTCGAGGGATCCTGGGGTCGGAAGCTAACCGCCAGTGCCGCCGGGCCCGGGCCCGAGCGAGTGCCGGGCCGTCTCGACCAGGGCGGCGAACGCGGCAGGGTCGTTCACGGCCAGGTCTGCGAGGACCTTGCGGTTGAGCTCCACGCCGGCCCGGCCAAGGCCGTTCATGAGCTGCGAGTAGGAAATGCCGTTCTGGCGCGCTCCCGCGCCGATGCGGGTGATCCACAGCCGACGGAACTGGCCCTTTCGGTCACGGCGGTCGCGGTAGGCGTAGACCCCGGAATGCAGGAGTTGCTCCTTGGCCATCCGCATCCGGCGGTGACGCGCGCCGTAATAGCCCTTGGCCTGGCCCAGGATCTCCCGACGTTTCTTCCTGGCATGGACGGCCCGTTTCACCCTGGCCATGGACTCACGCTCCCAGCAGGCGTCGGAGGGTCCGTCGCTCCGACTCGACGTCGGACGTGCCCTCGACACGCCGGCGCCGGCTCCCACTCTTCTTCGTCAGCATGTGGTTGCCGGTGGCCTTGCGGTGGAGGATCTTCCCCGTCCGGGTGATCCGGAAGCGTTTGGCCGCCCCGCGGTGGGTCTTCATCTTCGGCATGTCTTATCCCTGCTCCGTCGTTGTCGTTGCCGACTCCGCCTTGGCCGGTTCGGCCGTCGGTTCCTTGGGCCGTGGCTGGACCGATCGGGCCGCTGCGGCCTGCTTCCTGGTCGGGGCGATCACCATCACCATGTTCCGGCCATCCTGCTTGGGCGCGGCCTCCACCACCGCCAACCCTTCGAGGTCACTCACCAGTCGGTCCAGGATCCGACGGCCCAGTTCCGTGTGCGCCATCTCCCGGCCCCGGAACATGATCGTGATCTTGACCCGCGCACCCGCCCGCAGGAACCGCTCGACGTGCCCCTTCTTGGTCGCGTAGTCGTGCGGATCGATCTTGGGGCGGAACTTGATCTCCTTGACCTCGACCCTGGCCTGCTTCTTGCGGGCCTCCTTCATCCGGATGTCCCGCTCGTACTTGAACTTGCCGTAGTCCATGATCCTTGCCACCGGAGGGCTGGCCTGCGGCGCCACCTCGACCAGATCGAGATCCTGTTCCTGAGCCCGGCGGAGCGCGTCCTGGGTCGAGACGATGCCGATCTGCGCCCCGTCGGCTCCCACCAGGCGGACCTGTGGAGACCGGATCCTGTCGTTTATGCGTGGATCAGTCGAGACCCCGCATCACCTCCTACCGAAACGAAGGCACCGACTGGCCGCCGGTGCCTTGCTGGAGCACGCTGAACCTTCCGGGTGAGTATAGGGATAGGTACTGACACTGTCGACGTTTCGGCGGGGCGATCAGCCCACCGGCCGGACGTTGGCCGCCTGTTGGCCCTTTGGGCCGTCCACGATGTCGAACTCGACCTGCTGGCCCTCGGTGAGGGTCTTGAACCCCTCGCCCTGGATCGCGCTGAAGTGGACGAACACGTCCTCCCCATCGGTTCGGGAGATGAATCCGTACCCCTTCTCGTTGCTGAACCACTTGACCGTTCCCTGCGTTGCCAACCCAACCTCCTGTCCGTGAAACCGCGCGAATGTAGCACGGGCTCACTCGGCGGACAATGCGATCTGGCCGCCTCACCAGTCTGGTTCCAGGGGCCTGCCATACGCGTCTTCCAGGCGCTGCGTGTCCGATTCGTCCGTGTAGCCGTAGGCGATCTCGAGTACCCGGCCCCTGGCGTCGTTGCCGTTGGCGATGCGATGCGTGGTCTCGGCCGCCACCATGAACTCGTCCCCCGGCTTGGCCTCGACGACGCGGTTGCCGATCTGAAGGGTCAGGCCCGGATCGAGCACCACCCACATCTCGTCGCGCATCTGGTGATAGTGCACGCTCGTCTCCTGCCCGGGCTCCACCGTGATCACGCGTACCGAGGACGGCTGGTTCAACGCGTAGGTCACGACCTTGCCCCACGGCTTGTCGATGATCATGGTCGTCTGCCGGTGTCGGCGTCCTTGGGCAGCTGCTCCAGGAGCGAGGCCATCTCCATCGCGGTCATCGCCGCGTCCCACCCCTTGTTACCGTGCTTCCCGCCCGCCCGGTCCAGCGATTGTTCGGGTGTGTCGGTCGTGAGGACACCGAAGATCACCGGAACGCCGGTGGCTTCGGCCGCCTCTCGGATGCCCAGTGCGGCCTGGCCGGCCACGTGGTCGAAGTGCGCCGTCTCACCCCGGATGACCGCGCCAAGGCAGATGACCGCGTCGTAGGTTCCGCTCGCAGCGAGCATCCGAGCCGCAAACGGGAGCTCGAACGCGCCGGGGACCCAGGCCACCTCGAGGTCGTCCTCGGCCACGCCATGGGCCCGGAAGCACGCGACCGCGCCCTCGACCAGCTTGCCCACGACCAACTCGTTGAAACGCGACGCGGCGATGGCGAACCGGCGTCCGCGGGCCGCGAACTCTCCCCGGAGCTCCCTCATCGCTCCTCCAGCGAGATCACGTCCGGATCGAGGTGGTCGAGCAGATGGCCAAGCTTCTCCCGCTTTGCTCGCAGGTACCCGATATTCTCAGCTCGAGGACGGGTCTGCAGGGGCACCCGCTCCACGATCGAGATCCCGCGTGCCTCCAGGC
>JBKPDU010000022.1:0-8866 GCA_046728055.1 Actinomycetota bacterium | reverse complement strand
GCGCTCAAGGGACCGGTGACCACGCCGGTGGGCACGGGCTTTCGAAGCGTGAACGTGGCCCTGCGCCACGAGCTGGACCTGTTCGCGGCGGTCCGCCCATCGCGGTCGCTCCCCGGCGTCCCCACCCGCTACCCGGGCGTCGACCTCGTCGTCATCAGGGAGAACACCGAGGACCTGTACGCCGGCATCGAGTTCGAGCGAGGAACACGAGAGACCAAGGAACTGCGACGAAAGCTGAGCGAGCTCGGCCACGGGATCCGTGAGGACGCGGGGGTCACGGTGAAGCCCATCTCGGTGACCGGGACCCTGCGGATCGTGCGCTTCGCCTTCGAGTTCGCCCGGGCGAACCGGAGGGGCCCGATCACCCTCGGCCACAAGGCGAACATCATGCTGTTCTCCGACGGGCTGTTCCTTCGGATCTTCCTCGAGGAAGCCGAGCGGAATGCGGACGTCGGATCGCAGGAGATGCAGATCGACCACCTCTCGATGCGGCTGACGCGGTCGCCCGAGGATTTCGACCTGCTGCTGCTGCCCAACCTGTACGGCGACATCCTCTCGGACCTGTGCGCCGGCCTGGTGGGCGGGCTGGGGCTGGCGGCCGGGGCCAACCTCGGCTGGGAGTACGCGGTGTTCGAGCCCGTCCACGGAAGCGCCCCGGATATCGCCGGAGCGGGCCGGGCGAACCCGGTGGCGATGATCCTCTCGGGGGCCATGCTCCTGCGGCACCTGGGTGAGTCGGCCGCCGCGAGATCGATCGAAGAGGCCGTGGACCGGGTGCTCTCGGAGGGTGTCGTGAGGACCCCGGATCTCGGGGGAACGGCGTCGACGATCGAGGTGGCCGAGGCCGTGGCCGCCGTGGTGCGGGATCAGTACGGTGAGGAGTAGTCTCCGATCGACGGCAGCGTATGAACACAGTCGAGCCACGAATGATGGAGGGAGGCCGATGACTGGGAAGCCTGGAGAACGGATCGAGGTCGAGTCCGAGGCCGTGGGCCAACCCACTCGGGAGGGGGAGATCCTGGAGGTCATCCGGGGAGAGGTGGGTATCCGCTACCGCGTCCGGTGGAGCGACGGCCACGAATCGGTGTTCAGCCCGAGCGGTGGTTCAGCCAGGATCGTGGGGCCCGTCGACATAGAGCGGGCCGAACCGCGTTCGGCAACGCCGAGCGGCAAGCCCGCGAAGACCTCGGCGGCGAAGCGCGGCGCCTCGAAGGATTCCACGGGGAAGAAGCCCAAAGCGAAGCGGTAGGGCGCTTTCAGCCCGATCCGTGATGCGTTCCGGGCCCCGGACCGGGGCCCTCTCGTTCCACCTGTCAGCAACCCGGCTCGCCGGGGTGCCCGCAGCACTGGGCCCTGGAGAAGATCGCCCGTGATCGGTTCCGGAACGTGAGCCTGAGCTTCGTTCCGACCGGCGCGTCGTACTCCCTCCAGTTGGTGAAGAAGCTCCGCGTGTGTTCGACGGCCAACCGGAAGAAGCTCGCCACGTCCAGCATCCTACGCTCGCCGGTCCTTCCACGGGTGGGAGACGGATAGCACACGGCCCGAGATGTCCTCCGAGCTCGTCTCCACCGCCCCCCGCGACGGTTTCGGGTCCTGACGGAACTCCAGCCCTGCTAGAGCTTCGCCAGGTCCGCGCACTTCTCCCGGATACCCTCGGCAGCCGAGCGAAGCGCCCCCACCTCGTCCTGATTCAGGTCCAGCTCCACGATCTCCTGAACGCCCGAGGGGGACAGGCGGACGGGGACGCCGACGTAGACGTCCCGGATCCCGTACTGGCCCTCACACCAGGCGCACGCGGGAAGCACGTCGCGCTCCCCTCCTGCGATGGCGCGGACCATCCTGGTGATCGCGGCCGAGGGGGCGTAGTACGCGCTTCCCTTCTTCAGCAGCGCGACGATCTCGGCGCCGGCATCGCGGGTTCGTTGGTACAGCCGCTCCAGCGTCGTCTCGTCCACCAGCTCGGTGAGCGGCTTGCCGGTCACCGTCGCGTGGCGTGGCAAGGGAACCATCGACTCGCCGTGTGAGCCGAGCGTCATGGCCTCGACCGCGGACGGCGAGACCCCCAGCTCCTCGGCGATGAAGTATCGGAGCCGCGCCGAATCCAGGACTCCGGCCATCCCCACCACGCGCCGCTTGGGGAACCCCGAGACGTCCGAAGCCAGGAACGTCATCTCGTCCAGCGGGTTGGTGACCACGACGATCACCGCATCGGGTGATCCGGGCACCACGTTCTCCACGACGTCGCGGACCACCGCCGCGTTCTTCCCGAGCAGATCCATGCGGCTCATGCCCGGCTGCCGTGGGAACCCGGCGGTGATGACCACCACGTTCGATCCCGCCGTGTCGGCGTAATCGTTCGTCCCGGTGACTGTCGGCTCGAACCCCTCGATCGGCGAGGATTCCCTGATGTCCAGGGCCAGCCCCTGTGGCAACCCCTCCACGATGTCGATCAGGACCACCTCGGCCAAGCCCTTCTCCACCACCCGCATCGCGGTGGTCTGGCCCACGAACCCGCTGCCGACGATGGTCACCCGCATGTCAGGCCTGAAGCTTCTCGATGACCGCGTCGCCGACCTGGGACGTGCCGACCGCGGTGGGGTCGTCTCTGGTGCGCTTCATGTCATAGGTGACCGACGTGCCTTCGGCGATCACGGCGGCGATCGCCGACTCCATGAGGTCCGCGGCCTCGGTCTCTCCCAGATGCCGCAACATCAGGACGCCGGACAGCATCATGGCCATGGGGTTCACCTTGTTCATCCCCTTGTACTTCGGGGCGCTCCCGTGGGTCGCCTCGAACACCGCCGCCTCGTCCCCGATGTTCGCCCCCGGGGCCACGCCCAGGCCGCCGACCAGACCGGCACACAGATCCGAGACGATGTCGCCGTACAGGTTCGGAAGGACGAGGACGTCGTACTCCTCGGGGCGCTGGACCAGTTGCATCGTGAGGTTGTCGACGATCCGGTCCTCGAACCCGATGTCAGTTTGCGACTCTGCCACGCGCCGGGCGGTCTCCAGGAACAGCCCGTCGGTGAACTTCATGATGTTCGCCTTGTGCACGGCCGTGACCTTCGAGCGGCCATAGGTCCGGGCGTAGTCGAAGGCGAACCGGACGATCCGCTCGGTTCCCCACGCCGAGATCGGCTTGATCGAGATGCCGGCGTCGTCGCGGATGCGCTTCCCGCTCGTCTCGGCGATGAACTCGATCAGCTCCTTCGCACCTGACGAGCCCTCCTCGAACTCGATGCCTGCGTACAGGTCCTCGGTGTTCTCCCGGACGATGACGACGTCAACGTCCTCATACCGGGATCGCACGCCCCGGTACCACTTGCACGGCCTGAGGCATGCGTACAGGTCAAGCTCCTTTCGAAGGGCAACGTTCACGCTCCGAAAGCCGCTCCCCACGGGGGTGGTGATGGGGCCTTTGATGGCCACACCGTTCCTCCGGATCGACGCCAGCACGTGGTCGGGAAGGGGTGTGCCGTACTGCTCCACCACGTCGGCGCCGGCCTCCTGGACATCCCAGTCGAAGCCCACTCCCGTCGCCTCCAGGACCCGCCGGGTGGCCTCCGTCAGCTCGGGGCCGACGCCGTCTCCCGGGATGAGCGTCACGCGGTACGTGGCCATGCTCGGCTCCTTCGATGTGTGGGGCGTCCGGAGTCTGGTCGGCACCCATTCTGTCAGCGCACCGGGCGCTGCGTCCTCGCGGCTTGGGATGGCTGCGGCACGGATGCCGCGCGGTACCCTTGTGGAGAGGCGAGTTGGAACCTCCGTTCAGGGATGGAGGCAGAGCGGGTGTCACAGAGGGGATTGGAAGAGGTCATCGCCGCGTCCACCAGGCTGTCCGACGTCGACGGCAAACAGGGCCGGCTGTGGTACGTGGGCTACGACATCCACGATCTTGCCACCAACTCCACCTTCGAGGAGGTCACCTATCTTCTGCACACCCTCCGGCTCCCCACCGAGCCCGAGCTCGACGATCTCTCCGAACGACTGATCGCTGAGCGAGAGGTTTCGCCGTTCCTCGAGGGATTGATGCCCACCCTGGCCGAGCAGACCTCGCCCATGTCGATGCTTCGGACCGGCGTCTCGGCCGCGTCGGCGTACGACCCCGATGGGTGGGACATGTCCGCCGAGGCGAACGAGCGCAAGGCGCTTCGCCTGATCGCAAAGACTCCGACGCTGCTCGCCATGTACCACAGGATGCGAACCGGTGAGGTGGTCGTGCCCCCGCATCCCAAGCTCCCGCACGCGGCGAACCTCCTGTACATGCTCTCCGGCGACGAACCTGACCAGCCCGACGCCGGAGCCCTGGACACCACGCTCATCCTTTACGCGGACCACACCATGAATGCCTCCACGTTCACCGCCCGGGTGATCGCCTCGACCCTGTCCGACATGTTCTCCGCGATCACCGGGGCCATCGCCGCCCTCAAGGGGCCGCTCCACGGCGCCGCCAACGAGGAGGCCATGAAGATGCTGGAGGAGGTGGGCGACCCGGCGAACGCCGAGAGGTACATCAAGGAGAAGCTCGCCCGGCACGAGCGGATCATGGGGTTCGGGCACCGCGTGTACAAGACCGAGGACCCGCGGGCCACCCACCTTCGCCGGCTCTCCCGGGAGCTCGGCGAGCGAAAGGGCGACAGCCGCTGGTTCGACATCTCGGCCGAGATCGAGCGCGTCGTGGGTGAGGAGAAGGGGCTCCACGCGAACGTGGACTTCTTCGCTGCCAGCGTCTACCGCTACCTCGGCGTCCCCACCGACCTCATGACGCCGGTGTTCGCCCTGGCCCGCATGGTCGGATGGACCGCTCACGTCCGCGAGCAGTACGCGGACAACCGCCTGATCCGCCCCGAGTCCGAGTACATCGGACCCCGCGATCAGGTCTACGTCCCCATCGATCGGCGCGACTGAGACCGAGAGCGATCATCCAGGAGGGACGGCCGGTGTCGGAGGCGGCATTGGGGGCGCGACCCGCGCCTGCTGACCCGAAGTCTTGTCCCAAACCCGGTTCAGGTGCTCCTGCACGTAGATGCCGAGCGCGATCGCGATCACGAGGAGCAGCACGACCGCCAACGCAGGCGAGATCTGGTTCTGCACACCGACCTGCTCCTCCATCTTCATCACGTGATTCGCCGTGTTCCATACCGCGATGAACGGGGGCACGATGATGATCCACCCGAAGAGGACCGCCATGAGCGACCGCACCGGGCTGATCGAGTCGTCCTTGGTGAACGTTCGGATCTCCTCGTTGATCTTGTAGTACCAGTAGAGCCCGTAGATCCCCAGCGTGATGAACGTCAGCCCCAGCACGCCGAGCGGGTTGCGTTTCAGGTAGGGCTTCCCCTCGATCATGACGGTCTCGGCCATTCGGCGGCGCCTCCCCTCTCGTCTGCTCCCGATGGAGTCTAGGCGGCGGCGACCGGGCGTGGGAGCAGTCCGGCCCCCTCGACCACCCGGCGGACCGCCGCCTCCTGTCCCAGGCCCATGACGTGAACACCAGCGATTCCAGGGATCTCCTTGATCCCGGTCACGATGCCGATGGCCAGGCGGGTGCCCTCCACCTCCGCATCGGGGCCGGCGTCCGCCAGCGAGCGGAGGACGGGTGGCGGTACGCTCACGCCAGGCAGCGACGCCACCACCCGAGCCTGTCTGGTACTTCGAAGAGGGGCGATCCCGGCGATGACGGCAACCCGCTCGAACACGCCGCGGGACCTCGCCGCATCCGCCCAGGTGACGAACGCTTCGACGTCGTAGACGATCTGGGTCTGTACGAAGTCGGCCCCGGCGTCGATCTTCGCCTCCAGCCGGGCGGGGTCGTAGCCCTCGGCCAGCGGCAGGTCGGCCACCCCGATCAGGTACCGGGGCGGACCCTCGATGGTGGCGTCGGAAAGCAGCCGACCCTCGTCGCGGAGCCCGGCGGCCAGGCGAACGAGGTCGAGGATCGTGAGGTCGTAGACCTCCTTGGCGTCGGGATGGTCGCCCCGAGCCACCGGGTCACCCGACAGGCACAGGACTGCCCGGGCGCCCAGGGCCCACCCCCCGAGGAGGTCGGCCGTCAGGGCCAGTCGGTTTCGATCCCGGCACGTGAGTTGGAGGATCGGCTCCAGGCCCGCATCGGCCACCATCGCCACACCGGCCAGCGGCGCCATGTGGGCGGCCGACGCCGGATTGTCGGTGACGTTGACGGCGTCGGCGTACCCGACGAGCTCCCGTGCCTGCGCGGTGACGGGCGTCGCATCCGCGGAGCGCGGCGGTACGACCTCGGCCGTCACGCAGAACCGACCCACCCCCAGGATCCGCCCCAGGTGACTCGGCGTCTGGCTCAACGCTTCTGGGTCAGGAGCTCGGCGGCGGTCACCGTGTTGACGAGGAGCATGGCGACGGTCATCGGACCCACCCCGCCGGGTACCGGCGTGATCATCCCCGCCACCTCTCTGACCTCGTCGAACCGAACGTCGCCCACCAGCCCGTCATCGGTTCGATGGACCCCCACGTCGATCACGACGGCGCCCGGCTTCACCATGTCGGCGGTGATCAGTCCCGGTACCCCGGCCGCCGCGACGAGGATGTCCGCCCGCCGCGTGTGGTTTGCCAGGTTGCGGGTCCGCACATGGCTGATCGTGACGGTGGCGTTTCCCCGGATGGAGTCCTGCGCCAACATGATCGACAGCGGCGCTCCCACCAGTCCCCCGTACCCCACGACCACGACCTCGGCGCCGTCGAGCTGAACGCCGGAGCGGAGCAGGAGCTCGACGATCCCGTACGGGGTCGCCGGCGGGAAGGCCGGCTCCCCCCGAACCATGAGCCCCACGTTCATGGGATGGAGCCCGTCGACATCCTTGGACGGATGGATCGTCGACTGGGAGCGGAGCTCGGAGATGTGGCGGGGAAGGGGGAGCTGAACGATCACCCCGTGGATCTGGGGGTCTCGGTTCAGCCGTCGGATCGCGGCGAGCAGCTCCCCTTCGGTCACGAAGGCCGGGAGGTTGACCTGCTCGGAACGGATCCCCACGTCCGCACAGGCCTTCTGCTTGGTGGCGACGTAGATGTGGGAGGCCTCGTCCTCGCCCACAAGCACCGCGGCCAAGCCCGGCTGCACGCCGTCGTCCACGAGGGCCATGACCCGTTGCGCGACCTCGGACCGGATCTGGCCGGCGATGGCCCTGCCGTCGATGATCGATGCCGTCACGGCGGGCATCCTACTGGGGACCCTCACGGAGCGAGATGTGGAGCCCCGCGCGATCAGTGCCGGAAGTGGCGACGGCCGGTGACGACGACGGCCATGCCACGCGCCTCCGCCGCCGCAAGCACGTCCTCGTCCCGCACCGACCCTCCGGGATGGATCACCGAAGTCACCCCGGCCTCACCGGCGACCTCGAGAGCGTCGGGGAAAGCGAAGAACGCGTCGCTTGCCATCGCCGCACCCTTGGCCCGGTCCCCGGCCTTTCGGACGGCGATCCACGCGGCATCGACCCTCGACATCTGACCGGCGCCGATCCCGACGGTCGCCCCGTCCTTGGCGCACACGATGGCGTTCGATTTCACGTGCGCCGAAACGACCCAGGCGATGCCGAGGTCTCGCCACTCGTCCTCGCTCGGCTCCCGGGCGGAGACGACCTCCATCCGGTCCCGGGTCTCGTTTGCGACGTCACGGTCCTGGACGAGCGCGCCTCCGGGAAGCGGCCGGATGTCGAGCCCGCCGGTCGGCTCGGGCACCTGCACGACGCGGAGGTTCTTCCGACCGCCGAACGCGTCGAGCGCGTCGTCCGTGAACCCGGGAGCCACGACCACCTCGGTGAACACTTCGGCCATGGCGCTCGCGGCGTCCTCCCCAACCTCCTGGTTGAAGGCCACGATGCCGCCGAACGCGGACACCATGTCGCACTCGAAGGCCCGCTCGTACGCCTTCGCCAACGTCGTGGACACAGCGGCACCGCTCGGGTTGTTGTGCTTCACGATCACCGCCGCCGGGCGCGGAAGCGCGGTCGCGAGCGAGTGCCCGGCCTGCACGTCGAGCCAGTTGTTGAACGACATGTCCTTGCCCTCGAGCAGGACGCGGGCACCCGCCAGCGGACCTGGACCAGCGATCGTCTCGTACAGAGCCCCGCGCTGATGGGGATTCTCGCCGTACCGAAGGTCCTCGACCTTGCGGAGCGAAAGGCCGACGAAGCTCGGCAAGGCTTCCTCTCGGGCCGCGAACCACCCGGCCACCGCCGCGTCGTACGCCGCGGTGTGCGTGAACGCCTCGGCGGCGAGCTCCCATCGTGTCTCGCGGGTCAGGCCGCCCTCCCGACGCAGCTCTTCGATGACCCGCGGATATCGTTCGGGCGACACCACGACGCCCACCGACTCGAAGTTCTTCGCCGCAGCTCGCACCATGGCCGGCCCGCCGATGTCGATCTTCTCGATGACCTCGTCCACCGGCGATCCTGCCGCGACCGTTTCCCGGAACGGATACAGGTTCACCACGACGAGGTCGAAGGGCTCGATCGCCTGGGCCTTCAACTCCTCCATGTGCTCGGACTTCCGCTGGTCCGCAAGGATCCCGCCGTGGATCTTCGGGTGCAGCGTCTTTACCCGACCGCCGAACATCTCGGGGGATCCGGTCACTTCCTCGACGGAGATGACCGAGATTCCCGCGTCCCGCAGGGCCTGTGCGGTCCCGCCGGACGACACGAGCGCCACACCCTGGTCCGCCAACTCCCTCGCGAGCGTGACGACGCCTGTCTTGTCGTGGACCGCGAGCAGTGCCCGTCGGACCGGCCGAACCTCACCCAAGGCCTGGCTCCCCGAGTACGTGCACCGTTCGTCCCTCGACCTTGATCCGACCCTCGACGAGGGCACGAACCGCTGCCGGAAGCAATCG
>JBKPDU010000021.1:0-19720 GCA_046728055.1 Actinomycetota bacterium | reverse complement strand
CCAGTTCGGCCCGGCCGCGCAGCTGGCCTTCCTGGTGACGGGGCCGATGATCGACCTGAAGCTCGCGGCGCTGTACGCGGGCACCTTCCGCAGGGGGTTCCTGCCGATGCTCGTGGTGACGGTGTTCGCCACCACGCTGGTGGGCACGATGTGGGTCATGGTGGCCGCAGGATGAAGGACTCCGTCGCGGTTCGTAGGGCGACCCACGCGCGCTCGCAACACAACGCATCGACACGGACCTGGAGCCCCGGTCGGATCGGGGGTGGGCTGGTACTCGCGGCATGGGCGGTCCTGTTCTGGTTCCTGTTCCTCTCCGAACGCGACCGCCTGTACCTGTCCACCAGGACGTCATGGGTGGTGCCCATGGGCGCGGCGCTGCTCACGACCGCAGCTGCCGGACTGATCGCCTCGGCCCGGGTCCGCTCCCCGCGGGCCATCGGCTCACGCCAGGCCTGGGTCATGGGGCTGATGGTCCTCCCGGTCGTGGTGATCCTGGCGCTCCCGCCGGCCACGCTCGGCAGCTTCTCCGCGGGGAAGCGGCCGGGCTTCAGCTCCACGGAGATCGACGGGTCCCTCGCCGACGCCGAAAGCGGTCCGCTCACCCTCGTCGACGTCGCCGCGGCCCGGTTCTCGAAGGCCGGTGAACAGGCGCTCGCCCGACGGGCCGGAGAGCAGGTCGACTTCATCGGCATCGTCACCCGTTTCGCCGATACGAAGGCGGATGAGTTCCTGCTGACGCGCTACATCATCACGTGTTGCGTGGCCGACGCCACGACCAGCCTGGTCCGGGTGGTGAACGTCCCTCCTGGAAAGTTCCAGACGAACGACTGGGTGGAGGTGAAGGGCCCGATCTACCCGCTGGGCAAGCAGGTGATCGTTGACGCCACGTCGGTGGTGGAGGTCGCCCGGCCTGCTACACCCTACCTCTCGCCATGACTGGACGGGCCGTTCGAGTGGGGATCGGGCTGTTCACCGGTCAGATTCCCGAGGGGTCGGGGCGAACGTTCGCTCGCGAGTACCAGGAGACGCTCGATCTGGTCCGACTGGCGGAGTCCGTGGGGTTCGACTCGGCCTGGGTCAGCGAGCACCACGGCTCCTCCGACGGCTACCTTCCGTCACTCCTCCCCATGCTCGCGGCCTTCGCCGCCTCCACCGAGCGGATGCGGCTGGGGACCGGGGTCGTGCTCGCGCCCTTCCACGACCCACTGCGCCTGGCAGAGGATGCAGCTGTTGTGGACCAGCTCTCCGGGGGCCGCCTGATCCTCGGAATGGGGATCGGGTGGCGGAAGGAGGAGTTCCGGATGTTCGGCGTACCGAGGTCCGAACGAGCGATCAGGACCGCCGAGACAATCGACGTCCTTCGGCGTGCGTGGACGGGACGGCGGTTCTCGTTCGAGGGCCGCGTCTACTCCTACGACCGGGTCAAGGTGACCCCGCCGCCGGCGCGCGAGGGAGGCATCCCGATCTACCTCGGCGGATACGCGGACGCGGCGGTCCGACGAGCCGGGCGGATGGCGGACGGGTACATCGTCGACCCTGACGAGGCCGAGGAGGTCCTGTCGGCCCTGTCGATCATCGATGAGGCCGCGTTGTCTGCAGGGCGGGATCCTCGCTCGCTGGCCATCGCGCTCATCCAGAATGCCTTCGTGTCGAGCGACGCCGATGCCTGGGAGATCGCACGCCCCGGCGTCGCTCACCAGGTGGGCACGTATCGAGCGTGGGAGGGGACGGCCGATACCCCGGACGATGACCGCATAGTGGCCATGCCTCCGGACGAGCAGACGATGCAGGCGGGGACCGCGGCCGGGACGCCGGAGGAGGTGCTCCGAGCTCTCCGACCTCTCGTCGAGGCCTTCGGCGACCGGGAGCTCCACCTCATCGTGCGGCTGCACTACCCGGGGATGGCTCTCGAGCCTGCTACCCAGGCGGTTGAATTGTTCGGTCGGGAGGTCCTCCCTAAGCTGAAGGCCGGCTGACGGCTCTTAGGAGGTCTCCTCGGCCTTGACGACGCCGACGACGTGTCCCTCGGGATCGGTGAACAGCCCGAACGTGACCCCTCCCATGTCCGAGACCGGCATGACCACCTTGCCGCCCAGGCTCTCCGCCATCTCCAGGTACTTGTGAGGGTCGTCCACTTCCGCGTAGATCGTCACGCCCGGGTTCGTGCTCTCTCCCGAGATCCCGCCCCCGATGCCCTTCCCGCCGGCCTCCGTGTGCACCATGCCGTACGTCGGCATGGCCTCGTGCACCTGCCACCCGAACAGCTGCGAGTAGTACGCGGAGAGGGCCTTCAGGTCCTTCCCGTTGATCTCGAAGTGCACCACCGGTGCCCCCATTCGTCTCCTCCTTCCGTTGCTTAGCCGGCCCCCGGTCCGGAGCCTGGTTCCGTGGCCGCGGCGGCACTGACCAACCGCGGCAGGAAGTGCTTCCACCCTGCTTCGTGCTCGGCACGCTGTTCCTCGGGCAGGCCTCGGTGCAGCAGGCGAAGGATCGTGGCTTCGCCGTCGGGCGTCAGAGTCACTTCGACGGTGCTCGATCCAGGAGGGACGGCCTCGTTCCCCTCCCACCCCCAAGTGAACACAACGCGATGCGGAGGATCGAGCTCGACGAACTCGCCGACCACGACACTCTGCCCGATCTGCACGCGATAGACGCCGCCGGGCCGGGCGTCGAGCTGCGCCGAGTCGCCCTTCCACTGGGTCATCTTGTCGGGGTCCGTGAGGAACGCGAACACGGTTTCGGGCCGGGCCTCGATCCGGAGCTCGTGGGCGAGCACATCAATCTCATCGACCACGCCGCCTCCTCTCCTCCGTCTCCGCCACTCGCTTGAGGTTTGCGAGCTGGATCTCCCACAGACCATCGATGAACTCGCGGAGCTCCGCAAGACCTTCTGGCCGGATCCGGTAGATGCGACGGGTCCCGCTCCGGCGCTCGGCGAGGAGCCCCGAATCCTTCAACACCCGGAGATGCTGCGACACGGCCGAACGAGTTACGTCGAAATGGGAGGCGATCTCCCCGGCGGTCATCTCCTCGTCGCGAACGAGGCGCAGGATCTGGCGCCGGCGGGGCTCGGCGATGGCTCGGAGCGCGGCCTCCACGATGGGCAGGATGTTAAGCCGAGCCTTACGTTAGTGTCAACTTAACTACTCGCCCTCTCCGTCTGACCAGGAACCTGCGCGCTCTACGAGACCGACGCCGGTCGGGCACGATAGCGTCGGTAGCCGAACCCGATGGCGAACGCGATCGCGGCCAACGGGATGAGGTACCCCAGCCCGACGATCACCGCGAAGATGACTCCGAGGAAGCCGTCGACCGCCCGATCCCAGGCCTCGCTGAGACTGGGCCGTTCACTGGCCGCCATCGGTCGAACGCCGACCGCGGCTCCCGCCTCTCGGATCGACAGGTCGATCGTGGCGAGCGATGTCTGGTTCTCCAGCAGGCGGAGCTGGCCCTTGATCTGCTCGATCCTGAACTGCACGTCCTGCAGCTGGTTCTGGACGCGAAGCGTGGACTCGATCGAACTCGCCCGTCGCATCAGCCGCAGGAGCACCGCTTCCTGAGCCTCCCAGGTCCGAAGCCTGGCCTCGAGGTCGACGAACTGAGACGTCACGTCCTGGCCCGAGACCGACTGCCTCTCCACCGAACCTAGGCTCCGGATGTCGTTCATGGCCCGGTCGAAGGCGGAGGCGGGAACGCGGATCGTGAGCTCGCCCGACTTGGCCTTGATCCCTTGCATCGACGAATCCTCGACGTAGCCACCGTACCTTCCGGCGATCGTGGTCGCGGCGTTGAACGCGGTCTCGAACCCACCTCGCCTCACCTCGATCGATATCCCGGCGGTCTTCACGATGTCGGGACCGATGGGAGGAAGCGTTCCGATTGCGGACAGTCCGCCTCCCGCGCGGGGTTCGGCCCCCTGCACAGCCTGCGGGATCGGCTCGACACCGGTGGCGGCTTCGTCGGCTCCCTCCGTCGGTGCACGGCTGGGGGCAGCCACGCCACCTCCAGCCTCCTGCTCGGACTCGGACATTCCGCCCCACGTCACGACGTATCCGACGATCCCGGCGAGCGCCAGGAACCCGATGATCGAGAGCACTGCCTTGCGCATGGAGGGCCTCCCTTGCCGGTCCGAACGGTTGAGCGGTTGGACGGGGACGAGCGGTTCACCGTTCCCGCTACCGGGCATTCCGACGCGCGCTTCCGTTCAGCCGAGGATTCGGATGCGGCGTTCCCCTTCAGCCAGCCAGGCGGACGCGGCCGCCCGGGCGGCCCGCCCGGGCGGCCGGCCCCGCCACCACCAGGCCATCGGCGGCGAGCGCCAACACCGCCTCGCCTACCCGCTCGAGGGGCTCGCCGGTCTCGCGCGACACGTACTTGAGCGACGCTCGGTCCCGATCGATGAGCGTGCGAACGACGGCGCCGCGCACCTGCCGGAAGGACCCCTCGAACGCGGGCTGCCGCCGCGGAGCAAGGGACGGCTCCCGACCATCCGCCACGAAGCGGCACCGCGGCTCCAGGGGACAGGCCCCGCACCTGGGCCGAGGCCGGCACCGCTCCCTTCCGAGGTCCATCACCGCCTGGTTCCACCCGCCCGGATCGCGGCGGTCCAACCATGCGTCGGCCAGCGCGTGGATCTCCCCCGCCGACACGCGGTCCGGCTCGGTGCCGAGGAGGAACCGTGCCACGATGCGCCGCGTGTTCGTGTCAATGGCCGCGACCGCCGACCCGAACGCCATCGACGACACCGCTGCGGCCGTGTACGGCCCGACGCCGGCGAGCTTTTCGAGCTCGAGCGGGTGGCTCGGAACCCGTCCCCCATGGTCCCGAACGATCGTGCGCGCGGCCTGCCAGAGCGCCACCGCTCGGCGGTTGTATCCCAGGCCCTGCCATGCGGTGACCACGTCGCGGAGTCGAGTCCGCGCGAGCGAGTGAACGGTCGGGAAGCGATCCATGAACGGCCCGAACGCGGAAGCGACACGTGAGGCCTGCGTCTGCTGCAGCATCACCTCGGAGACCAGGATCTGGTACGGGTCGCGCGTCGTCCGCCATGGGTACGCGCGACGGCGCCCCGCGTACCAGCGATGCAGGGCTTTGCGCCCAAGCCTTCGAGGGCTAGGCTTGGCCATGGCCATGACCACCGTCAGGGACGTCATGAGCAAGGAGGTCGTGACCGTCGAGCCGACCGCGACGGTGGCCGAGGCGGCCACCATGATGGGCGCTCACCACGTCGGCTCGGCCCTCGTCGTGGTGGAGGGCAGGCCGGCGGGGATCTTCACCGAGCGCGACATCCTCCGCGCGCTAGCCGCCGACTTCGACGCCGCGCAGCACCACATCTCCCAGTGGATGACCCCTGACCCCGTCACCGTCCAGTCCGACACTGACGTCCGCGAGGCCCGCGACATCATGCTCGATCGGGGATTCCGACACCTGCCGGTGGTGGATGGAGCCGCCCTCGTCGGCGTGGTCTCCCTCCGCGATCTCTCACGATCGGGGTAGCCTCAGAACCCGGGCTTGCCCCGGGCCGACAGATCCCCTGCCGCGTCCTTCAGCGCCGCCCACACTTCCCGGAACACGTCGGCAGCGAACTTCGGCGACTGGCTGTTCTCCCCACCCATCGCGCCCCGCACCGAGGACGCCGTGATGTCGACGGCCTTCTCGAAGAGCGCCCAGTCGAACTCGCGCGCCATCCTGCAACCTCCTCCTTCCGGCTTTTCTATCCGTTCGAACCGAGGGCAGGCTACATGCCGGTCACTCGAAGGCGCGGAGTCCCGTGAGCGCCTGCCCGAGGATCAACGTGTGCATCTCGCTGGTCCCCTCGTAGGTGAGGACAGACTCCAGGTTGTTCATGTGGCGGATCACCGGATACTCCAAGGTGATGCCGCTCGCCCCGAGGATTGTGCGGGCCTCGCGGGCCACCCCAAGCGCCTCTCGCACGTTGCTGAGCTTGCCCATCGAGACGTGCTCCGGCCGCAGGATGCCGTGGTCCTTCATCCGCCCGAGGTGGATGGCCAGCAGCATCCCGGAGTTGATGTCGACCGCCATGTTCGCCAGCTTTGCCTGGGTGAGCTGGAACGCCCCGATCGGCTTGCCCCATTGCACGCGAGTCTTCGCGAACTCCAGGGCGCTCTCGAAACAGGCGCGCGCTGCGCCCACGGCTCCCCACACGATCCCGTACCGCGCCTCGCTCAGGCAGGACAAAGGGCCCTTCAGGCCAACCACCCCGGGCAGCACCGCGTCCCCGGGCAGGCGAACGTCATCAAGGACGAGCTCGGAGGTGACCGAGGCTCTGAGAGACAGCTTGCGCTCGATGTCATGCGTGGAGAACCCGGGCGTGTCGGTGGGGACCAGGAAGCCGCGCACACCGTCGTCGGCGTTGGCCCAGATCACGGCGAGGTCGGCCATGCCACCGTTCGTGATCCACATCTTGGTCCCGGACAGGACCCACTCGGAGCCGTCGCGGGCCGCCGAGGTCCGCATCCGGCCCGGGTCGCTCCCAACGTCGGGCTCGGTGAGGCCGAAGCACCCGATCACCTCGCCCCTGGCCATCCTCGGGAGATAGTGCTGCTTTTGCTCCTCGGACCCGTACTTCCAGATGGGGAACATGCACAGGGAACCCTGCACGGAGACGAAGGACCGGAACCCGCTGTCGCCGGCTTCGAGCTCCAGGCAGGCCAGGCCATAGGAGACTGCATTCGCCCCGGCGCAGTCGTACCCGGTCAAGTGCATCCCCAGGAGGCCGAGCTCGGCCAGGCCCTTGGCCACCTCCCTGGGGAACTCGCCGCGCTCGAACCACTCCCCCACGCCGGGCAGGATCTCGCTTCGAACGAATGCCCGAACGGCATCGCGGATGTCGCGTTCCTCCTCGGAAAGGAGGCGGTCGATGGCCAGGAAGTCGAGCGGATCGATCTCGGAGGCCGACATCGCGGCACCTAGCCTACCTGTAGCCGAAAGACCGACCGTTTTCGTCCGTCAGCCCCCGATCGGTACGTCCGGCAACCTCGCCAGGGCCGCCTCCTCGGCCGAGGGGTCGAATTCCACCTCTGGGAGGCGGCCGTTCAGGTAGTCGTCATAGGCCTGCATGTCGAAGTGCCCATGCCCGGACAGCCCGATCAGGATGACCCTCTCCTCACCGGCCTCCCTGGCCGCGATGGCCTCGTCGATCGCACCGCGGACGGCATGGGCGGACTCGGGCGCCGGAACGATGCCTTGCGTCTGCGCGAACTGCACGGCAGCTTCGAACACCTCGTTCTGCGTGTAGGCGGCGGCGTCCATGTGCCCCTCCCGGACGAGCAGCGAGAGCGATGGGGCGTCGCCGTGATACCGCAGCCCACCGGCGTGAACGGGCGCCGGGACGAAGTCGTGACCGAGCGTGAACATCGGAAGGAGCGGGGTCATCTGCCCCGTGTCGCCGAAGTCGTAGGCGAACCTTCCCTTCGTCAGCGTCGGACACGCGGCCGGCTCGGTGGCCAGGAACCTGGTGGCGGACGTCCCCCGCAACCGCTCCGCCATGAACGGATAGGCCAACCCCGCGTAGTTCGATCCGCCTCCGACGCAGCCGACGACGACGTCGGGGGGTTGCCCCGCCATCTCCATCTGCTTCTGAGCTTCCAAGCCCACGACGGTCTGGTGCAGCAACACGTGGTTCAGGACCGAACCGAGCGAGTAGTGCGTGTCATCGTTCGTCGCGGCCACCTCGATCGCCTCGCTGATGGCGATCCCCAGCGAGCCGGTCGAGTCCGGGTTCGCCTCGAGGATCGTCTTCCCCGCCTGGGTCGTGCTGGAAGGAGAAGGCCGCACTTCCGCCCCGAACGTCTCCATGAAGATCCGCCGGTACGGCTTCTGTTCGTACGAGGCCTTCACCATGAACACCAGGCACTCCAAGCCGAAGAACCGGCACGCCATCGAGAGCGCCGAGCCCCACTGTCCGGCACCGGTCTCCGTGGAGATGCGCCGGACCCCCGCCTCCCTGTTGTAGTAGGCCTGGGCGACAGCCGTGTTGGGCTTGTGCGACCCGGCCGGCGATCCTCCCTCGTACTTGAAGTAGATCCGCGCCGGCGTCTGGAGCTCCTGCTCCAACCGGACCGCCCGATGAAGGGGGCTCGGCCTCCACAGCCGGTAGACGTCGAGGACGGGGCCCGGGATGTCGATCCACTGCTCGATCGAAACCTCCTGGGTGATCAACTCCAGCGGGAACAGCGGGGCGAGCAGATCGGGCGTGATCGGCTCCTTCGTCCCCGGATGCAGGGGCGGGAGCGGCTGGATCCCCGCGCCGACGATGCTCGGCATGATGTTGAACCACGCCGCGGGGATGTCGTCGGGCGACAGGTCGAACCTGGTGGGCTCCGCCATCGTTGCCTCCTGGTGCCGGGAATGGGGGGCGGAGAGCGTATCCGAGAGACGCGTGCCGGCGCCACCCTTTGGTGATCCGTCCGGATCGTGATCAGTCACCGAGTGCGCGCCGGGTGACGTGCCACTTGTGCGGGGCGATCAATGCGTCCGCTCCGGACGGCCCCCAGCTTCCCGGCTCGTATTCCACAAGGGCCGCCGGATGGTCCAGGATCGGCTGGAGGATCTCCCACGCCCGGTCCACGGCGTCCTCGCGCAGGAACAGCGTGTGGTCACCCTCCATGACCTCGAGGAGCAGCAACTCGTACGCGTCGGCGATCCGACCACCGAACTCCGCCTGGTAGTCGAAGTCCATCGTGACTCGCTCCAACTCCAGACCCGGCCCCGGCTTCTTGGCGTTCAGCGCGAGCGTGATCCCCTCGTTGGGCTGGATCCTGATGGTCAGGTGGTCGCGCATCGGCAGCGGAACGTCCGTCCCCCGGAACACGTTGAACGGGAGCTTCAGGAACTTGAGCGTGATCTCGCTGCACTTGGCGGCCATGCGCTTGCCGGTCCGCAGGAAGAACGGGACGCCCGCCCACCGCCAGTTGTCGACCTCCATCCTCAGGGCGGCGAACGTCTCGACGGTCGAGTCGGGGGCCACACCCGGTTCCGCTCGGTAGCCCCGGTACTGACCTCGGACCACCTGCGAGGGGTCGCACGGTAGGGTGCTCCGAAGCACCTTCACCGTCTCGTCACGGAGCCGGTCGGGTTCGAAGGACACCGGCGGTTCCATCGCCAGGAACGTCAAGACCTGGAACAGGTGGGTGACGACGAGGTCACGGATGGCTCCCGTCTGCTCGTAGAAGGTTCCCCGGCCATCGATCCCGATTTCCTCGGCCACCGTCAGCTCGACGTGATCGACGTACCTTCGGTTCCACACCGGCTCGAAGAGCCCGTTGGCGAACCGGAAGGCCAGGATGTTCTGGACGGTCTCCTTGCCCAGGTAGTGGTCGATCCGGAAGATCTGAGACTCGTCGAAGACCTCGTGGATCCTCCTGTTCAGCTCCCGGGCCGAGGCCAGGTCGTGACCGAACGGTTTCTCGAAGACGATCTTGGCGTTCCGGTGCAGATTTTCCTCGGCCAGTCGACGCACGATGTCGGGGTAGACGATGGTCGGCGTGGCCGCGTAGAAGAACCGCCCCCCGGCGGTGCCGAACCGCTCGTCCACCGATACGAGGTGTCTCTCCAGCCGCTTCATCGCGCGCTCGTTCGCGAACTCGCCCTGGACGTACGAGAGGCGCTCGGCGAACTCACGCCATGCCTCGTCATCGGGCGTCCATCGGCCGTACAGCTTGACCGACTCACGGGCCTGCTCCCGGAACTCCTCGTCGGTCATCTCGGTGCGGGCGTATCCCGCGACGGCGAAGCCCTTGGGCAGCAGTCCCTGGACGAACAGGCTCCAGAAGGCGGGCAGGAGCTTGCGCTTGGTCAGGTCGCCGGAGGCGCCGAAGATGACGACTGCTTGCGGTGGCAACGCGGCGCTCATGCTGCGATGAGCTCCGAGTTCACGTTTCTCCTCCCGTGGGGACGGGCACCAGCTCGATCCACCCTTCCACCAGCCGCACGGGAAACGTCGGGACCGGATCCTGGGCCGGGCCCTCCACGGGCTCGCCGGTGCGAAGGTCGAAGGTACTGCCGTGGCACGGACAGACCACGGTGTCGGCGGCCTCGTCGACCTCTCCCTCCGACAGCAGACACCCCTCGTGCGTGCATTCGTCGCCCACGGCGAAGAGCTCGTTCTCGATGTGGGCCACGGCGATCCTCCCCGTGGAAAGCTCGAACCCGCGGAGCTCCCCCTCGGGCACCTCTGCCAGCGACGCGACCCGGATGTACTCGGCCACCGCCTCATCCCTCCGCGAACCTTCGGTAACACTACCGCTGTGCCCGAGTTGCCAGAGGTCGAGACGTACCGACGCTTCTTCGCCGAGCATGCCGAGGGCCGGATCGTGCGGGCGGTCGACGTCCTCGACCCGGAGATCGTGAGGAACGCAGCGCCGCAGGACGTGGGCCGGCTGCTGACCGGTCACCGATTCGACGAACCGGGACGGCAGGGAAAATGGCTCGTGTGCCCGGCCGGCGGCCCAACGCTGGTGTTCCACTTCGGGATGACCGGGGACTTCATCTGGTCGGGCGACGAGCCCGATCGGCATCGTCACGATCGGCTGGTGCTCGTGTTCGACGAGGGCGAGCTCCGATACCGGAACATGCGGCGGCTCGGAGGGGTGTGGCTGGCCGAGAACGACGAGCAGCTGAACCTCGTCCTGGGCGGCCTCGGCCCCGACGCGCTCGCGATCGAACGCGACGAGTTCCTGGGATCGCTCTCACGCCGTCGTGGAGGCGTGAAGGCGCTACTGATGAACCAGCGACTCGTGTCCGGGATCGGGAACCTCGTGGCCGACGAGATCCTGTGGCAAGCCAGGATCCACCCCCAGCGGCGGGTCGAGGACCTCAGCCCGGAGGATCGCGGTCGCCTGTTCCGAACGATGCATCGGGTCCTGGCCGCCGCCGTCGAGGACGTCGGCTACCTGGAAACCAACAGACGGTGGCTCAGTCGGGTCCGGGGACGGCCCGGGGCCAGGTGCCCTCGGTGTGGGACCATGCTCTCGCGGACCGTGGTGGCCGGGCGGACGACCTACTTTTGCCCATCCTGCCAGCGCTGATCCTCGGTTGTGCTGGACAGCCGTCCGAGAGCCGACCATCCCCGCTGCAACAACGTGGCCCCTCCCAGCACCACCAGTACCACGAGCATGGGCACCAGGGCTCCCGGCACCATGAGGCCGACCATCATGGCCACGTATCGCTCCAGGCGCTGGAAGAACCCCTCGGACAAGGGGATCCCCTCGGCCTCCGCCTCCGCTCGGACGTAGCTGACCATCAGGGCCGTGACCAGGGTGGCGAGCGCGAGGGCCGCGGCGAGATCGTGTCCCTGATCCTGCTCCGACCAGTACAGGCATCCGAACAGGATCATGTCCCCGATGCGGTCGAGCACCGAGTCGAGGAACGCCCCCACCCGCCGGTCCTCTCCGCGCAGCCGGGCAACCGCACCGTCGAAGACGTCGAAGAGCCCCGCCGGGATGAGCAGAGCGCCGGGCAGGAATCGGTGCCCGTCGAGCAGGAGCCAGCCGACCACAACGTTGGCCGCGAGCGAGGCCACGGTGAGCTGCCACGGACGCACGCCGGCTCGGTACAGTCCGGCCAAGACGGCCCGGTAGGGCCAGGTGAACACGAACCGCATGGCGGGACCGAACACGCCCGCGGTCTTCCGGGGGGCCGGCATGTCCCGCACGCGAGGCGCAGGCGCCCCGGGCTCGGTCCCGGGCGACTCGCTCATCTCTGGTACGAGGCTACCCTCCCGGGAGAGGTGCCGGAGAAGCTAGGCGCCGTTCGGCCGAAAGCCCACGACCACGCAACGGAACGTCCCGCCGGGGGCCTCGTACGAGACGTGCTCCTCACGGCGGGCCCCCATGAGAGCCTGGCCGAGCGGCGACGTCGTGGTGATGGTTCGCACCCCGGCGGCCCGCTCCTCGGCCGACCTGGCCAGTAGGTACGTCTCGTCCTCGGGGTCGTCGTCTTCCAGCGGTCTCACCGTCACGAGCATCCCCGGAGCGACGACGTCGGAGCTCGACGGCGCCTCGATGATCTCCGGATCACGCAGCATCCGCTCCAGCGTCCGGATCCGCGATTCCATGAGGGCCTGCTCGTTCTTCGCCGCGTCGTACTCGGCGTTTTCCCGGATGTCGCCGTGCTCGCGGGCCGCCTTCAGGCGTTCGGCCATGCGAGACCTGCCCGACGAGGTGAGCTCGTGGAGCTCGGCCCGCAGGCGCCCATAGGCTTCGAGGGTGAGCGTCGCCGTGGGCTCCTGTCCGGGCTTGCGCGGTGGCCGGGTGGCCAATTCTTCGGGAAGTTCCATCACGCCGAATCTACCAATCGGCGGCATGACGCCCCCAGCGCTCCCAGGGCGATCCCTCGCATCCCGCTGGTGGTCGATGATGGGCAGCCGCGGGAAGCGTTGTGCGTGGCGAGCGAAGGAAGGAGTGTGGGGGATGGGCCGGCTGGACGACAAGGTGGCGTTGATAACCGGCGGAGCGAGCGGCATGGGCAAGGTGGCCTCGCACCTGTTCGCGCGGGAAGGGGCCAAGGTCGTCCTGGCCGACGTCGCCGACGAGGCGGGGGAAGCGGTTGTAGCCGACATCCGCGACCAGAGCGGGCACGCAGCGTACGTGCACGCCGACGTGTCGCGGGCATCCGACGCAGAGGCCATGGTGCGCTTCGCCGTGGACACGTTCGGAGGGCTCACCGTCCTCTACAACAATGCGGGAGTCTTCCCCGAACGCGACGGATCGGTGACCGAAACTCCTGAAGAGGTGTGGGATCTCACCATCGGCATCAACCTCAAGGGCGTGTACCTTGGATGCCGCTACGGGATCCCGGCAATGATCGAGTCAGGTGGCGGCTCGATCGTCAACGTGGCCTCGTTCGTTGCGTTCATGGGGGCGGCCACCCCCCAGATCGCGTACACGGCCTCCAAGGGGGGCGTCCTGTCGATGACCAGGGAGATCGCCGTCGAGTTCGCTCGCAACGGCGTGCGCGCGAACTCGCTGTGTCCCGGTCCCATCGAGACCCCGCTGCTCCAGGAGTTGCTGGCCGACCCGGCCCGGCGGCAACGACGGCTGGTGCACATCCCGATGGGACGGTTCGGCCAGGCAGAGGAGTTGGCCAACGCGGCGCTGTTCCTCGCCTCCGACGAGTCCTCCTACATGACCGGGGCGGCCCTCGTCGTGGACGGGGGCATCACGGCGGCGTACGTCACGCCGGAGTGACTCGGCGGGAAACGTCAGGTCCGGGCACCCAACACATCCACGAGCGCGATGAACGAATCCGCCTCGCGCTGATCGAATGGGACGGCGACCGGTAGCGGGGTCATGAAGCCGCTCATCATGGACCCCGATAGCGTCTCCAGCCGAACGCGCCACACACCCTCATCGGCCGACCATCGCATCCGAAGTGACTGCACTGCTTCGATCCCTCGAACGGCCTTGAGCAGTGGTCCCTCGACGCGGGCGAGCCATTCCGGCCCTCCGGGCACCGGAGCCGCCCACCCCAGCCTCGTCCGCCGACGGGACAGCGGTCCTGTGAACCGAAACCTGAGCTCGGCATCCTGGTCCGGCCCCCTCCCCCGGACCGTGGAGGAGAGCGCGAGGTAATTGGCCTTCAAGAACAGTCGGCGTTCGTGGCGATGGCCCACGGAGATGTTGGGCCTGATCCCGGATGGATCGGTGAGCTTCACGCGAAGCGCCCACGGGGCCTCCTCGGCTACGACGTAGGGCGGACAGAACCTCTTGGCAGCAGCCTTCACCGAAGGCATGGACGACACGCGGGCGGGTCGCCACGATCTCTTCCCCTTCGAGTCGCCCATCGCAGGCCTAGCCGGAGGCGAAGACCGGTTTCAGGGCGAAGTACACCTCCCGGTACTTCCGGTAGGCGCGATCGTAGGCCTCTTGGCGCGCTGGGTCGGGCCGGTGCTCGTCGGGCTGGAACGACACGAACGCTGCCACCGCGTCGGCGATTGCGGGATAGACCTCGGCGCCCACCGCGGCAAGGATGGCCGCGCCCGTCGTCGTGGTCTCGACGCTCGTGGGGATCCGCACGGGGAGGCCGGTGACGTCCGCCTTGATCTGCCGCCAAAGACGTCCCTTGGCTCCCCCGCCCACGATGGTCAACCTGCGTACCTCGAGCCCCGCGTTCGCCATCGCCTCCAGGATGTCGCGGAGACCGAACGCGCTGCCTTCCATGACGGCCCGCATCATGTGGGCCCGCGTGTGGGCCAGCGTGAGCCCGTAGAAGACGCCCCGGGCGGCGCCGTTCCACTCCGGCGTCATGGCTCCCTGCATGCAGGGCAGGAACACCAGGCCTTCGGACCCGGGGGAGACCTCGGCCGCCTCGGTGGCCAGCATGTCGTAGGCGTCGCCCTTTCCCTCCGACTCCGACTGGCGTTCGAAGGGGGCGAACTGGTCCCGGAACCACCGAAGGTTCCCTCCGGACACGAACCCCGGATTCTCCAGGAGCCATGCCTCCGGATCGGCGTGCGGGTGGCACTCCACCAGCATGGTCGGGTCCACTCGGGGAACGTCCGAGGCGGCGCACACGGGCTCCGCCGTCCCCACGACGTCGCACACCTCGCCGGGCGAGTACACGCCGGCCCCGAGAGTCGCCGCCATCTCGTCACCGCAACCCACCGCCACCAGGGTGTCGCCGGCCAGCCCCGTGGCCTCGGCGAACGCGGAGGTGACGGCGCCGACCGCGGCGGTACCCGCCGAGAGCATGGGGAGCTGCGCGGACGACATTCCGACGGCCTCGAGAACAGGCTCGGACCACCTCCGCGTCCTGGGGTCGAGGAGCGCGAGGGAGGAGGCGTTCGAGTAATCGACGGCGAGCACACCGGTCACATCTCGAAGGACGAACGACCCGGGCGGCATGAAGTGCGCGGCTTCCGAGAAGAGGTCGGGCTCCTCGTCGCGGATCCACAGCGCCTTGAACACGGCGTGCGACGAGTCGAGATTCGCCCCCACATGGCGATAGAAGTCGGACGGTGACATCCGCTCGGCAAGTGCCGCGGCCTGGTCCTCCGCCCGCCGGTCCATCCAGATCATCGCGGGGCGGAGTGGCCGCCCGGCGCCATCGCAAGCCACCATCCCGTCGAGCTGGCTCCCGAACGACAGGCCCTTGATCGCGCTGGCGCCTTCCGGCACCTCTTGCACGAGCTTGCCGACGGTGTCGATCACAGCCGTGGTCCACGCGGTCGGGTCCTGTTCGGCCCACCCGGGATGTGGGAACGACAGGTCGTACCCCTCGTAGGCCGAGGCGACGAGGGTCCCGTCCGCCGCGTACAGGCCGGCGTTCGTCCCCTGGCTTCCGACGTCGCAGCCGATGACGTACGGCCCGGTCACGCGGACACTCCCGGCTCGATCACCATCTTCAGTCCGGTGCCGGCTCGGATCGTGGCGAACGCCTCGGCGATCCGGTCGAGCGGGAACCGGTGCGTGACGATGCGGCCGAGGTCATCCTGCCTCCGATTCAAGTAGTCCATGGTGATGCGGTACTGCCGAGGGGTGCAGCCGTAGGCCCCCAGGATCGCCAACTCCTTGTAGTGCAGCTGGTTCATGTCGAGCGGGCTCACCGGATCGGCCTTGGGCAGGCCGGCGAAGTAGACGATCCTGGCCCGCTTCCCCGCCATGACCAGGGCGGCCTGCTGTGCTTGCTTGGAGGGGGCCGCCACGATGATGCGGTCCGCACCCCCGCCGCTCCGCGAGAGAAGCTCCTCCACGCCGTTGTCCTCGCCGGCAACCCAGGCGTCGTCGACGAACCGACCCACCGCCTCCAGGGCGATCTCCAGCCGTTCTTTGCTCACTTCGGTGAGGTACACCCGGCCCGCCCCGCGATCGCGGGCAAGGACCGATTCCCAGCAGCCAATCGGCCCCGCCCCGATGATCGTGACGGTGTCCCCGTACCGGACATCGAGCATCTCAGCGCCGTTCAGGGCGCACGCGAAAGGGTCCGCCACCGTCGCCAGGTCCGAGGGGAGCTCCGGGGGTAGAGCGATGAGGTTCTTCGTGGCGATGGGCGGCACGGCCGCGAATTCGGCGTATGCCCCGGGGTGGGGGGTATACCCGTACAGCTCCTCACGCTCGCACAGATTCTCGAGGCCCTCCGCGCACCACGGGCAGTCACCGCACGTGAGGATCGACCCCAGGAAGACCCGGGTGCCCTTCTCCACCGCCGCCGGAAGCCTGGCCGCATCCCCGACCTCGACCACGGTCCCCACGGGCTCGTGCCCCAGGACCCATGGGGCGGGCGCACGCGGATCGCCGTTGAAGAACGTCCGGGCATCGGTACCGCAGATCCCGCACGCTTCGACCTGAATGATCGCCCCCCGCGGATCGACGCGCGGCTCGTCCGTCTCCTCGACCTTCACCACTTCGACGTCGTGCAGGAACGCGGCCCTCATTCCCTGCCTCCCAATTCGTCCTGGAGCGCCTCGTGGGCCTTGTCGGCGCTCCACCGCTCCCGAATCACTCGCGACAGCGCGCGCGTGATGGCCTCCGGCGACCGGTGCATGAAGATGTTGCGTCCCACCGAGCACCCGATGGCACCAGCGGCTACCGCCTGCTCCATCCGCACCAGGAGCTCGGGGTCCTCGAGCCGGGACCCGCCGGCCAGGACGACGGGGATGCCGGACGTGGCCTCCACCAGCTTGGCGAAGGAGTCGGGATCGCCGGGCCAATTCGTCTTCACGATGTCGGCCCCGAGCTCCGCACAGAGCCGGACGTCGCGGCGGAGGTACTCGAACCCGTAGCGGTCCTTCAAGTCCTCGACCGATGCGTACGTCGTGGGGAACTCGGCCTCGGCGATGAACGGCATGCCGAGCCTCTGGCATTCCCGGCCCACGGCTGCGAGCGTTCGAATCATGTCCGGCTCGCCGTCTCCACCAAGGGCCGTGAACAGCACCACTGCGTCGGCGCCCAGGCGGAGAGCTTCCTCCACCTCGGCGACCTGGACCACCTCGGGGCGTGTGCCGTCCGGGTTCGCCGACGCCGACAGCAGCAGCGCGAGCGCCGTTTCGCGAGCGAACGCCGGCGCCGCGATGCGGACCATCCCCTTGCTCATCATGATCACGTTCGCCCCTCCCGCAACGGCCTCTGTCGTCCTCGAGGCGATGTCGGCGAGAGGTTCCAGGAACTGCGGAGAGGTCATTCCGTGGTCGAGCGCGCAGATCACCGACACCCCGGCGGGGTCGATCACGCGCTTCAGGCGCATGGAGGTGCCGGCGTTGCCGTTCACCCGAACCTCCTCCCCGGTCCCCGCCGAACCACGGTGAATTCGAACGCATCGGCCAGGTGGTACTCGTCGGAGAGGAGGACCGGCCGGCCCTGCTCGTCGTAGTCGACCTGGCGGATGTACAGGAGCAGCGCTCCCTTGATGACCCGGAGCCGGCCGGCAACCGTCCGATCCGCCTTCATCGGCCGAAAGCTTGCCACCCCATGGTGGACGACGATCCCTCGGTCCCGTTCCAGGTATTCGTAGATCGACCGGCCCAGGAGCCGCTCGACGAGGTTCGACCCCTGTCCCGCGACATCTCTGGGCATGACGTCCCGGGAGTACACGACCGGTCGCCGGTCGGCTGTCCGGACCCGCTCGACTGCAATGGTCGGCCCACCGAGCTCGATGGCGAGTCGCCGGGCGACCTCGGGCGAAGCGGGCCGTTCGACGACCTGACTCGTCTGTGACCCTGCCTCCATCCCCGCCGCCAGGATCGCGTCGGTCACGCCGAAGTTCACGTCCAGGTTGTTACGGAGGCGAGGTCGGTGGGTGACGAACGTGCCCGCCCCCCTGCTCCTGGTCAGGAACCCGTCCTCCTCCAGGGATCGGAGCGCCTCGCGCAAGGTGGCACGGGACACGCCAAACCCCGTCGCAAGCCTTGGCTCGGGGGGCAGCTGGTGGCCGGGCGGCATCTCGCCCGAGGCGATCCGCTGGGCCAACTCCTCCCGGACGGAGGACCACAGCCGCTTCCCTTCCCTGGTCCTCACGCCATTCGACCCCCAGAAACGGCTTTGTCAGACAAAGCCGGCGAGGATGGTACCAAACGGCCGCTTGACGGGTGAAACGCGCCAGCATACGCTCGCGCCGTCCCGAGCTGGTCAGACAAAGGCCAGCCGGTCGATTCTCCGTTGAGCCGGCGGAAGGGAGGGCTGATGGAGGACAAGCCGAGGGTAGAGAAGGTCGGCGTCGTCGAGTACGAGCACGTCGGCCGGAAGTACCTCGAGGAGCGCGAGCTCCAGCGACGGGCAGGCGTGGCCCTGATTTGGGGACTCGGCGTGGGCTACGTCATCTCCGGGGAGTATTTCTCCTGGAACTTCGGCTTTGCGAACGGCGGGTTCGGGGGCATGCTCATCGCCACCTTCCTGGCCATCGCCATGTACGTGTTCATGGTCTACAGCATCTCGGAGATGGCCACCGCGTTCCCGGTCACGGGCGGGCCCTACGCATTCGCCAGACGGACGATGGGGGTGTGGGGCGGGTTCGCCACCGGGATCGGCGCGATCCTCGAGTACGTGTTCGCGACGTCCGCGATCTCGGTGGTCATCGGGATCCTCGTCTCGGACCTGTTCAACATCGACACGAACATCCTGGGGTTGCGGCCCATCGAGTGGATCGCCGTCCTCACCTACGCGATCTTCGTGGCTATCAACCTCTTGGGCGTGCAGGCCACGCTGGTGTCCGTGTTCGCCATCACGGTCGTGTCGGTCGTGGTCCTGCTCCTTTGGGGCGTCGTGCTCCTGGCGGGCGGACACTGGGACGCGGCCAACTTCACGAACATCGCGCCCGAGGCGGGCAACAGCACGTTCCTGCCGTTCGGCGCATCGGGGATCCTGACGGCGTTGCCGTTTGCATTCTGGTTCTACCTGGCCATCGAGGGTGTGCCGCTTGCATCGGAGGAGACGCGAGATCCGTCGCACGACCTGCCCAGGGGTTCGATCCTGGCCATGTGGTCGCTGGTGTTCTTCTCAGGAGTGGCGTTCTTCGTCGGCGGCGGGGTCCTCGGCGCCGAAGGTCTCTCCGGAGCCGGAGCCCCGATCTCGGACACCGTGGAAGCAGCCCACGGGGGCGAGAACTGGTTCTGGTGGGTCGTGTCGGTGGTCGGGATCACCGGATTCGTCGCGTCCTTCCACTCGATCATCTTCGCGTTCAGCCGGATCATCTACGCGTTGTCTCGGGCTGGGTATCTGCCCCGTTTCCTGTCGCTCACGGGCGCGCGCAAGACCCCTTACCTGGCCCTGATCATCCCGGCGATCCTTGGGCTGGTCACGGTGATCGTGTACATCCGCACGGACCCGGCCGACGATCCCGCGAACGCCTTGGCTGTCATCACAGAGATGTCGGTGTTCGGCGCCCTGACCACCTATGTGCTGATGATGCTGGCGTTCGTCATCCTTCGGCAGAAGGAGCCGAACGTGCAGCGCCCGTATCGCAGCCCGGTCGGTGTGTTCGGGGCAGTCGTCGCTCTGGCCATCGCGGTCGTCGCCGGCTTCGCGCAGGTCTACTACGAAGGCAAGGTCGCGGGGGCGAGGCAGGGCGTGCTCGCGGTCATCGGCGTGCTGGTCGTCGGATTCATCTACTTCCTGGTGTACAGCCGGCACCGGTTGGTGGCCGAGGCGCCGGAGGAGGAGTTCGCGCTCATCGAGCGGGCGGAGGCGGAGCTGGAGACCCCGGTATGACCGCGAGCCCTTCGAGCTGAGGCGTTCGATGTCGCAAGGGGCGGCGGGCCGCAACGGCC
>JBKPDU010000020.1:0-48191 GCA_046728055.1 Actinomycetota bacterium | reverse complement strand
CTGCGGTCCATCCGTGGGCAGGGTGCGAAGGTGGACCTTGCTCGACTTGTACGAGCAGTGCTCAGACCACATGACCGCGTACATCGCCAGTTCGGTTCGGTTGGGGTCGCGACCGAGCGTGGCCTGGATCCGGTCGAGCTCTTCATCGGTCAGCCCCAGGAACTGGTGGAGAGGCTGGTCGACCTTCACCTCACACCCTGGCGAGAGCGTAGGCGAGGAGTGAGGCGAAGATGGGTTGGCCCCCCGTGGGCCCGACGTCGGGATCGACGGCGTGCTCGGGGTGAGGCATGAGTCCGAGCACGTTCCCCTGAGGGTTTCTGATCCCCGCGATCGAGTCCGCACTCCCGTTCACGTTGTGCTCGTCGTCGAGTTCGCCGTCCGGACCGCAGTACCGGAAGGTGACCAGCGCCTGATCCTCGATCTGGGCGAGGTCGTAGGGTCCAGCTGTGAACTGTCCCTCCCCGTGCTTCACGGGGACCCGAAGCACCTCGCCGGGGATCAGCCCCTCGGTCAGCGGGGAAAGCGAGGTCTCCACTCGCACGTTCACCCAACGGCACACGAACCGGAGCTGGCGGTTTCGGATCAGGGCCCCCGACAAGAGTCCGGCCTCGCACAAGATCTGGAAGCCGTTGCAGATGCCGACCACCGGTCCGCCACGGTCGGCGAAGGCCCGGACCTCGGCCATGATCGGAGCGAACCGGGCGAGCGCCCCGGTCCGCAGGTAGTCGCCATAGGAGAATCCGCCCGGGAGGATGACGGCATCCACTCCACGAAGGTCGCGATCGGCGTGCCACAGGGGCACGCCTTCTCCACCCATGAGCGCGACGGCGCGGCACGCGTCTCGATCGTCCAGTGAGCCGGGAAACGTCACCACCCCGACCCTGGGCCTGTAAGCGCTCACGGAGCGTCCTGGAACCGAGGAGCTCGAGCAGACCCAAGGATGCGATAGCTCTCGATCACCGGGTTCGAAAGCAGGCGCCGGGCCATCTCGTCCACCTGCGAGACGGCCGCCGCTTCGGTCTCCGCGTCAACTACGAGCTCCACGTACTTGCCGACCCGCACGTTCGAGGTGTTGGCCCAGCCCATTGCGGGAAGTGAAGACTCGATGGCCTTGCCCTGGGGATCGAGGAGCCCCGGCTTCAGCGACACGACGACCTGGAACTGGTACCTCATGCCCGGTCCGGCACTCCCATGCGCTGACGGTACCAGTCGAACCGGTCGCCGGTGATCCGCTCGTAGGCCTCGCGATAGGTGTCGGCGGTCCGCTCGACCACGCCGATCGGAAGGTCCGGGGGCGGCGGCTCTCGATCCCACCCGCTCGCATCGAGCCAGTCCCGCACGAACTGCTTGTCGAACGATGGTTGGGGCGAGCCCGGCGCGTAGCCATCGGCCGGCCAGAAGCGAGAGGAGTCGGGGGTGAGCACCTCGTCGACCAGGATCAGCTCGCCATCGGCGAACCCGAACTCGAACTTCGTGTCGGCCACGATGATGCCGCGCGCTCGTGCGATCTCCACCCCTCGCTCGTACAGGCCGACCGTGAGTTCGCGGAGGCGCTCGGCCAGCCCCCGGCCCACGAGGTCCGCGGTCTCCGCGAACGTGAGCGGCAGGTCGTGCCCTTCCGCCGCCTTCGTCGTGGGCGTGAAGATCGGTTCGGGCAGTCGATCGGCTTCACCCAGGCCCGGCGGCAGGGGCACCCCGCACACGTGGCCCTCCGCCAGGTACTGCTTGAGTCCCGACCCGGTCAGGTACCCCCTGACCACGCACTCGACCGGCACCACCTCCGCCCTGCGGATCAGGATGGACCTGCCGGCGAGGGACGGTTCGTCTCGGAACGGGTCCGGGAAGTCCTGCCGGTCGGCGCTCACCAGGTGATTGCCCACGATATCGACCGTCTTTCCGAACCAGAACAGCGAGAGCCCACACAGCACCCGTCCCTTGTCGGGAATGGGGTTCGGAAGAACCACGTCGAAAGCCGAGATCCGGTCCGTGGCCACGAGCAGCAGTCGGCCGTCGCCCGCGTCGAAGATGTCGCGGACCTTGCCCCTGGTGCGGAGCTTCGCCCCCTCGGTCACGGCTCCCCAGCGACGCTGAGCTTGGCCAGGCGGGCGAACACCACGTCCAGGTTCCGAAGGTACCGGCTGGGGTCGAACACGGCCCCGAGATCCTCGGTACTCAGCAGCTGTGCGACCTCGGGTTGGGACAGGAGCTCCTGCCTGAAGTCCTTTCCCTCGTCCCACGCAACGGCCGCCGCGGCCTGCACGATCCGGTACGCATCTTCCCGAGGCATGCCCCGTTCCACCAGCCCGAGCAACACGGCCTGCGAGTACACGAGGCCACCACCCATGTTCAGGTTGGACCGCATCCGCTCCGGGAAGACTTCGAGCCCGTCGAGCACCTCCCCGAGCTCGGCCAGCATGAAGTGCAGCGCTGCGGTCGCGTCGGGGAAGACCACCCGCTCCGCCGAGGAGTGCGAGATGTCGCGCTCATGCCACAGCACGACGTTCTCCAAGGCAGGCTGCACGTCGGCACGGACCACTCGGGCCAACCCGGTGATCCGCTCGCAGCGAACGGGGTTGCGCTTGTGGGGCATCGCCGACGAACCCCGCTGCCCCGGTGCGAAGGGCTCCTGCACCTCCCGGACCTCGGTCCTGGCCAGGTGGCGGATCTCGGTGGCCATCGCGTCGAGCGACGAGGCGAGGACCGCGAGGGCCGCCATGTACTCGGCATGGCGATCGCGGGGTATGACCTGGCCGCTGGCCTCGACCGGTCGAAGCCCGAGCTCACCGCATACGTGCTCCTCCACCCGGGGGTCGAGGTGAGCGTAGGTCCCGACGGCCCCCGACACCTTGCCCACCGAGACCGCCTCCCGAGCTCGCCGCAGACGCTCGCGGCCCCGATCGACCTCGAATGCCCACAGGGCGAGCTTGTGTCCGAAGCTGGTCGGTTCGGCGTGCACCCCGTGGGTTCGTCCGACCATGACGGTGTCGCGGTGCTCCAACGCCATGCGTTTCAACGAGACGAGCAACCGCTCGGTCCCAGCGAGCAGGAGGTCGGCTGCCTGACGGAGCTGCAGGGCGAACCCGGTGTCCAGCACATCGGAGGAGGTCAGGCCGAAGTGGATCCACCTCCCCGCTGGCCCGACCGACTCGGCCACGCACTGGACGAAGGCTGCCACATCGTGCCTGGTGATCTCCTCCAAGGCACGCACGCGCTCGACGGTGAAGGATGCGCGTTCGCGGACGGCCCGGGCATCCTCCCCAGGCACCGCGCCCAGACGGGCCCACGCCTCGACCGCGAGGATCTCGATCTCGAGCCAATGGCTCAGTCGAGTCTCATCCGACCAAACGGCTGCCACCTCGGGCAGCGTGTATCGAGGGATCATCGCCGCCCACCTCGCGGCAGGACAGAGCCTTCCCTCACAGCCTGAGGCCCTCCGCCAGGTCGTCCTTGAACTTCCACAGCCGGGCCTGGATCTCGGGTTCGGCCACCCCGACGATCTCCGCCGCCAAGACGGCCGCGTTCACCGCGGCATCGACCCCCACGGTGGCCACTGGAACGCCGGCCGGCATCTGTGCCGTCACGATCAGGGCCTGCTCACCCCCCATCTGGTCGCTGGCGATGGGGACTCCGATCACCGGCAGGACCGTGCGGGCGGCGGCAGCGGCCGCCAGATGGCCGGTGATGCCGGTCGTGCAGACGAGCACCTTCAGTCCCCGGTCGAACGCCGTGCGAACGTACTCGTCCACGAGGTCGGGGTGGCGTGAGGACGACATCACCCGGATCTCGTGAGGGAGCTCCAGCTTCTCCAGGATCGCCGTGGCCTGCTGCATGACGGAGAGCTCGGCGGGCGATGCGGCCAGCACGCCCACCACCGGCGTGTCTCGTCTCATGCATCCTCCGTCATCTCTGCCCCGATATCCCTGCGGTATTGCATCCCGGGGAAGGAGATCCGCGAACACGCTAGATACGCGCGATCCCGCGCCTCCTTCGCCGTGGCGCCGAGTGCGCTCACCGCGAGGACCCGTCCCCCCGCGGTGACCACTCTACCCCGTCGGTTCGCCGTCCCGGCGTGGAAGATGACGACATCTTCGACCGCGCGGGCTTCGTCGAGGCCGTGGATCACGAACCCGGTCTCGTACGGCCCCGGGTATCCGCCCGAAGCCAGCACGACCGTGACGCAGACGTCTGGTGTCCACAGCGCTTTGTAGTTGCCGATGTTTCCCTCGACCGAAGCCAACAGCATCTCGCCGAGGTCCGAACGCAGACGGGGCACGATGGCCTGGGTCTCGGGGTCGCCGAACCGGCAGTTGAACTCGAGGACCTTGGGACCGTCCTCGGTGACCACGAGACCGGCGTAGAGAAGGCCCGTGTACCGGACCCCCTCCGACTCCATCGCCCGCACCGTCCCGACCAGCACGTCGTTCCAGATGCGCCGTTCGACGGACTCGGCGATCCACGGGACCGGGGAGTAGGCCCCCATGCCTCCGGTATTCGGTCCCGAGTCGTGGTCGCCTGCCCGCTTGAAGTCCTGAGCCAGGACGAGCGGGACCACCTCGCGGCCGTCGGTCAGGCCGAAGGCCGAGACCTCCCTGCCGGTGAGGTGCTCCTCGACCAGAACGACCGATCCGGCCTCGCCGTAGGCCCGTTCGATGAGGCACGCTCGCAGAGCGGCGATGGCGCCCCACCGATCGTCGGCGATGACCACGCCCTTGCCGGCGGCGAGCCCGTCGGCCTTGATCACGTACGGCGGCTGCAGCTCGTCCAGGTACCCGACGGCCTCGTCCAGATCGGAGAACGACCGGGAACGCGCGGCGGGGATCCCGTACTTGTGGCACAGCTCCTTGGCCCAGGCCTTCGACCCCTCGATCCGCGCGGCCGCCCTGATGGGACCGAACGCCCGGTGCCCCTCGGCGTGCAGCTCGTCCACCAGGCCCTTGACGAGTGGCGTCTCCGGCCCCACCACGGTGAGGTCGATCGACTCCCGCTGGACCAGGTCGAGGATGCCGGCCGCGTCGTCCGCATCCACCGCAACGCACGTAGCATCGTCGGCGATCCCCGGATTGCCTGGTGCGGCGAACAACCGGTCGACCGTGGGGTTCTGGGCCAGGCGCCACACCAGGGCGTGCTCTCGCCCTCCGCCACCGACCACGAGGATCCTCATGCCACGGGCAGGCTCTGCTCACGGGCCGGGCCGACGGAGACCACGCCGATCCGCACCCCGGCAAGGTCCTGGAGCCGTTCCACGTACCTTCGGGCCGCCGGCGGAAGGTTGGCGTACGAGCGAGCCTCGGACAGCGACTCGTCCCACCCTTCCAACTCCTCGTACACCGGCCGGGCCCGGTGGAACAGCGATTGGTGCGATGGGACGTCGTCGAAGGTCTCGCCGTCCGCGACGTATCCGGTGCAGACCTTGATCGCGCGGAACCCCGAGAGAACGTCGAGCTTGGTCAGGAAGATCTCGGACAGGCCGTTCAGCCGCGCAGCGTACCGAACCAGGAGGGCATCGAACCATCCGCACCGTCGCTTGCGTCCGGTGGTGGCGCCGAACTCCTTTCCCGCCTCCCGCAGTCGTTCGCCGTCGGGTCCCGGATCCTCGGTGGGGAACGGCCCCGATCCGACCCTGGTGACGTAGGCCTTGGTCACGCCGATCACGCGGTCAACCTCCATCGGGCCCACCCCGGCAGAGGCCAGGGCGAACCCGGCGACCGGATTCGAGGACGTGACGAACGGGTACGTCCCATGGTCCAGGTCGAGGAGCGTTCCCTGCGCCCCTTCGAACAGGACGCTCTCGCCGGCACGCAGGCCGTCGTAGAGCAACCTGGACGTGTCGGTCACGTGGGGTTGTAATCGCTCGCCGTGAGCCCGGTACTCATCGACGATGGTCGCGGCCGAGAGCGGCAACCGATTGTAGACCTTGGTCAACAGGAGGTTCTTCTCCTTCAGCACGACCTCGAGCTTCTCCCGGAAGATCTTCGGATCGAACAGATCCTGGAGCCGGAGGCCGATCCGAGCGGCCTTGTCCGCGTAGGCGGGCCCGATGCCCCGCTTCGTCGTCCCCAGCGCATGCTTGCCGAGATGGCGCTCGGTCACCTTCTCCAGCTCCAGGTGATAGGGCATGATCAGGTGGGCGTTGTCCGACACGACGAGGCGTGACACGTCGATCCCCAGGCCGGACAGCGTGTCCATCTCTTCAAGTAAGACGCCGGGATCAACGACCACGCCGTCTGCGATGACCGAGGTGAGATGGGGATACAGGATCCCGGAGGGGACGAGGTGCAACTTCAGGAGGTGCCCTTCGGCCACCACGGTGTGACCGGCGTTGTTGCCGCCCTGGTACCGAACGACGAACCGCATCTGGTCCGCCAGATAGTCGGTGACCTTCCCCTTACCCTCGTCCCCCCACTGCGTCCCGACGACGATCGAGGCCGGCATGAACGCCCCTGCTCATCGCTCCAGGCGGAACCGGATCTCCACATGTGTGTGGTACTCGGTGATCCTGTTGCCGTTGACCACGGCCGAGGTACCGATGATGTCCATCCCCTCGATCCCGCGGATCGTCTTCGACGCTTCGTTCAGCGCCTGGTGCGCGGCGTCCCTCCACGACTCCGAGGACACGCCGACCAGATCGATCGTCTTGATGACCGCCATCGCACCTTCCTCCTATCGTCCCTCGTACACGTCGACGAACCGCCGGTAGTTCGCGGAGATGCGGGCCGCCGCATCCTCGCGCGGGGCGGTGCCGTCCACGAACTCCTTCAGCGGGTTCCACCAGATGGTCCGACCGATGGCGAACCCGACATATCCGGGAACACCGGCTCCCGTTCGGAGCCAGTGGTCGACGGCGGCCTCGTCGGCCCCACGGCCGAGGACGACGCACGCCACGTTGTCCCGGCCGCCCACCCGGGTCTGCGTGGCGATGGCCTCGCAGTCCTCGCGCCGGTCGATCCCCTCGATCTTCCAGACGTCGGGCTCCACCCCGGACTGTTGGAGCTCGGCGATCGCCGCCCGCATGAGCTCGGGACGGAGCTCCTTGTCGAATCGGTCGGCATCATCGCCCACCGATCCAAGCTGTTCCGTCGTGGCCGGGACCAGGAGCTCGAACAGGAACTTCCGGCCTCGCTCATGCAGCCAGTCCGAGAGCTCGCGCAGTCGCTTGGCCTGGCGCTCGTTCATCGCCCCGTCGCCAGCCGGGTTGAATCGGACCAGGACCTTGGTGAAGATGGGGTCGAACTCCTCGATGTGCTTGCCGTATTCGTCGCCGTACTCGAAGTCGAACTCGTCCTGTCCCGACTTCTCCACGGGCATGGCCAGGACCAGAGCGTCCGCCTTGGCCCTGCGCGCGATCGTGGCGCCGAACTGCTCGTCGACGAGCAGTCCCGAGCTCGTCCGGTCCGCACCGTGATCCAGGGCGTGGAGGAATCCCTCGAAGATGACCTGCTTCGCGTCGGAGATCCGCTCGGCCTCCTGCGCGGTTGGCTCCCCCGTGACGCCGAAGAACTTCTTCTGGAACGAGCCGCGGTGGTCGAACGCCAGGATGTACAGCGGGCCGTCGTATCCGAGCTCCATCGCGATCCTCTCCTTCCGTCAGCCCCGCTCGAACGGATTCACCGGGGTGAGCACCTCGACGGTCACGGGCTTCGCCTCCAGCCGGAAGGTCTCGGCGTCCTTTGGCGAACCGACGATGAACCCGTAGTGCATGGGCACCGCGATCTGCGGTGAGATCGACTTGGCCAACCCGGCCGCTTCGGCCGGCTCCATCGTGTAGGTTCCCCCGATCGGCAGGAATGCTACATCCGTCCTCACCCCGTCGAGCTCCGGGGCGTGGTCGGTGTCGCCGGCGTGGTAGTAGGCATTCCCGTCGAGCTCCAGGATGTACCCCACCCACCGGTTGGCCTTGGGATGGTTGTCCAGGCGATCGGGATGCACGTTGTAGGCCGGCACCGCCTGGACCCTAATCCCGGAGACCTCGATCGAGTCGCCAGGCGCGACCGGAATGACGTCCCCCGAAAGCTCCCTGGCAACGTCGTGTGGAGCGACGATCTGGGTCCCGGCTCCCTTGAGCCTCTCGATCTCCTCCGGCTGGAAGTGATCCGAGTGCGCGTGTGTGACCAGGATGACGTCGGCCGGCAGGTCTTCTGCAGTAGTTCCCCACGGATCGATGTAGACCGTGAGCCCATCGCCGGCGAACCGCATGGCCGATTGTCGGAACCACGTGAACCGCTCGAGCATGGCCTCCTCCCCCCTCGGTCGGCAGGCGTCCCTGTAGTCTGGCAAATCGTCGTGTCGGCGCGCGAACCGGTCGAGGTCCAGGGAGGCGTTCGGGCCAGCATCTCCCTGATCCGCCGAAATCGTGACTTCCGGCGGCTCTACGCGGCGTCCCTGATCTCGCTGGGAGGCGACTGGTTCTTGCTGGTCGCCCTGTTCGGGCTGGTCCTCCACTTCACCGACTCGGCCCTTGCCGTGGCCCTGGTCCTGGCCGTGGAGGACCTCATGTACTTCCTGCTCTCGCCCGTCGCCGGCGTCCTGGCGGACCGCATCGACCGGCGACGGTTGATGGTCGGCGCCGATGTGGCCCGCGCTTTCCTGTGCCTCGGCTTCCTGCTCATCCACACCGACTCCCTCGTGTGGCTCGCCTTCGTCCTGCTCGCAGTGATGGCCTCGTTCAGCGCCGCCTTCGAACCCGCGTCGGCAGCCGCGTTGCCCAACATGGTGGAGGAGGAGGACCTGGCCACGGCCAATGCGTTGTCGGGGTCACTGTGGGGCACGATGCTCGCGGTTGGCGCCGCGCTCGGCGGCATCGTGGCCGCCGTCTTCGGCAGGGACACCGCGTTCATCCTCGATGCGGTGTCCTTCCTTGTCTCTGCGTGGCTCATCTGGCGGATCCGGCGACCGTTCGCAGAGGAGCGCGCGGCACAGGACCACGCCGGCGTCGGGGAAGCGACGGTGGAGACCATCCGGTACGCGCGGAAGGATCACCGCGTGCTCGCCCTGCTCGCCGTGAAGTTCGGGTGGGGCATCGCCGGAGGCGTCCTCGTCCTGATCCCGCTCCTGGCGCATCGCCAGTTCCAAGCCGGCGACGTCGGGATCGGGCTGCTCATGGCCTCCCGCGGGGTGGGTGCGCTGATCGGTCCGTTCATCGGGAGGTCGGCCCTCGGGCCGCAGGATCGCCGGATCTTCGGCGCGATCGCCATCGCTCTGGCTGTCTTCGGTATCGGATACACGCTTGTCGGGTTGGTGCCGAGCTTGGTGCTGGCCATGCTCACCGTTGCCCTCGCCCACGTGGGAGGAGGCGCGCAATGGACGCTCTCCACCTACGGGCTTCAGCGGATCGTCCCCGACCGCATCCGCGGACGGATCTTCGCCTTCGACGGGATGCTCGTGACGCTCACGTTCGGACTCTCGAGCCTGTTGACGGGGTGGCTCGCAGAGGCCTTCAGCCCTCGGGTCACCGCCGTGGGCATGGGCGTGGTCGCCGTGGGATGGGCCGCGGTCTGGTCATTGCTCACGACCGACGTACGCCGAGCCACTCTGCTGGAGGGCTGCGGAACGGCGACGGCTGAGCGAGAAGCGGCCTAAGGACGGGACCCTGCGGGTGGCCCCGGGTCGCTGGGAGGCGGCGGGGGCGGGGGCGGTGGCCCACCGGCGGAGGCCGGCGTGGAGGCCGGGGTGGACGACGGGCCGCCCGGCGCCCCGAACGAGACGGACGGGGCTCCGGGCGCGAAGCTCACCTGGGGCGGCCCGGCCGTCCGGAGGGTCTCCTCCACCTCGAAGAACTGTTCCTCCTTGAATCCGAAGGTTCGGGCGACCACGTTCGACGGGAACGACTGGACCCGGCTGTTGAACTCGCGCACGTTCGCGTTGTAGAAGCGGCGCGCCGTCTGAAGCCGGTCTTCGGTGTTGGACAGCTCCGACTGCAGCGCCAGGAAGTTCTGGTTCGCCTTCAGATCCGGGTAGTTCTCGACCACGGCGAACAGCTGACGGAGTGCGGCGACGAACGGTCCTTCCGCCGCGGCCTGCTCCGCGGGGCTGCCGGTGGCCGAGACGGCCGCCGCCCTGGCCCGGGTCACCTCCTCGAAGACTCCGCGCTCGTGCGCGGCGTAGCCCTTCACCGTCTCGACGAGGTTCGGGATCAGGTCGTATCGGCGGCGGAGCTCGGTGTCGATGTTGGACCACGAGTCCCTGATGAGCTGGCGTCCGGAGACGAAGCGGTTGTAGGAGACGACGCCGAGGATGACGACGAGCGCCACCACGCCGAGGACGATCCACAACCAAGCCACGATGACCTTCCCCTCCGCCTGCAATCGTCTACGAGAGGTACAGCCTACCGGTCCGCTCCGATACCGTACAGCGACGCGGTCAGTCGCGCCCCCCGCGCACCCATCTGCGCCCGCCGAGGAGGATGGCCGCCCCGAGCACGATCAACAGGATCGGAAGGATGTAGCGGCCCCGGAGGGTCCAGACGTCGAGACGGTCCAGGAGGAAGGCGATCCCCGCCACGATGAAGAACACGCCCCACACGATGGCCGTCTGGTTCCCGCGCTCAGCCATGCTGGACGAGCACCTCCCCGATACCCACCGACAGGTCGAGCGAGAACGCGATGCGTCCCGTCGGCGAGCTCGCGGGGACGTCCTTGTCGACGCCGAAGCCCCCGTCGCTCTGGCCGAAGATCGTCACCTGGCCCATCCCCGCGTGTCCCCGCACGGTGGCCGGGTGCTCCGACGGCAGCTCCACGACGAGCTGGCCCACGCCCACGCGTGCTTGGATCGGTGGAACCGACCCCAACAGGGGCACCGGCAGGCTGGTGAGGTCCAGCCTGAGCTGCCCGACGGCCAGGCGGTACTCGGACTTCACCTGTGAAAGGGACGTTGGGCGCTCGGTCCGTTCGCCCACCCCTCCCTCCAGGGGGACGTCCACGACCGAGGCCGTCGCAAGCAGGAGCGTGAGGACGATCCCGATGGCCACCAGGCCCCCCTGGCCGCTCTCGGAGCGTCGGCCGGCGATCACCAGTCCCACCCCGACAGCGATCAACGAGCCGGGCAGCACGGCCTTCCATGGAACGTCGGCGACCCCCGCGGCCTGAAGTAGCGCCGTCACGCCGATCACCACGACCACCAGGCCCAGCACCAACCGTCCGGCGTGGAACCGTGACGGCGGTGGTTGTGAAGCAGGGGACCCGGGAAGCTCGCTCATCGCCTTGATGACGCCCGGACGATCAGGGCCACCCCGATCGCGATCAGGGCCAGCGGCCACAGGTACTTCCCGATGCTGGGAAGTGACAGGCCGAGCAGCAGGATGACGCCGATCGCGATCAGGGCCCCGCCGAACACCAGCCGCGCCATGTCGGCGCTTGGCGGAGTGTTCTCACCGATCTGCTCCCCCTCCTTCTCCTCCGGGATCAGAATCCATCCCAGGACGTAGAGCAGGAACCCGCCGCCCCCCGCGATCGCGAGGACCACGAACGCGACCCGAATGAGCACGGGATCGACGCCCAGATATCGACCGACGCCGCCGCACACGCCGGCGATGACGCGGTCGGTACGGCTTCGGCGAAGGAGCCTCGTGCTGCCGGGAACGTCGCCCACCGGGCCACCCTATGGGCCGCCGGACGTGGGCTCAAGCCGGGAGCGCCGGAAGGCGCCGCTCGAACTCCGCACATGCCTCGAGCAGCGCGAACGGGTCCCGGCGATCCTGCGGCATGTACGCCAGCAGCATCCGCCCGTTCACCTCGAAGGCGACGTCGTTCAGTCCATCCATCCACTGCCTGGTGTCGGCGTCGAGGAGGCGAGCGGCGAACCCCGGGTCCTTCGTCCGAACGTCGAAGGCCTCGTTGAACGCTCGATCCTCGGTCTCGACCACGGAGAGATGCCCGCGCTCCGCGTGCGGGGTGAAGAACATCTTCGGCTCGATCACCACCTGCGGGACGTCGTGATCGAGTGCGATCAGGGCACACGTGAACCGGCGGTCGCCATCCTCCACCGAGGTGTATCGGAAGTCGAACAGCTTCACGTCCTCGGCACGCCAGCTCCCCCACAGAACGTGATCGACCCACCGCGGTTCCGTTCCTCGGTTCAGCAGCTCCAGCGGCAGCCCGGCCAGGCCGAACGTATCGGCTTCGGCGCTCTGGAATCCCAGCGACTGGGCCTCAACGTTCTCCGTCACGGCCCTCTTGCGCACGTTGAACCGGTAGGCGCCGTACCCTGTCGCGCCCATTGCCGCGACCACGATGATGCCGGTCGGCGCCGCGTTCAGCGCCAACCCGAGCAGCGTGACCGCGGCCAGCAGGCCGATGACCAGGCCCCATCCCCTCATGGGGCGAGTATCGGGAGGGCGTGCGTCCTGCTTTACGTCCGCCGCACGGCGAACGTGAGGCCGCCGCCCCCGGCGTCGACCTCCACCTCGTCGCCCTCCGCGAGCTCCCCCGACAGCAGCTTGACCGCGAGCACATCCTGGACCTCGCGCTGGAGGAGCCGCTTCAGCGGACGCGCCCCATAGGCGGGATCGAAACCCTTGTTCGTCAAGTAGTCGCGGGCGGCGTCGGTGAGGCTGATCACGAGCTTGCGACCCTCCAGTCGGCGCTGGAGCATCCGAACCTGGATGTCCACGATCTGAGCGATCTCGTCCCGGCCGAGGGGCTGGAACACGATGATCTCGTCGACCCTGTTCACGAACTCGGGTCGGAAGGTCCCGCGCACCTCGGCCATCACCTTCTCCGTTCGCTCCTCGACGGACACGCCGGGGTCGGCGAACAGGAACCCGCCGAGGTTCGACGTCATGATGACCACCGTGTTGCGGAAGTCGACCGTCCGACCCTGCCCGTCCGTGAGTCGGCCGTCGTCGAGCAGCTGCAACAGCACGTTGAACGCGTCCTGGTGCGCCTTCTCGATCTCGTCCAGCAGCACCACCGAATACGGGCGCCTCCGCACCGCCTCGGTGAGCTGCCCTCCCTCGTCGTAGCCGACATAGCCGGGAGGAGCCCCGATCAGCCGCGACACGGTGTGCCGCTCCTGATACTCACTCATGTCGATCCGGACCATGGCCCGTTCGTCGTCGAACAGGAATTCGGCGAGCGCTCGCGCCAGCTCGGTCTTTCCCACGCCCGTCGGCCCCAGGAACACGAACGAGCCGATCGGCCTGTTCGGGTCGGAGAGCCCGGCCCGGGTCCGACGGATGGCGTTGGCCACGGCCTCTACGGCCTCGTGTTGGTCGACGACCCTCCGGTGCAGCTCGTCCTCCATCCGAACCAGCTTCTGCATCTCGCCCTCCATGAGGCGCGAGACCGGGATGCCGGTCCACTTGGAGACGACCTCAGCCACGTCCTCCTCGTCGACTTCCTCCTTCAGCATCTTGCGGTCCTGCTGGATCTCGGCGAGCTTGGCGTTCTCCTCGTCCATCGAGCTCGCCAGCTCCACGAGCCTTCCGTATCGGAGCTCGGCCGCGCGCTCCAGATCTCCGTCGCGTTCCGCCCGCTCTGCTTCGCTCCTGGCCGCCTCGATGTCCGAGCCGATCGTTCGGATCCTGTCGATGTGCTCCTTCTCCCGGTGCCAGTGGGCCTTCATCGCGGCCGAGCGCTCCTGGAGGTCGGCCAGCTCCCGCTCCAGGCGAGCCAGCCGCTCCTTCGACGCGTCGTCCGTTTCCTTGCGAAGGGCGGCCCGCTCGATCTCCAACTGCTTCATCCGCCGTTCGACCTCGTCGATCTCCGTGGGCATGGAGTCGATCTCGATCCGCAGCCGGGACGCGGCCTCGTCGATGAGGTCGATCGCCTTGTCGGGCAGGAACCGACCGCTCACGTATCGGCTGGAGAGCACCGCCGCCGCGACCAGGGCAGAGTCCTGCACCCTGACGCCGTGGTGCACCTCGTACCGCTCCTTCAGGCCCCGAAGGATGGCGATCGTGTCCTCGACCGAGGGCTCCTCCACCAGGACCGGCTGGAACCTGCGCTCCAGGGCCGGGTCCTTCTCTACGCGCTTGCGGTACTCGTCCAGCGTGGTCGCGCCGATCGCCCGGAGCTCGCCGCGGGCGAGCATCGGCTTCAGCATGTTCCCCGCGTCGACCGCGCCTTCCGCCGCGCCGGCGCCGACGACGGTGTGCAACTCGTCGATGAACGTGATGATCTGGCCCTCGCTCTCGGCGATCTCGCGCAATACGGCCTTGAACCGTTCCTCGAACTCACCGCGGTACTTCGAGCCCGCGATCAGTGCCCCGATGTCCAGGGCGACCACCCGCTTGTCCTTCAGTGATTCGGGGACGTCTCCGGCGACGATCCGCTGGGCCAGGCCCTCGACGATGGCGGTCTTCCCCACGCCGGGCTCGCCGATCAGCACGGGGTTGTTCTTCGTCCTCCGAGAGAGCACCTGGATCACCCGGCGAATCTCGTCGTCCCGACCGATGACGGGGTCGAGCTTCCCCCGCCGGGCCAGGTCGGTGAGATCACGCCCGTATCGCTCGAGAGCCTGGTACTTCTCCTCCGGGTTCTGATCGGTCACGCGCTGCCGGCCGCGCACCTCTGCGAGGGCCGCCAGGACCGCGTCGCGCTCCAGACCCGCCTCGCGGAGCAGGCGGGCTGCGCCCGTGTCCCCGTCGAGGAGGGCCAGGAACAGGTGCTCGGTGGAGACGTACTCGTCGGTCAGCTTCTCCGCCTCCACCAACGCATCGTCGAGCAGGACCGCCGTGGCCTGTGACACCCGGACCTCCGCGCCCTGCGCGTATACCTTCGGGACGCGGTCGAGCGCGTCGTCGACCTGGTCCCGGAGCGTGCGGGGTGAGATCCCCAATCGGTGCAGGAGCGGGTAGACCACGCCGTCCGGATCCGAGAGAAGCGCGAACAGGACGTGCTCGGGTTCGATGACCTGGTGACTGCGGGCGACCGCCTGCTCATGGGCCGCTTCCAAAGCGCCCTGTGATTTCATCGTCAGCTTGTTCGGATCCAACCGTCCTTCACTCCCTCGTCGTCGTTCCTGTTCGTCTCCCGCTCAGCCAGGGGAACGCCGAGATCGTGCGTCGCGGCACGATCTCCACGGCCGCCGAGGACGGACCGAGGGGGAGAGGGCGGCCCCGACGCATCCGCCGAAGCTCGGACTCGAGCGCACTCGCCCGCCGCCGAAGGTCCTGCATCTGCTCCTCGAGCTCCATGATCATCTTCACGCCGGCCAGGTTGATCCCCTGACCTTGCGTGAGCTGCTGGATCATCTGGAGCCTGTCGATGTCACGCTCGGAATACCGCCGGGTGTTTCCCGAGGTCCGCTTTGGCCTCAGCAAGCCCTTCCGCTCGTAGATGCGCAGCGTCTGCGGATGCACCCCCGCGAGCTCCGCGGCCACGCTGATGATGTAGACCGCCCGGTCCTCCGCCCGGTCGTTTCGGCTCCCTCGAGCCATGGCCTCCGCACCTCTCCTACGCATCGACCCCCAGCCCCCTGCGCGGCGATTCGCGTTCCGCCTCCTTCAGCTGCTTCAGCAGCTGCTTCTCGCTGTGGGACAACCGCTGTGGTACCTCCACGTTCACCGTGACAAACAGGTCGCCGTGGCCGCCCTTCTTCGGCGCGCCCTTTCCCCGGATCCGGAAGACCCTGCCCGACTGCGTGCCGGAGGGGATCTTGAGCTTCACCGGGCCGTTCAGGGTGGGAACGTCGACGTTCGCACCGAGCGCCGCCTCCGCGAACGTGATGGGGAGGGCGAGCGTGAGATCACTCCCCTTCCGTCCAAACAGCTTGTGGGGCGCCACATGAACGACGACGTACAGATCGCCGGCCGACGCGCCCGGAGGGCCGGCCTCGCCCCGGCCCGAGAGCCGGATCCGGGCGCCGTCCTTCACACCCGCCGGGATCTTCACCTGGAAGCTGTGGGTGGTGCGGACGTTGCCCGAGCCGCTGCAGGTGTGGCAGGGGTGTTCCACGATGCGGCCCGCACCCCGGCACCGAGGACACGTCTGCGACATCTGGAAGAACCCCTGGTTGACGCTGACCGACCCCAGGCCACCGCACTGGGGACACGTGACCGGGGTCGTTCCCGGCTCAGCCCCAGACCCGCCGCAGGTGGGGCACGGCGCGGGCCCCTGGATGCGCACCGGCACCGTGGTCCCGCGCATGGCGTCGTCGAAGGAGACCCGGACCTCCGTCTCCAGGTCGGCGCCGCGCGTGGCTTGTCGCTGTCCTCGGCCCCGACCGGTGAACACGCTGAACAGGTCCCCGAGGTCGCCGATGTCACCGAACCCGACGTCTTCGAACCGAACCCGTCCTCCGGGTCCCGGGCCACTCCCACCGGGGAAGCCGCCGGCCCCGAAGCCCGAGGCGGCCATGTCTCGGACCTGGTCGTACTGCTTGCGCTTCTCCGCGTCGCCCACGACGTCGTACGCGGCAGAGATCTCCTTGAACCGGTCCTCGGCGGACTTGTCTCCCGGATTGGCGTCGGGGTGGTACTGCTGCGCCAGCTTGCGGTACGCCTTCTTGATCTCCGCCTGCGACGCGTTCTTCGCCACGCCGAGGATGTGGTAGTAGTCCTTGTCGAACCACTCCCGCCGGACGTCGCCGTTCATCGGCGACCCCTCAGCGTTCGTGCGTGACGCGCACGCCGGCCGGACGGACCACCCGGCCCTTCAGTGTGTATCCCTGGCGGAGGACGTCGGCGACCACGGGCTCGCCGTCGCCGGAGCTCGACCCCATGAGAGCCTCGTGGCGCTCCGGGTCGAAGGGCTTGCCCTTGGCGTCGATCCGTTCGAGGCCCTCGGCCCCGAGTGTGTCGATCAGCTTGGCGTACACGAGCTCTACGCCGTGGAGGAACCGGTCGAAGTCCGGCTTCTGCTCCGCGGCCAACAGGGCCAGCTCGAACTCGTCGAGGACCTCGAGCATTCGCCGGACGATCGGCTCGGCGGCAAGCTCCAGGGCCCGAGTCTGCTCCTTCAGCACTCGCTTGCGGTAGTTGTCGAACTCGGCCTGCAGCCGCATCAGGTGGTCTCGGTACTCGGCGGCCTCCTTGCGGGCCGCCGCGACTTCCGGCTCCACGGTGGACGGCAGCTCACCTGACCCCGGCGTTTCTGACCCCGGGGTATCCGCGGGGGTCGACGCAGAGGTTGCCGGAGAACCCTCCTCGTCGCGGACTCGCCGGCGGTCGGTGACCTTGACCTTCGGCCGGGCGGGCGCACGATCGCTGGTGCGGTCGTTCTCGCTCATGAACCGCTTCCCTCGTCCACGATCTCGCCCTCGACGACGTCTCCCTCGCCGCCCTGGGGCGCACCCTCGGCCGGGCCCTGCTGTGGTCCGGCCGTCTGGGCCTGGGTCTGCTGGTACATGGCCTGGCCGATGCGCTGGAAGACCTGCATGGTGGCCTCCGTCGCCGAACGGATCCGCCCGACATCGTCCCCCTTCAGGGTCTCCTTCAGCTCGTCGTTGGCCTTCCTCAGGTCCTCACGGTCGCTCTCGGGGACCTTCTCGCCCCACTCCTGGAGCGACCGGTCGACCTGGTAGCTGAGCTGATCCCCGGCGTTCCGGGCCTCGGCCGCCTCGCGCCGCGAATGGTCCTCGGCGGCGAACTTCTCCGCGTCCTTCACCATCCGGTCGATGTCCTCCTTCGACAGCGCCGTCCCACCGGTGATGGTCATCTGCTGCTCCTTACCGGTGGCCAGGTCCTTGGCGGAGACGTTCACGATCCCGTTGGCGTCGATGTCGAACGCCACCTCGATCTGCGGCATTCCCCGGGGCGCCGGGGGGATCCCCATCAGGTGGAATTTCCCGAGCGAGCGCACGCCGGGCGAGAACACGGTCTCGGCCTCGCCCTGAAGGACGTGGATCTCGACCGTGGTCTGGTTGTCGTCCGCGGTGGTGAAGATCTCGCTCTTGCGGGTGGGGATCGTCGTGTTCCGCTCGATGAGCTTGGTGAAGATCCCACCCTTGGTCTCCACGCCGAGCGTGAGCGGCGTGACGTCGAGGAGCAGGATGTCCTTGACGTCGCCCTTCAGCACGCCCGCCTGGACGGCGGCGCCGACGGCGACGACCTCGTCGGGGTTCACTCCCTTGTGCGGCTCCTTGCCGCCGGTGAGCTTGCGGACCAGGTCCTGGATCATCGGCATGCGGGTGGCCCCCCCGACCAGGATCACGTGGTCGATGGCCGAGAGGTCCTTGCCCCAGTCCTTCACGGCCTGACGGAACGGACCCTCGGTCCGCTCGACCAGGTCGGCGGTCATGCGCTCGAACTCCGATCGGGTGAGCTTCATCTCCAGGTGCAGAGGACCCTCCGCCGTGGCCGTGACGAACGGCAGGTTGACCGTGGTCTCGGCCACTTGCGACAGCTCGATCTTGGCCTTCTCGGCGGCCTCCTTCAGCCGCTGGAGGGCCATGCGATCCGCCGACAGGTCCACGCCGTGGGAGTTCTTGAACTCCTTCACCATCCAGTCGATGACGCGCTGGTCCCAGTCATCGCCTCCCAGGTGCGTGTCACCGTGGGTGGCCTTGACCTCGAATACCCCTTCGCCGATCTCCAGCAGGGAGACGTCGAACGTCCCGCCACCGAGGTCGAACACCAGGATGGTCTGGTCGTGCTGCTTGTCCAGGCCGTAGGCGAGTGACGCAGCGGTCGGCTCGTTGATGATCCGAAGGACCTCCAGGCCGGCGATCTGGCCCGCCTCCTTCGTTGCCTGGCGCTGCGCGTCGTCGAAGTAGGCCGGGACCGTGATGACGGCCTGTGCGACCGAATCGCCCAGGTAGGCCTCGGCGTCCCGCTTGAGCTTCATCAGGATCTGTGCCGAGATCTCCTGGGGGGTCCATCGCTTCCCGTCGACCTCGACGTCCCAGTCCTTCCGGCCCATCTCGCGCTTGACGGAGCGGACCGTTCGATCCGGGTTGGTGATGGCCTGACGCTTCGCGACCTCACCGACCAGGATCTCGCCGTTCCTGGCGAACCCGACCACCGATGGGGTGGTCCGGGAGCCCTCCGCATTGGGGATGACCACCGGCTCGCCCGCCTCCAGGACGGACACCACCGAGTTGGTCGTCCCCAGGTCGATTCCCACGGCTCGTGGCATGAGCGAACCCTCCTGAGTGCGTTCCTGAACTCAAACGCAGGATAAAGCCTGAGTGTCATAGTGTCAAGATTGGGCAGCTGGTTGAGCCTTCAGGCCGGTATCTGAGCTGGGCACACCACTCGTGGGCTCCGGACCCTCGGGCCCCGCGACGGCCGGGGAGGCCCTCGACGAGCGAACGGCCACATGTCCCCGTTAGCCAGGGTCAACGACCGCCGTCGATCCCGCCTACACTCGCCAGTTGATGCTCCTGCCTGCGGTGACCCTCCTGGCCCTGGTTATCGTTGCCGCGGGACTCTTCGGCCGGCGGGCCCGCCTGCTGTTCGAGCTCGTTCGGCTGGGCCGGCCGGTGGATCGAACTCGCGACGTGCCCCTCAGGCTGGAGCGCGAGGTGACCGTGGTGCTCGGCCAGCGGAAGCTGCTCCAGCGCCTCCTGCCGGGGGTGATGCACGCCATGATCTTCTGGGGCTTCCTGGTCCTCCTGACCACGATCGTGGAGGCCATGGGACAAGCGGTGGATCCGGAGTTCGCCCTTCCCTTGATCGGCCGTACCGGGTGGCTGGGGCTGCTCCAGGATCTGTTCGCCCTCCTCGTCGTGATCGGGGTCCTCTTGGCCTTCGCCATCCGGAAGGTTCAACGCCCGGAGCGGTTCGTGGGCAGCCACATGCAGGAGGCGGACCTCATCCTGGTGTGGATCCTCGGCATCATGTTCACGCTGCTCGCGCTTAACGCGGTTCGGATCGCTCGAGGCGTGGCCGAGGCTCCCCCGGCATGGACGCCCATCTCCGACGGGCTCGCGCGGGTGTTCGAGCCCATGAGCGCCGCGGTGCTTCGGGTCTACGATCCGTTCTTCCTGTGGGCACACCTCGTGCTCATCCTGGGGTTCCTGGTCTACATCCCGTACTCCAAGCACCTGCACATCGTGACCAGCTCTATCAACGTGTTCTTCTCCAACACCAAGCCTCAGGGGTACCTGACGCCGCTCCGGATCGACGTGGACGCGCCCGACTCCGACGAGATCCGGCTCGGCGCCGCGACCGTGGAGGACCTCACATGGAAGGAGGCCCTGGACCTGTATGCGTGCACCGAATGCGGCCGATGTCAGAACGCGTGCCCGGCATGGAACACCGGGAAGCCGCTCTCGCCCAAGCTCCTGATCATGAACCTCCGAGACCACCTGTTCGAGGAAGGGCCGAGGATCCTCGAGGCCCGACGAGCATCCACCGACACTCCGAAGACCCCACTCGTCCCCGAAATCGTGGACGAGGAGGTCGTGTGGGACTGCACGACGTGCGGCGCCTGCGTGCAGGAGTGTCCGGTAGACATCGAGCACATCGACCACATCGTGGACCTTCGAAGGAACCTGGTGATGGGTGAGTCCCGGTTTCCTCCCGAGTCGGCGGCCCTCCTTCGCAACCTGGAGACCGCTGGGAACCCGTGGGGCCAGCCTCAGTCACAGCGGGCGGCGTGGGCCGAGGGGATGGACCTGCCTCTCCTCGGCGAAGGCGAACGAGCTCCGGAGCTCCTCTACTGGGTTGGGTGCGCCGGCTCGTTCGACGACCGTGCCCGGGGGGTCTCGCGTGCGGTTGCGGGCCTCCTCCGGGACGCCGGAGTGTCCTTCGCGATCCTCGGGCCGCGGGAGCTGTGCACCGGCGACCCGGCTCGCCGCATCGGCAACGAGTACCTGTTCCAAACGTTGGCCGAGCAGAATGTGACCATGCTGAATGGCTCGGGCGTCACGAAGATCGTGGCCAACTGTCCCCACTGCTTCAATACGCTCCGTAACGAGTACCCCGACTACGGTGGCCGGTACGAGGTACTCCATCACACACAGCTGCTCGCCCAACTGGTCGACGACGGCCGCCTTCGACCAACCGAGCACGTCCGCGAGTTGCTGGCTTATCACGACCCTTGCTACCTGGGCCGGCACAACGGCGTCTACGGAGAGCCACGGCAGGTCCTGCATTCGGTGCCAGGCCTGTCGACCGTCGAGATGCCCCGCCACGCGAGCCGGGGCCTGTGCTGCGGGGCGGGGGGAGCCCGGATGTGGATGGAGGAGCGGATCGGCAAGCGCATCAACCGCGAGCGCATGGACGAGGCCGCCTCCACCGGCGCGGGCATGGTCGGCGTGGCCTGCCCCTTCTGCCTGGTGATGTTGGACGACGGAGCTCGGGCACGGGGCGACGAGATGGAAGTGGCCGACGTTGCCCAAGTGCTGGCCCGGGCAACGTCGAAGGATCGTCTAGTCCGTTCGAAGTAGCCCCCTCACCGACTCCCCCACCCTTTGAGCCGAACGGCTCGCGCTCGCCAAGCGTCCGGCCGCCCCCGAGCAATCCTTGCCTCGGGGCACCAGTTCAAGGGCGCACCCGAACCGTCCGAAGGAAGAACTAGACCGAACGGCGTGGCTTGGTCCAACGGACGACCCCCAGGGTCGTCAGCGAACGTTGAGGCGAGAGGCAGGCAAGTACGACCGTGGGCGGTGCCGGCGGAGAAGGAATGGAACGGGTGGAGACAGCTGTCGTCAACGAGGCCGACGAAGCAGCCGAATGCCGGCGTCTTGCCGAGCTTCTAAACCTCGACGCCGTGGGCATCGTGCGACCGAGCTCGTACTCTCGCAGGGTCACGTGGTGGGCGGCGCCGGGGTCAGGACCACTTCCCCTCCAGCTCGACGACGTGCTCGAAGGGCGCGCCCAGGACTGGATCGCATGCCCTCGCGGTGACGACCTGGTGTTCGCTCGCCTCACACCAAGGTCCTCCGTCCGCTCGGTCGCCGCGCTGCGCGGGATGCTCTCATCGCTCGCAGGACGGCCCTCATCTTCAGAGGCTCTCGACGACCCATACGCGAGCGAGCGAACCCGCTGGGCGTTCGCGATCCACGACGGCCTCACGCAGGTCGTGACGGCCGCGGTGCTCGAGCTGGAGTGGATGTCCAGGCGCATCGAGCTCGACCCGACAGAGGCCACGGCGGCGCTGGCCGAGGCGGCGACCGAGCTCCGACGAGCCCTCGAGGAGATCAGACGGATGCTGGCAGCCCTGTCGCCGGACGGATCGCCGCAGGAGGGATCGAGTGAGGAAGATCCGCTCGAGGTGGTCGTGCAGAAGGTGTTGGAGCGATGGCGGCTCCCCGCCTCATGGTCCATCGAGGGAGACCTCGGCGCGGTGCACGGTCCGATCCTTCAGGCAGCCTCCTCCGTCATCCGGGAGGGGGTCGCCAACGCGGCGAAGCATTCGGCCTCCCAGGATGTGGCGGTAAGGGTGCAGGCGACGCCGCAGCGCGTCGAGGTGGAGGTCCAGGACCGGGGACAGGGCTTCCAGGCATCCCCGGATGTGCCGGGAGGCGGCCATCTGGGTCTGGAGATGATGCGACGCCTCGTGGCGGAGGTGCGCGGGACTCTGGACATCGAGTCGTCCCCGGGGCGCGGCACTCGGGTGGTCGCCCGACTACCCGTCGACGAGCGAGGAGACGAACCGTGAGGATCATGATCGTTGACGACCACGCGCTGGTGCGTCGCGGCATGGCGCACGTCGTGCGCGAATGCTTCAGCGATGCGGTCGTCGAGGAGACGTCGGGCGCCGAGGAAGCCCTTCGGGTGATGGAGGCCAATCCCGTCGACGTCGCGCTCGTCGACGTACGGATGCCGAACACCGACGGTCTCGAGCTCCTGCACGACCTGCGGACGAGATGGCCGAAGGTGCCCGTGATCGTGCTCACCACATTCGACCATGCGCATTACGTGCGCCGAGCCCTGGCCGAGGGTGCGGCGGGGTACCTGTTGAAGGACGCGACGCCAGAGGACCTGGAGCAGGCCATCAAGGTAGCGATCTCGGGTGGCGGCAACGTCCTGTCGCCAAGGGTCATCCAGAACCTGTTCGACGCCATGGAGGTGGGAAGCGGCGAGCAGAGCGAATCGCAGAGCCGTCCGTCCACCAGCCTGACGCAGCGTGAGACCGACATCCTGGCACTGCTCGCCGAGGGAAAGAGCAACCGGGACATCTCCCGGGCCTTGTTCCTGTCCGAGAAGACCGTGAAGGCACACCTCGCGGCGGTCTTCCGAAAGCTCGGCGTGAGCAACCGCACGCAGGCCGCCATGGCCGCGGTCTCGATGGGGATCGGTCCCACGCCGTTCGCCATGGACCCGGAGGACGCCGAGCCCTCCAACGCAACGACGCGACGATGACCCTCCTGTGGGTACCGGGAGGCGGGCGGCAGAGCGAAAGGGAACGGCCGGAGGCGGCGGATAGATGGACCGGAAGCAAGGACTGATCGGCGGTCTCCTCGGCCAGAAGGGTGAAGACGGATCCGAGGGAACCCGCGACTCCTCGGGCAACGCCGGGGCCTCCGATTCCGGTGGCTCCCCTCCGAAGGGCAAGCAGGTGGACGCGTACGAGGAGGACTGGTACCGGAGCCTGAAAGCGCTGGCCGAACGCCGGGCTCAGCTCGCCGAGGAGGAGGAGGAAGAGAAGGAAGAGGAAGAAGCCCCGGCCTCGCCCGCATCGACGGATCAGCCCCCGTCCGAGCGCAAGGCGCCCGATCACCGGGAGGAGCTGGAGCAGCCCGGGGCCGAGGTCCCAGAGCAACCTGGAGCCGAGCTCCCGGAGCCTGCGCCCCAGTGGGAGTTCACGCAGCCCGCGGCCGAGGTCGCGGATCAACCTGCTGCCGAGGTCCCGGAGCCTGCGCCCCAGTGGGAGTTCACGCAGCCCGCGGCCGAGGTCGCGGAGCAACCAGCTGCCGAGGTCCCGGAGCAACCTGCTCCCGAGGTTCCCCAGCCTCCGGCGGCCGTGTTCCCCGAGCGATGGCCCGCCGCCGTTCCCCAACCCCCGGCTGAACCGGAAGCGGCCGAGCCCGATGGCGTCGAAGCGCCTGAGACTGTCGTTCCCCAAATCCCCGCCGGGCCTGCCGAGCCGGTTTGGGCCGAACCGGCCGAGCCGGCCGATCGTTCCGAACCCGTCCAAGCCGCGGACGCCATCACGCACCCAGAAGCGGAGGTCCCCCCCCTCGAGGCGTACTGGCCCACTCCGGAACCGGTCGTGGCCCCCGAGCCACTGGCGGCCGGGCCCACGCTCACCGCTCCCGATCCCGACGAGCGACGCCGTGCCCTCCGGGACCTCGCCGAGCGCGGTCCGAGCGACGGCGAGCTGGAGCAGGTTGTGGGGTTGGTGCTGGACCCCGATGAGGAGGTCCGCCGGCTGGCCCTGGAGGTCCTGTTGAGCCGGGCCGATCGGGTGGACGACGGCACCATCAGGCAGGCGTTATTGGACCCAGCCGACGATGTTCGAGCCACGGCGGTTCGCCTCGCAGCCAGGCGTGGTTCTCGCGACCTCCTCCTGCTCGCCCCGTTGGTCGGTGCGCGCCGCTGGCCGCTGACCCAACGGGCGACGCTCCACTTGCTGCCCGAGCTCCTGACATCGTCCACCCTCGGTGAAGCCGAACTCGACCAGCTCCTCACCTCGATCGGGGAGATGGACTCGGCCCCCACCGAGGAGGAAGGAGCATCGCTCGCCCGGCTGAGCCGGGCGGTCGGCATCTCGCGGCTGGTCGGCGCCTTGGCCCTGCCGGACCTCCGGCGTCTGGGAGCCGTGCGGATCCTGGTAGAGGGCGAAGAAGCTCCGGAGATCCTCCGCGCATTGGCCACGCTGGTCTCCGACCCCATCGATGAGATCCGCGAAGTGGCAGAGGTCTCCGCCGACGCGATCGCCCGAACCGACGAGGATGCCGCGGGCGTATCTGTGTTCACCGACGACGCTTCCCTCGCTCCCTCGGAAGCCGAACGGATCGCGTCACTCGCCCGTTCCTTGCACGATGCCGACGAGGCGGTCCGGTACCTAGCGCGGTCGAGCCTCGGCGGGGTGGACCGAAGCCGTGTCCTCGCGTGGGCCGGCGAGGTCATGCGCACGGGTGACCTGGAGACGGCCTCCGCCGCAGCGGAGACCGCGGCGGCGCTTCGTCTCTACGAGATCGGGCAGGACATCCTGAACCGCGCGATGGAGATCCCGGTCGACGGGCGCGATCCATTCCACAGGGCCCTCGCCCGGGTGCGGTTGGAGGACCTGGTCGGACTTCTGGGTCAGGTCGAGGACGCTCGCAAACCCGAGGCGATCCGAGTGCTCTGGAGCTCGGCGGGTCCGACCGTGATGCCCTACCTTCGTGGATATCTCGACGATCCCTCGGTTCCGGTCCGCATGGCGGTCCTGGAGGTGATGGGTGAATCCGGTGACCCGAGCTACGTGGACGTCGCGCGGACGGTGTTGGAGACCGATCAGTCCCCACCCCTTCGAGCTGCAGCCGTTCACGTCATCGCGAGGGCCAACGTCGATACGTCTGCCGCCATGACTCGAGCGATGGACGATCCCGATCCATTCGTCCGGGCGGCGGCTCTGGACGAGCTCACCACGAGCCTCGGTCGAGAGGCCGATCCCTTCCTTCTCCAGGGATTGTCCGATGTCGAAGAATCGGTCCGACGGGCAGCCATGAACCAACTCGCTTCGGGGGAGGACAGCGATCACGAGTTCGTGTGGTCGGCCCTTCGCACGTGCCGACCCGAGGAGCGCAAGGAGCTCGGTTCGGTGTTCTCTCGCTCCAACCAGGCAGCCTTGACCGAGCTCGCGCTGATGCATTACGGCTCGCCCGACCAGGACGAGCGGGTGCTGGCCCTTGAGCTCGCCGGGTGGAGCGGAAGCCAGGCCTGTGTCGAGGCATCGATCCAGTCGCTCCAGGACCCCGTCCCGCCAGTCCGAGCGGCGGCGGCGGCGGCCCTGGGACGCCTCGGTGACGCCTCCGCGGTCCGGGCGCTGGGCAATACGATCGGCGACTCGTCCCCCGAGGTTCGCGTGGAGGCCGTGCGGGCATTGGGCGTCATCGACGACGAGGCAGTGCTCGGCTTCCTGGTGACGGCGCTCCAAGATGCCGATCCCCAGGTGCGAACGGTTGCCAGCGAGGTCCTCACACAATGGAGCTCTCCCGCGGTCGCCAAGCGGCTTGCGGGTGTACTGGCCGTTCCCAACTTGCGCGGTGCCGCAACCGACCTACTGAGGAAGATCGGCCCGTCGTCACAGGAGTTGCTCATCGACGTGTTGCTCCACGGAACGGCGGAAGTAGCGCCCATCGTGGGTGGCTTGCTAGCAGATGTCGTCGGCGTGGACCGGCTGGCCGGACGTCTCAGCTCCACGGAATCGGACGTGCGATTGCGAGCGGTCGAGGCGATCGGAGCGATCGGAGGACCCGAGGCCGTCGACGCGTTGATCGGGGTGCTGACGGATCCGGACGAACGGATCCGGCTGCGCGCCACACAGCTCCTGGCCGTGGTGGGGGATCGGCGCTGTGCGGATGCCATCGTCGCCGCGGTGCTCAACGACCCCGTGCCGGAGGTCGTGGCCGCGGCCGAGGCCGCTCTGTACCGGCTGGGTGCCCGCTCGGGCGACGCGGACATCACCTGAGCGGCGACATCCGAATCCCGTCCTAGCGGGACCCGAGCTCGCCGAACTCCTCGAAGAACCGGCTGGCCGTGGGGCCCCGCTGGCCCTGATATTTGCTCCTCGTCCCGGTCGAACCGTATGGCCGTTCTGCAGGGGTCGTGAGCCGGAAGAACGAGATCTGTCCGATCTTCATTCCCGGATAGATGGTGATCGGGAGGTTGGCCACGTTCGAGAGCTCGAGGGTGAGATAGCCGTCCCAACCCGGATCCACGTATCCCGCGGTCGAGTGGATCAGGAGGCCGAGGCGTCCGAGAGACGACTTCCCTTCCAGCCGGGCGACCATGTCGTCGGGGATGGCGACGCGTTCGAGGGTCGACCCGAGCACGAACTCCCCTGGGTGGAGGATGAACGGGTCCCCGTCGGCGACCTCGACTACCTCTGTTAGGCCAGGCATCTCCTTCTTGACATCGATGTAGGGGTACCGCGAGTTGGCGAACACCCGGAACCGGTCGTCGACGTGGAGGTCGACGGAGGACGGCTGGATCGAGCCCGGATCGAACGGGTCGATCGCGATCCGTCCCGAGTCGATCTCCTTTCGGATGTCGACGTCCGACAGGATCATCGCCGCGATGCTACCGGGTCGAACCGGACACCCGCGGCGTCCCTCCCCCCGCCGCCTGCTGTGAGATCTCGACCCAGCGTTCGAGCGCTCGCGCCGCCGCTCGGGAATCGATCGATTCGGCCGCTGCGGCCATCCCGTCCTCGAGGCTCGTGGCGCGTCCCGCAACCTCGAGGGCGGCGCCCGCGTTGAGGACCACCACGTCGCGTGGCGGTCCGTGCTCGCCCGCGAGCACGGACCGCGCGATGCCGGCGTTCGTCGCAGCGTCGCCGCCTTGTAGGTCGCCGTCCCGAGCCCGTTCCAGTCCGAGGTCGGCGGGGTCGAGGAGCCGCTCCTTCACCTGGCCGTCCGCGGTCTCGTAGACGGTGGACGGCCCGGTGGTCGTGAGCTCGTCCAAACCATCCTGGCCTCGGAACACTTTGGCCCTGATCCTTCGGCGGGCCAGCACCTCCGCCACGAGGGGCAGCATCCGCAAGTCGGACACCCCCACGACCTGGGCGTGGGGCCGGGCCGGGTTCGTCAAGGGACCGAGGAAGTTGAACGCAGTGGGCACGCGGAGCTCGCGGCGGACCGGGGCCGCGCGCGCGGCGCCAGGATGGAAGACGGGGGCGAACATGAACGCGATCCCCGCCTCGGCCAGGCACCGCTCCACCCCAAGCGGCCCCAGGTCGATCCGAACGCCGAGCGCCTCGAGCAGGTCGGCCGAGCCGCAGCGCGACGAGGCAGCTCGGTTGCCGTGCTTGGCCACGATGACCCCGGCCCCCGCGGCCACGATGGCGGCCAGGGTGGAGATGTTGAACGTCTCCGAGCGGTCACCTCCGGTGCCGCACGTGTCGACGACGGGCCCGGGGGGCCGCACCGGCTGCGCCATCTCGAGCGCGGTGCGCGACAGACCCTCGATCTCGTCGACCGTCTCACCCTTCGTGCGAAGGGCCATCAGGAACCCGCCGACCTGAGCCGGAGTGGCATTCCCCTCCATGATCGCCAGCATGGCCCGGGCGGCCTGCTCCGCAGAGAGCGATTGGCCACTGGTGAGCCGGGCGAGAAGGGTCGGCCAGAAGCTGGGGTCCTGGGCGTCCATCTGGTCCTGCATGGGCGCAGGAACGCTAACAGGTCGCCCGGAGCCGAAACCGTCGTCGATCTCGAAGCAGAGCCCTCGAGGCCTCGATACACTGGCCGTCGAGCCGGGACCGGTCGGTCGGGGCAAGCGGGCGTGGTTCAATGGCAGAACGTGAGCTTCCCAAGCTCGAGACGGGGGTTCGATTCCCCTCGCCCGCTCCATCCAGATAGGTCGAACGCGTACGTTACTCAGGCCGGCCCCCGGATCTTCGTGCCGAGGACCTTGGGAGCGGTGGGGCACAGGTCCACGAGCGGGCACATCTCGCACAGCGGCCGACCGGGTTTGCAGATCTCGCGGCCCAAGCGGATCAGGCCGACGTGCATCGCGACCCGGATGTCCGGCGGTGTGATGGACTCCAGGATGTCCTGTGCCTTGGCGGCCGAGGACTTGGGCTCGATCAGCCCCAGCCGGCCGGCCACGCGATGGACGTGCGTATCGACGGGGAGAGCGGGGCGACCGAACGAGAACGCCAGCACGACGGCGGCCGTCTTCGGCCCGACCCCTGGAAGCGAGGTCAGGTAGTCTCGTGCATCCGCATCGCTCAAACGGCGGAGGTGGGACAGGTCGAAGTGTCCCTCGCGTTCGTCGATTGCCCGCAAGATGGCCAGGATGCGGGGCGCCTTCACGTTCGACAGGCCGCCTGAGCGGATCGAGGATGCAACCTGCGACGGCCGAGCCATTGCCAGCGCCTCCCACGTCGGGAATCTGACTCGAAGCGAGTCGTATGACCTGAAGCTGTTGGCGTCGCTCGTGTTCTGGGAGAGCACGGTGAGAATGAGCTCCTCGAGCGGATCGCTCTGCCGCGGCGGCTCGAGCGAGCCGAAATGCCGCAACAGCCGGCGGTGGATGGCTCGGACACGGCGCGGATCGGCCGTCATGCCCGGCAGCCTATGGCAGTACCGAGCTAAGGGGATGCCGGTGCGTAGTTCCGAAACTGGGTGAGATGCGGAAGGAAGGTCACGGGGATGGTGTCGGTGGGCCCGTTCCGGTGCTTGGCCACGATCAGGTCGGCGAGCCCCTTCTTCGCCGGATCGGAGTCGTCGCGATGGATGAACATGACCACGTCGGAATCCTGTTCGATGGCACCGGATTCGCGCAGATCCGAGAGCTGGGGGCGCTTGTCCTGCCGTCGCTCGGGGTCCCGGTTCAACTGGGAAACGGCGATCACCGGGATCTTCAGCTCCTTGGCCAACAGCTTGAGGCTCCTGCTGATCTCGGCGATCTCCTGCTGGCGATTGTCCACCCTTCGATGGTGCGACATCAGCTGGAGGTAGTCCACGATGATGAGCCCCAGGCCCTGCCTCCGGGCTGAGAGCCGCCGGGCCTTGGCCCTGATGTCGACGATCGTGACGTTGCCCGAGTCCACGATCGACAGCGGCGCATCGTGCAAGACCTCGGCAGCCTGAACAACCCGCGACCAGTCATCGGCGCCCACGCGCCGACCCCGGATCCGGTCCCAGGGAACCCCAGCCTCGCCGCACAGCAGCCGCATCCCGATCTCCCACCTCGACATCTCCAGTGAGAACATCGCCACGGGCACCCTGGACTCGACCGCCGCGTTCCGGGCGACGTTCGTTGCGAACGAGGACTTCCCCACGCCGGGGCGGGCCGCGACGATCACCAGGTTGCCCGACTGCAAGCCTGACAGCAGCTCGTCCAGATCCCGGAACCCGGTGGGCAGGCCGGCAAACGCTGATTCCCGGTTCTGGATCTGCTCCAGGTCGGTCATGGCCTGGTCCACCAGCTCCCGAAGGGAGGCCACCTGGTCCTTCTCGTCGCGGCGGGCCACGTCGTAGATGCGCTGCTCGGCCTCGTCGGCCGCGCGCTCCGGATCCTCGGGAGCCGAGTACCCCATCTCCATGATGTCGCCCGCGGCCTGGATCAGCCGCCGCAGAAGCGCGTGCTGCGCGACGATCCGCGCGTAGTTGGCCGCCGCCGCGGGTGTCGGCACCTGCTCCACGAGCTCGTGGATGTACAGATGCCCGCCGACCTGCTCCAGCACACCACGCCGCCGGAGGTCCTCGACGGCCGTGATGGCATCGACCGGATCGCCGCGTCCGTAGATCCCGCGGAGGGTGTCGAAGATGGTGCCGTTGGCGCTCTTGTAGAAGTCCTCCGGCTTGACCACCTCGACGACATCGGCGATGGCCTCCGCCGATAGCATCATGGCGCCGAGGACGGACTCCTCGGCTTCCAGGTTGTGAGGTGGGATCCGCTCGGGCCGGAGCCGGCGGACCTCGTCAGCTCTCGTTGCCAACGATCCCCCTCTCCCCGATCCGCGGCGAGATGCAGACCGTAGCCACCCGCCTCCCGAGAAGGAAGGGGAAATCGGGTGTGGACAACTCCGTCCCAGGTGAGGTCGGAAACTTTGTTGTCACACACACCTCCACCTGCCACTGGACCTGTGGAACGCGCCGTGGACACGTGTGTACAACCCGATAGTGACACACCTGTAATTTGAGGGTCTGGGACAGTCCCAGAGCGTCGGGTGGAGTGGGCTTGGCCCGAGCATCGTGGGCTCAACCTCGGAACGTGAGTCTTGGCTCGCGCAGCCGCTAATCGGCGGAATGGACCTCCACCGGGACCAGGGGGTCCACGTCGGCGAACAGGTGCACCCTGACCTCGTGGACCCCGACGCTTCGGATGGGCTCATCGAGATGGACGTCGCGGCGGTCGACCTTCACACCGGTCTGGCGTTCGATCTCCGCAGCGAGCTCGGCTGCCGTCACGCTGCCGAACAGCCTGCCTTCCTCGCCCACCCGGGCCCTCACCGTGATGGGATTGGCGGTCAGCCGATCGGCCACCTGTTGGGCTTCTGCCTGCGCCTGCGACACCCGGGTGGTATGGGCACGCTTGAGGCTGTCGACGTGCTTCACGCCGCCCTTGGACGCTCTGACCGCCAAGCCTCGGGGCATCAGGTAGTTCCGGGCATACCCGTCGGCGACGTCAACGACGTCACCGGGCACGCCGAGCTTGTCGACGGGCTTCTGGAGGATGACCTTCATCGACTGGAGTACGGCAGGAGCGCCATCTCCCGGGCGTTCTTGACCGCCACGGCCACGTCCCGCTGATGCTGGGCGCAGTTGCCGGTCACCCGGCGGGCCCGGATCTTGCCCCGCTCGGAGACGAACTTGCGCAGCGTCACGACGTCCTTGTAGTCGATGTAGTCGACCCGGTCCTTGCAGAAGATGCAGACCTTGCGCTTCTGCTTCCTCTGCCAGGCCTTCTCCTCTTTCTCTTTCCTGGGTGCTCGCTTCTTGCTCTTAGGAGGCATCCAGTGGCGTCTCCTCGTCCGAAATCCGTCCTGCGCCGACCGGGGCGGGAGCCTTCGCCGACCAGTCCCCGGTCTTGCCTCCCTGTCGCTCGATCTTGGCCGTCGCCCATCGGAGGCTCGGCCCCAGCTCGTCGGCCTCGATCTCGACCACCGATCGCCGCTCGCCCTCGGGGGTCTCCCATGAGCGCTGGCGAAGGCGGCCGATCACCACCACCCGCGAGCCTCGCGTGAGGGTCTCGGCCGAGTTCTCGGCCAGGGTTCGCCAAGCGTTCACCCGGAAAAACGACGTGTCACCGTCCTTCCAGCCACCGCCCTCGTCCCGGATCCGGGGCGTGACGGCCACCGAGAAATTCACGACGGCCGCGCCGTTCGGCGTGTACCGAAGTTCGGGGTCGTCCGTGAGGTTCCCGACGATCGTGATCTGGTTGTCGCTCGCCATCTCCATCACCACCTATCCATTTCCACTCCCCAGCAGATGGCCGTTGGGGAGGGGGAAGTTCACCTAGGCTGCCCTGTGGACCACCTTGAACCGCAACACCTCGTCGGCGAGGTGCAGGCTCCGCTCGAGCTCGACGATCACCGACGGCTCCGCCGTGAACATCACGACGACATAAAGGCCCTCGCCGTGTCGGGCGATCTCATACGCCAACCGACGCCGTCCCCATCGATCGACCTTGCCCACTTCGCCCCCAGCTTTGGAAACGATCGCGGTGATCCGATCGATGACCCCGCCGATGACCGATTCGTCGGCCTCGGGAGGCACGATGAACATCAATTCGTAGGACCTCAGGTCCCCACCTCCTCTGGTCTGGACGGCCCCCACCGGGAGCAGGACGTGGTTGGCGTCCAGAGTCTACCGGTTCGTCTGTCGGGTCGACCGGGCCATCCTTGGCCACTCTGGTCTCCTGACCCCGTCTCCCGACCCTTCTCCGACCCTTCTCCCGACCGCTCCACCGTGGCGACCCTAGCACCGGCCACCGACAGCCCATCGGTTCCGGCTGGAAGGTGGCCCAACCGCCGGGCGTTACACTCCTCGGAGCCGTGCACTCAAAGCCGAAGGAGGCGCGAGCGATGAGCGTGACCGTCCATGACCTGCGTGGATGGAAGGCGGAGGGCAGGCGATGGGCCATGCTCACTGCCTACGACTTCCCAACTGCCCGGATCCTCAACCAGGCAGGTATCCCCGTGCTCCTGGTGGGCGATTCACTTGCCCAGAACGTGCTGGGCTATGAGAACACTCTGCCCGTGACCATGGAGGAGATGCTTCATCATGTCCGCGCGGTGACTCGCGGGGCGCGGAGCTCGATGGTCGTGGCGGACATGCCGTTCCTCTCCTACCAGGTCTCCGTGGAGGAGGGAGTCCGAAACGCCGGCCGGTTCCTGAAGGAAGGCGGGGCCCACGCCGTGAAGGTCGAAGGCCCCCAGCTCGAGCTGACCCACCGTTTGGTTGAACTCGGTGTGCCCGTGATGGCGCACGTCGGCCTGACCCCGCAATCGGTCCATGGGATGGGCGGGTATCGGGTCCAGGGTCGCGGCGAGGAGGCCGCGACGCGGATCCTCGAGCAGGCGACAGGCCTCGAGAAGGCCGGCGCATTCTCGATCGTCCTGGAAGGCATGCCGGCGGAGCTCGGACGGCGGGTCACCGAGCACCTGCACATCCCAACCATCGGGATCGGGGCTGGGCCCGGGTGCGACGCGCAGGTCCTGGTGATCACCGACCTGCTGGGACTGTCGGAGGGCAAGCCGCCCAAGTTCGCCAAGGCGTACGCGAACCTGCGGGAGGAGATCGCGGAAGCCGCGAACGCCTTCGCCCGCGACGTCCAAGCGGGTTCTTTCCCCGACGTCGAACACTCCTACGAGTAGCCGCGCCGGGTCGGACGTCCGCGGTCTGCGCGGCCTCCCGGGCCGAGCAGGCGGGAGGCCCTACACTCCGCCTCGGTGAGCGACACAACCGGTGCCTTCCTGCTCGGGGTGGGGGCTGCCCTCACCGCCTCCGCGATCGCCGCCTTCGTGTGGGGCCGAGCCCACGCAGGCTCGAGGACGGGCCCGGCCAAGGATGCGACGCGCTTGGCCGATATGACCTCGAAGATCGGCCACGAGCTCAAGAACCCCATCATGTCGGTGAAGGGTCTCGCGTCCTCCGGCATGCGCCTGTACGAGGCGATGAATGACGAGGAGCGACTGGAGTTCTTCCGGCTGATCGACGAGGAGGCCAACCGGCTCAAGCTCATCGCCGACGAGATCTCCACCACCCTTCGGATCGAGGTCGGCCAGCTCAGCTACCAGGTGCAAGACGAAGATCTGGCCGCCCTGGTCCAGGAGGTCGCGTGGCGCACGCCGAGCGGACAGCACGCCATGGTGGTGGAGGTGGAGAACGGACTCACCGCGGCGATCGACCGGACTCGCATGTCGGAGGTCATCGGACACCTACTCGACAACGCATCGAAGTTCTCACCACCCGACGCCCCCATCGAGGTCCGCGCCTATCGGTCGCCGGACCGGAACGCCGTCGTGGAGGTGGTCGACCGGGGCCCGGGAATCCCCGCCGAGATCCGAGAGGGCCTGTTCGAAGTGTTCAGCGAGTGGCGGCCCCCCGGGTACGAGCAGACCCCGGGCGCCGGACTCGGACTGTTCATCTGCGGGGCCCATCTCAAGGCCATGGCCGGGCGCATCGATATCGAGGACGGGAGGGACACGGGAACCGTGCTCAGGGTCACGCTTCCAGGAGGCTGACGGTCGTGTCGAGCGATTCCGGCGGGCCGACCACCCTGCTCATCTGCGACGACCACAAGATCCTCACCGACGCCCTGGCAATGGTTGTGGAGCGGGACGGATCCCTCCGTTTGGTCGCACCCCCGGTCCACGTGCCCGAGGAAGCCATCGAGCTGTGCCGCGAGCATCTGCCCGATGTCGTGCTGATGGACATCGTGTTCAAGGGTCACATGGACGGAATCCAGGCCACCCGCCGGATCAAGGAGGTCTCGCCGGCGACGAAGGTCGTGATCATGACGGCCCACGACGAGGACCGGCTCCTTGTGGAGGCGGTCGAGGCGGGGGCCTCGGGGTTCCTGGGCAAGGACGAGGCCGCCGCGGAGGTCCTCTCGGCGGCCAAGGCCGCCGCCGAGGGCGAGGTGTTGATCGACCCCCTGACCCTGACCCGGCTCCTGCAGCAGGTGTCGAAGGAGCGCGCGGCGCGCCGCGATGCCCAAGCGCTCCTCGAGGAGCTCACCGAGCGGGAACGGGAGATTCTCCAACTCCTTGCCGAGGGGATGCGGAACGAGGGCATCGCCAACAAGCTCTTCATCAGCCCCCAGACCGTCCAGACCCACGTCCGGAACCTGCTGTCCAAGCTCGGGGTGCACTCCAAGCTGGAGGCCGTGGCCTTCGCCGTGAAGAACGGCTGGATCTCGCTGTAGTCGGCCCCGCGATCGGCTCTCTGCTCTGAACCAATTCGCTGGTCGGGCTTCGCCTCTGGGCCGAGCCTGGCGGGATAATCCGCCCCGTGACGCAGCCCGCCAGGCAGATCGGACTTGGGCTGGTCATGGCATGCCTCGCCGTCACGCTCGCGGTTGGGATCGCCCAGAAGGCTCCGTGTGCTGCGGGCGACTGGGACGACGGCCGCCAGTACCGCTCGTACTGCTATTCGGACATCGTGGCCCTGTACGGCACCGAGCAGCTCACCGGAGGCCGACTGCCCTACCTGGACGCCTGCGCCCCGGGCGGAGGGCAATGCGACGAATATCCCGTGCTCTCCATGTACGCCATGCGCGTGGCCGCCTGGATATCGGTTGGGTACGCGGGGTTCTTCTACGCCAATGTCCTGTTGCTCTCGATCGCCGCGTTCGTCGTGGTCGTGTGTCTGTACCTCCTGGTGGGTCCCCGGGCCCTCTACTTTGCGATCGCCCCGACGCTCCTCATCTACGGGTTCATGAACTGGGACCTGGTGGCGGTGGCGCTCGCGACGGGGGGCACGCTCGCCTTCCTGAACCGCCGCGACGTCTGGGCCGGCGCGCTGCTCGGGCTGGGAGCCGCGGCCAAGCTCTATCCCGCGCTCCTGCTCGTGCCGTTCGTCTTGGAACGGTTCCGAGAGCGGGAGCCGGACCGCGGCATCCATCTGGCATGGAGCGGCGCCGGCGCATGGCTGGCGGTGAATCTGCCGTTCGCGCTGGCCGCCCCCAGGAACTGGTGGGAGTTCTTCTCCTTCAATCGTGGCCGCCCGGCCGACTGGGACAGCCTGTGGTTCATCGCCTGCCACCGCCTCACCGGCAGGCTGTACTGCGGCCACACGCTCCTCATCAACATCTGCTCGCTCATCTTGTTCGCGGGCGCTTCGATCCTGGTGTATCGGTTCCGTCGCAGGATCGCGCCGGACTTCCCGCGCTGGACGTTCGGGTTCGCCCTCCTCGTGACCTTCTTGCTGACGAACAAGGTGTATTCGCCTCAGTACGGGCTGTGGCTGCTCCCGTGGTTCGCCCTGGCCCTGCCCAACCTTCGCCTGTTCGCCGCATTCGAGATGGCCGACGTGGCGGTGTTCCTGACCCGGTTCTCGTGGTTCGGCCGGTACACGGGCATGGGCGGGCTCCCAATCGGCGCATTCGAGGTTGCCGTCCTGGTCCGAGCAGTCATCCTGGTCTGGTGCCTGGCCGCGTGGGTTCACCGGCCCGAATCGGCGGACCTCCGCCCGTACGCCCCCGCGCTGGCGGACGTCCCCGCGTGAGGCCCGAGCTCCGGGACGGGATCCGTTACAGCCTGACGGTCTTCCTCGCGGTGCGAGTGGGGCTGCTGATCCTGGGTCTCGTTTCGGTCGAGCTGTTCCCTCCACGCGAGCCGGTCTCGGTCCCGGGCTGGCCGGCGCACCCATTTCCCGACCCCGGATGGCAGAACGCGTTCACCAGCTTCGAACGGTTCGACGCGTTGTGGTTCCTGCGCATCGCTTCGGGCGGGTACCGCACCGGTGACGGGAGCGCCGCCTTCTTCCCCTTCTACCCGCTGGCGATCCGAGGGGTGTCATGGGTCATGGGGGGCCATCCGTTCGCCGCTGCGCTCGTGGTATCGAACGCCTCGATCGCCACCGGGCTGTGTGTGCTCTACGTGCTCACAGCGTCGGAGCACTCGATCGAGACGGCCCGACGGACCATCCTGCTCGTCGCACTGTTCCCCAGCTCCTTCTTCTTCTTCGCTCCCTACAGCGAGTCCTTGTTCCTGCTGCTCGCGGTGACGACCTTCTGGGCAGCGAGATCCCGAAGATGGGCGGCCGCCGGTGCCGCCGGAGCCCTGGCTGCCCTGACCAGGAACATCGGCGTCGTGCTGGCGCCGGCCCTGCTCGTGGAGGCCTTCCACCAGCGGGCCGAGGGTCGCGGCTCGGCCCTGCCGGGCATCGGAGCGGCCGTGGCCGTGGGACTGGGCACGCTCGCCTACCTCTGGTATTGGGCGGCGAAGATCGGTGACTTGCTGGCCCCCCTGAACCAGCAGGTCAACTGGCAGCGGCAGTTCTCTTGGCCGTGGGCCACGCTCATCGACGGCACCCGGGACGCGTTCCAGTACATCGGGAACACGAACCGCGGCTACTGGATGATCGATTGGCTGATCGTCGTGCCGGTGGTCGGCGCATCCGTCTTCACCCTGTTCCGGTACCGGCCGGCGTACTCGGTGTACCTATGGGGCGGGCTGCTGATCCCCCTCTCGTTCATCTTCGCCGACCGCCCGCTGATGTCGATGCCCCGATTCGTCCTTCCCCTGTTCCCGGCGTTCTGGGCCCTGGCGGAGTTGACCGAGCGATGGCGCATCCCCCAGACGGTCGTGGCCGCCGTGGGGGCCGCCGGCCTCGGGCTCCTCGTGGTGCTGTTCGTGAACTGGTACTACATCTTCTAGGGGGGCCAAGCCGACATATAGGATGGGCCAAGGAGTCGGACGAGGGCGGCAGAGGGAGCCTCGGGTGACGACCATACGGGTAGGCATCGCGGACGACCACTCGCTGGTCCGGCAGGGGCTTCGCCGGTACCTGGACATGGCCGACGGCATCGAGGTCGTGGGTGAGGCCTCCAACGGCCAGGAGCTCCTGGACCTCGTGGAGAAGCAGAAGCCCGACATCGCTCTGGTCGACATCCGGATGCCGGAGATGGATGGCCTGGAAGCGGCCAGGCTGATCCGGGACCGCTTCCCCAAGGTCGGCGTGATCATGCTGACCGCCTACGATGACCGACAGTTCGTGGTGGAGGCGGTTCGCTCGGGAGCGCGGGGCTACGTTCTGAAGGCCCGCGACGCCGAGCATCTCATCCAGACCGTCCGCCTGGTCGCCGGGGGCAACATGGTCATCGACCCCCAGCTCGTGGTGGCCCTGGCGGAGGAGCTGTCACAGGCCAAGGAGCGCGACCGCAAGGCCGAAACGCTCACGGCCCGGGAGATCGAGGTGCTTCAGCTGCTGGCATTCGGGCACACCAACCGAGATATCGCCGAGCGGCTGTACATCTCGCCGGACACGGTGAAGACCCACCTCGAGCACATCTTCGAGAAGCTCGGAGCGTCCGACCGCACGGCCGCGGTGGCCGAGGCCCTCCGCAGGCGCCTGATCGAGTAGCTCGTTCGGGGGACAGCACGAGCCGTCCTCCAACCGGCCTAGGCTGCCTCCCCCTGGTTGAGCCACCATGCGGGTGATGGAGTCCAGCCTTTCACCGAGGCAACATAGAGAGCTGATGTCGACCGAAGCGGCCCGCCGCCGTTCGACTTGGTTCGTCCTTGGCGTCCTCGGCGCCGCCATGGCCGGCGTGGTGACCACGCACCTCGTTGGTGGCGCCGGCCTGGTCGACGTCGACGGCCTCCACGACGCGATCCTCGCAGCGGCATGTGTGCTGTCGGCCGGCGTCATCCTGTGGCGGGTTCGATCCGCGGGCCTGCTCCGGAGCCTCCCGTTCCTCGCGTTCGGGATCCTGGCCATGGCCGTCGTGGCCATCCTGTTCATGCTCAACGACCTCCGTAGTGGGATCGAGTACTCGCCGAGCCCCTACGACTCCCTCTTCCTGCTCATCGGGGCCATCTTCTTCATCCCCGTCGAGATCGAGTACCGCCAGCACTTCCACAGGGAGCTCCGTGGCCAGATCGCGGCGGACGTGGCGCTCGGTGCCGCCTCCATCGCGGTCATCCTGTACCTCGCGCTTCGTCCCGAGTCGGCGTCGACGATTCAGTCCCTGTCGACTGCCGTGTTCGCGATGATGGTGGCGACTGCACTCACGGCGTACGGCGCACTGCTCCTGTGGGTCCCGTCGCTGATCCATGCCGGGCAGTTCTTCACGATCGCCGCCTTCTCGGCCGGCGCCGTGGTCTTCGCCGAGCAGTGGGTCAGGGGGACCTACACGCCGGGAAGGTCCGGGGTGGACCTCCCCCTCGCACTCGGAGCGCTGGGTCTGGCGTTCGCGGTCACCGCGGCCCCTCGGCGGATCGGCGATCTCAAGCTCGCTCGACCCTCTCGAGTCGGGCGGGCCCTGCTGACCACGGTGGCCGTGGCGTCGGCGTGCGCCGCACTTGGACTGGTCGCGGCCATGGAGACGAACTCGGACATCGATGCGGTCCAGGCCTCCGGGCTGATCTACCTACTCGGCGTGGCCGTGGCGCTTCGGATCCTGGTGAACCAGCTTCGGAGCACCCAGGCGACCCGCGAAGCCCAGGACGCCCTCGAGGCCAAGGAGGCGGCGTTGCGGGAGACCGACAAGGCCCTGGCGCGCCTCCAGCGGGCCAACGAGACGCTTCGAGAATCGGAGGAGCGCCTGCGGCTGGTGTTCGAGGCTGCCGTCGACGGCATCGTGGAGCTGGACCACAGGGACGTCATCGTTCGGGCCAACGAGGCCTTCTGCAGCATGCTGGACCTGCCCCACAGCATGGTCGAGGGTCAGCCCTGGGTGGCCCTCGCAGCCGCGATCGGAGCCGACGAGTCCTTCACCACCCTCCCCACGACCGGCCAGGGGAAGCTCCTCCAGGAGGGGAATGCCACCCATCTCGAGGCCCGCACCTCGGAGATCCCCGGCTCCCCGCCGAGGCGGCTGCTGCTCGTCCGTGACGTCACCGCCCAGCGCGTCGCCGACCAGACCATCCGCTCACTGTTCAAGTTCCTCCAGGACCGCGACGAGGACCGGACCCGGATCATGCGCAGGACCAACGCGGCCATCGAGAGCGAGCGCAACCGCATCGCCCGCGACCTCCACGACGGGCCGGTGCAGGGGGTCTCGGCCGCGTCGCTCTCGCTCGAGGCCGTGCTCCTGATGTTGAAGGCGGGCGAGGATGGAGAGGGGGTCGAGGTCCTGACCAAGGTCCGCCAGGAGCTTGCCGAGGAGGCAGACAACCTGCGTCGGCTGATGGCCGGCCTTCGCCCCCCACTGCTGGAGGAGCGTGGCCTGGTGCCCGCGCTCCGGGAGACGGTGGAAAAGTTCGGCCGGGAGAACAAGCTCGACGCGGATTTCGCCGCCCAGGGGGTCGTCGAGGTTCCACAGGACCTCGAGACACTGGCCTACCGCGTGGTGCAGGAGGCACTGTCGAATGCGGGCAAGCACGCCGAGGCCGCGCGGATCGGGGTCGCGGTCGACGCCGTCGCCGGTCAGCTCCGGATCGAGATCACCGATGACGGCGTGGGCTTCGATGCGGCCAAGGCCCGTGAGTTCCTTCGCATGGGCCGGGTCGGCCTGGCCTCCATGCGCGAGCGCGTCGAGCTGGCCAACGGGACGTTCATGGTGCATTCCACGCCTGGACGGGGAACCACGGTCGTCGCCACGCTCCCACTCGAGTCGGTCCCGGGGCCTCGAGCGTTCGCCGTCAACGAGGCCTCATAGGCCTCGTTCACCTCCTCCCTCGGCCGGATCTCCACACCTGCGCCGGGCTACGGCGTCGGTGTCGGTGTCGGGCTCGGCGGGAGCGACACGCTGGGTGAGGGTATCGGGCTCGGTGAGCGGGAGGGCCTCGGGGATGGGGTCGGCGACACCGTCAGCTTGGGGCTCACCGTGGGGGAGGGCGGCGGCGTTGGGGCCTGGATCGTGTTCCCGGAGAACGACGGCTCGGGGAAGTCCTGGACCGGGAACCGTTCGGTGGCCTCAAGCATGAAGTCATGCCAGATCAGGGCGGGGATGGTCCCCCCGTACACGGCCGAGTAGCCCTCCACGTTCTCCAGCGGTTTCTCGCTCTCCGGGTATCCGACCCAAACGCAGGCGGCCAGTCGGGGGACGTAACCACAGAACCACGCGTCGACGTAGTCCTGGGCGGTGCCGGTCTTGCCGGCCGCCGGCCGGCCGATGCTCGCGCTCGTGCCGGTTCCGTATCGGATCACGTTCTGGAGCGCGGAGGTCACCAGGTTCGCGTCGTTCGCGGCTAGGACCCGCCTGCCCGTGCCGCTCGTCGTCCGGTCCAGGACCTCGCCATTCGCGTCCCTGACGACGTGGACCGGCGTCGCCCACCGCCGAACGCCACGCGCGGCCAGCGTGGCGTAGGCGTTGGTCATGTCGAGCGGCGTGACCGCCTCCGTTCCGAGGGTGATCGAGCACACCGGCTTGAGCTTGGACCGGATCCCCATCCGGTGGGCCACGTCGACGATCGCCTCGGGGCCGACCAGAGATGCGATCTGAGCGAAGACCGTGTTCACCGAATACGCGGTGGCGGTGGCCAGGCTGAACGTGCCGCTCTCCTCGTCGCTGGCATTGGACAGGGTCCATGGCTTGCCGTCCGTGTAGCACCGGGGATCGTCGATGGTGATGGTCGACGGGCCGTACCAGGTGGAGGACAGCGAGACTCCGGCTTCCATGGCCGCGGTCAGCGTGAACGGCTTGAAGGCCGAGCCGGCCTGCCTCCCTGTCCCTCCGTCACCGGTGGCCAGGTTCACCTGCGACTTCTCCCAATTGCGGCCGCCGTACATGGCCCGGACCTCGCCGGTGGCCGGGTCGATGGCAACCACGGCCGCCTCCGGGTCGCCGGGAGTGTCCAGCCTGGCCGCGACAGCCTCCTCCGCCGCCGCCTGCATCCGGGGGTCAAGCCCGGTGATGACCTTCATGCCGCCGCCGAACACCTGGGCCTCGCTGTAATCGGCGATCAGGGTCCGCTTCGTGTAATCCAGGAAGTACCCGAGCTTGGGCGGGAAGCTGAGGTTGCCGTCGGAGGGATTGGTCCTCACGTCCTGGAGCTTCAAGTTAGCAGCGCGTTCCGTCGTGATCATCCCGAGCTTCGCCATCCGGTCCAGGACGTAGTCCCTGCGGATCCTCGCGTCTTCTGGGTGATCGATCGGGTCGAACAACGAGGGTTGGGAGATCAGGCCTGCGAGGGTGGCCGAACGGATCAAGTTGAGCTCGCTCGCGTGGATGCCCCAGTACGCCTGGGCCGCCGCCTCCACTCCGTAGGCGCCGTGCCCGAAGTAGATCGTGTTCAGGTACTTGGCCAGGATCTGGTCCTTGGAGTAGTTCCTCTCCAGCTTCATGGCGAAGAGCGCCTCCCGGACCTTCTGGATCAAGGTTCGTGGCGGGACGACGTACGTGGTCTGGCCCGTCTTGCGGTCGGTCTCGTAGTGGCCGGCATAGACGTTCTTCACCAGCTGCATGGTGATGGTGGACCCGCCCTGAACCACCTCGTGAGCGATGAGGTCGTTCCAGGCCGCCCGCGCGACCCCGAACGGGTCGATCCCCGAGTGCTCGTAGAACCCCTGGTCCTCGGCGGCGATCACCGCGTCGCGGAGGCTTTCGGGCATACGATCGAACGGGATGATCGTGCGGTCCACCGAAGCGTGAAACGTCCCCAGGATGTTGCCTTCGCGATCCAGGATGTAGGTGGTTTGCAGCGGCGGTGGGGTGGCCGGCAGGTCGAGCCTGGAATACACGAACAGGAGGGTTGCCACCAGCAGGAACAGCAGGACGAAGGGCGCCGCGGCGAAGGCCCACCAGTACCGGCGGAGGAACCCTCGCTGCTTCGGGGGCTGCCGGGGGGTGCGCTTGGGACTCTTCGGAGCCTTCTTAGGCGCTGTCTTGACTGCCAAGCCGGGCCGATTCTACCCAGGGGCTGTGCATCTCACCCCAGGTAGACGCCACGTTTCGGTTCGAGGTTTCTCCTTCGGGCGGGTCGGCCTATCCGGCTTCGCGGGCCACGAAAGCCTCGGTCAGGTGGTTCCAGGCACAGTCGCGGCACACCTCCACCACGTAGCACCAGGCGTTGCGGTGCCTGGTGGCGAGGGTCAGACCCTGATCCAGGGTCCACACCCGGCCGTTGTTCGCCCCGAGGCCATCGGCATAGACGTAGGCCAGAAGCACGAGCTTGGATTTGCCGCACACGGGGCACTCCCGACGGGTCTCCTCCCCCACGTGCTTGGCCGCTCGCATGAGCTCGGGGTGCGCGTCGCAGATGTCCGCCCTGGAACGCAGGCCCACCCGGACCTCTCGGAGGAGCGCCCGCTTTGCCAGGGTGTAGTCCACGACCCCCAGGAGAGCTCGCCGGCCCCTCGCCATCCGCCGTGGGTTCTGCATGGTGCGGGCATTGTACGCCCGACCCCCGACGTGGGGGATTCGAGGATCCCTGGCGCTGGCTCCTGCCCGAGGGCGGTCAGGAGCCGGGATCCACGACGGCGCGGGCCCGCGCGTCGACGCTCCGCTCGTCTCCGAGGGTCGACAGGTACCCCACGGAGACGCGTACCTCCACCGTCGCTTCCAGGGTCCCGACCTCGCAACGGCACTCGATGAGCACGGCGCCGTTTCGGGCGGCGTATTCCGACGCCGCGTCGGTCGGTTCGCGCCCCGAGGGCAGGGCGAGCTCCTGCGCGGCCGCCAGGGCCGCCGCGTCGGCTGCGGACTGAGCTCTCGACACGGCGACGAGCGCCCGGGCCAGGTCGGCCGCTCCCAAGCCGAGGACCAGGATCGCTGCCGCGAGCGCAGCGACGACGATCGAGACCGAACCCGTCTCCCGGGTCACGAGAACTCCTGGCGCATCGCCGTGGAGGCTTCCAATCGAACCTCCGAAGGGAAGAACAGCCCGGCCAACGGCACGGCGACCCTCTCCTCGTAGGCCACGGTCACCATGACCGGCTGGCCGAGGCCGCCGGCTCGATCCACCGTGACCTCAACCCGCGTGGGATCGAGTCCCGGCGCGGCCTCGAGCGCGGCCGACCGGACCGTGGCGTCTTCTGGATCGACCACTGCTTGTCGCGATCCCGCCCGTGCCGCCTGAACCACGAGCAGCTGATCGCGCGCGAGCAGTCCGATCTGCATCAGGGCCAGGCAGAGCAGGAGCAGGACTGGAAGGACCAGCGCGAACTCCACGACGGCGGAACCCCGTTCGAGCCGACGTCCCCAGCCGCTACCGCGCACTCCCCGCCACCTGGTCGATGATGTTGTCGAAGAAGGCCGGCAGCTTGCCCGAGGAGCGCGCCCAGGCGATCAGCACGACGGCGATCGCGGCAGCGGCCAGGATCACCAAGGCGTACTCGGCCGTGGTCTGGCCCATCTCCCGCACGATCCGCGTTCGGACGCGGAGGTAGAGCGCAAGCAACATGAACTTCACCTCCCCTCAGCGGATCGATCGCAACGCGCTGATCAGGACGGGCACCACCGTGAGGAGGAGGAACGCCGGGAGCACCAGGAACACCAGAGGGAAGAGCATCTTCACGGGCGCCTTCCGGGCTCGCTCGGTCGCTGCCGAACGTCGCGCATCGCGAACCTCGGTCGCCAGCTCCGAAAGAGCGTCGGACAGAGACGACCCGAGCGATTCGGCGCGGGTCATCGTGGCCGCGGCCCTCCGCAGGTCCGGGAGAGGCAACCGGTCCGAGGCGTTCCGGAGCTCGTCGCGCCATCGGGCTCCCAGGTCGACGGACCGGACCACATCGGAGAGTTCCTCCGACAGGGGACCTTCCGTGGACTCGATCGCTCGGCGGAACGCGAGCTGACCCGAGAGCCCAGCCGAGGAGGCCGCGGCGAGCAGATCCAGGAACTGCGGCAGCTCTCGGTTGGCTCGCTCGAGCCGGCGGCGAGCGAGCCGACCGAGCAAGACGTCGGGGAGCATGAGGCCGCTGCCGCCCAGGACGGGAGCGAGAAGCGCGGCGGGCCAAGGCGCCGCCAGCGCCGCCAGCACCAGGAGGCCTGCGGAGAGAACCTTTGCCCCGGCCACCTCGTCCTGCGTGACCGCTGCCCGAGCAACGGCGATCCGCTGACCCGTTGCGGCCCTGCCCGGGAGGCGCCGGCCGAGGCGAGCGGCGCCGATGCGACCGGCCACACGCCGGAGCATCCCGCCCGACCGACCGGATGACGGAGCACCCAGCCGGGCAGCGAGCGTTCGGTTCACGGTCGTGGTCGCCGCCGCTACGGCCAGCATGGCCGAAGCGGCGGCCACCACCGGGGCCAGATGAGCCTCCATCACCCTTCGACCCGCAACAGCCGCCGGATCCACAGGAACGCTGTGCCTTGCATGAGCATGCCGGCCACGATGGCGGTGGCACCCGTCGGCGAGTGATACGCGGCGGCGATGTCCCGTCGCGCCGTGACCGAGAGGAACAGGAAGAAGCCGATCGGCAGGAAGCCCAGGATCGCACCGGACAGCCGAGCCTGAGCGGTCAGCGATCGGACCTCGCGCGCGGCGGCCCGCCGATCTCGGAGGGTGCGGGCGAGCCGATCGAGGACGAGGGGAAGATCGCCGCCCGTCCGGCGATGAAGGCCGAGCACTCCCGCGACCAGTCTGGCCTCAGGAACCCGGACCTCGGCGACCCAGCCCGCCACGGATCGTTGAAGCGGAACCCCGAGCGAGACACGATCGGCGAGCTCGCGAAGCGTGGCCCCCAATGGACCTCCCACGTCCTCGGCCGCGAGCGAGATGGCTTGGAGCAACGACAGGCCGGTCCGGAGGCCGGCGGCGATCACCGACACTGCTTCGGCGAGCTGCTCCTGCATCCGTTCGGCGTGACGATCCAGCTTCCGTCGAGCCCGAACGATCGGGACCACGATCGCCCCGATCGCTCCCATCGCAGCGCCCGGGAGGCCAGCCATCGACGAACCCACGACGACGCCTGCCAACGCACCTACCGATCGAAGGGTCCACGCGCGAATCAGTCGTCGAGCGGTCGCCGATCCCGGTTCGCGACGCCTCACGCCCGCTCGCGCTCGGACCCGCTCACGCTCCACCAGATCCGCAGCCGCCGCGGCGAACAGGCCGGGCAGCGACGCGATGACCATGGCCGTGACCTCGGGCCTCATCCAGCCCCCTCATTCCCTACATCGACCGTGTCTCCATCGGGCCCCGGGGCGAACAGCCCATCGGGGATGTCCTCCCCGACGTCGGCAAGCTCGAGCGCCAGCTGGGGAACGACGCCGGTCGACTCGAACAGGCCATGAGCACCGAGCCGGTGACGGAATGCGAACACCGGCGTGATGACCGGCTGCCCCTCGTGGATCCCGTCGACGGTCGCCACCTCAAGGACCACTCGTCGTCCGCTGGGCAATCGGGCCATGTGCGCGACCACATCGATGGCCGATGCGACTTGCTCCCGTACGTGGCCGACCGGCAGTCCGATGTCCGACATCATGGCCATGGTCTCCAGCCGCCAGAGCAGATGCCGTGGTGAGTTCGCGTGCGCCGTCGACAGCGATCCATCGTGACCGGTGTTCATAGCCTGGAGCATGTCGATGGCCTCTCCCCCCCGAACCTCACCCACGATGATCCGGTCCGGTCGCATTCGAAGGGCGTTCCTCACGAGCTCGCGCACGGTCACCTCGCCCCTACCCTCGACGTTCGGAGGACGCGCTTCCAGGGAGACGACGTGGGGCTTGGCCAGGCGGAGCTCCGCAGCATCCTCGATGGTCACCAGTCGTTCCTCGTCGGGGAGGAACGTGGACAGGACGCCGAGCAGCGTCGTCTTGCCGGAGCTCGTTCCGCCAGAGACGATCACGTTGGCCCGGCCCCGAACGCAGGCCTCCAGGAACGCGAGCGTCCGTGGTCCAAGCGTTCCCCTGGCCAGGAGCTCCTGTGGCGTGAAGGGCACGGGAGAGAACTTCCGGATGTTCAAGGTGGGACCGCAGAGCGAAAGGGGCGGGATGATCGCGTGCACCCGACTGCCGTCCGAGAGTCGCGCATCCACCCAAGGTGATGACTCATCGACCCGGAGACCGAGCGGGGCCACGATCCTCTCGATCACGTGCAGGACGGCCTCCTCCCCCTCAAACAGACCGTCCGTCACCTTCTCGAGCCGCCCCTTCCGCTCCACGTAGACGTCGTCAGGCCCGTTCACCATCACTTCCGTGACGTCCGGGTCCTTGAGCAGGAACTCGATGGGTCCCAGCCCGACGACCGCATCCGAAACCTCGTTGATGACCTTTGTCAGCGCGCCCCGTGGCAGGATGTGGCGCTCCTCGCGGAGGATGGCGAGCGCCTCCTCTCGCACACGCAGGCGCCGCTCGGTGCGCGAGACCTCCTCGAGTCCACGAGCGTCGACTCGGCGCAGCAGCCGCTCGTGCAGGCCGCGGCGAACCTCGAGGAGCGCATCGGTTCGCATCAGGATCCTTCCTCCAGCCGCCGAACGAGCTTCGCGGCGAGCCGATCGACCGAGCGGCCGGCTCCCCCTCGTGCGCGAAGCAGGTGACCGCGGTCCTGGGCGGCGGATACCCGCCGGTCTACGGGGACAACGGCGTCCGGAGAGCGGCCGAAGACCCGCTCGACGTCGTGCGGTGAGATCTCCCGCCTGCTCGCTCGGTTGACGACGAACGAACAGCGATCGTCGAGACCCAAGGCGTCGACGACGCGCTTGGCGGCACGGAACGACAGCACATCGAGCCCAAGCACCATCACCACCACATCCGCGAGGCCCAGCCCCAGCCTCACGGTGTCGTCCATCCCCCGAGGAACGTGCAGGACCACCATGTCGGCGGCCGACCGAACGGCCTCGAGGACCGGACCGACCTCCATGGCCGCGACCCGATTCATTGGCTGGACGTCCGCGGGGCCGAGCAGCACGCGGAACCCGTCTGGGTGTGGCCACAGCAGGTCGTCGAGGTGGCGCGCCGTGAGCTCCTCACCGATGGGAACGGCGTCGACGATGGTCCTGGGCGAGCCATCCATCGGAGCGCCCACCGCCGGCCCGATATCGGCCATGCTGAGATCCAGGTCCACCAGGACGCATCGTCGCTCCCGCCGCGCGAAGCTCGCCGCGAGGTGAGTGGCGAGGAACGTCGCTCCCACGCCCCCGCGTGGTCCGTAGACCGCGATGACCCGCCCCAGGGTCTCATGCTCCCTGGTCCTGGGAGCAAAGACGCGGGCGGCCGCTCGGGCAAGCGCCCCACGGTCGGCCGGCCACAAGAAGAAGCCCTTGGCTCCCGCCTTCAAGGCCCGTCGAAGGTTCTGCACGGACTCGGATGTGTCCACCGCAAGCAATGCACTTCCGTTCAGCTGCGCGGAGCTCGCGAGCCGAGGCGAGGCCACGACGGCATCGGGTTCCAGCTGCCGTACCGCTTCGGACAGCTGATGCTCGTCCGAGGCGGTCGCCACCACCCGGGTCCGTCCCGTTCGGTCGAGGAAGTGCATGACTTCCTCAGCCACGTCATGCTCCTCCAAGGCGAGGACGACCCGCGCAACTTCTTCCATGCACACTCCATCGACTTCGTGGGGAAACACCGCAGCCAACGAAGGGGAAGCGAGGGAGAGTCCTGCGGGGGAGGCCGTCGGAACTGCTCGGCACGCGAACACTACTCGGCGGGTTCCGCGTGATCAATCGCCAGCCCGGCGGATTTCCGGATCCTGTCGGGGGAGGAGCGGGTGACATGCGGCACA
>JBKPDU010000019.1:0-16093 GCA_046728055.1 Actinomycetota bacterium | reverse complement strand
CCGGGACGGTGGCCGTGGGCGGAGCCGACGTGCACGACCGACGACGTGGCCACATTGCCCGGGCGAGGCTCGCGTTCGTCCCCGACACACCCGTGCTCTACGAGGATCTCACGGTCCGCGAGCACCTCGAGCTCGTCGCTGTGGCCCACGGAGTGAGCGATCGGGTGGACGCGCGGATCGATGGGCTGCTCGATCGGCTGGGTCTGGTCTCACGCTCCAACTTCCTACCCAGACACTTGTCTCGCGGTATGCGTCAGAAGGCCCAGATCGCGTGCGCGTTTGTTCGACCGTTCGATGTCCTGCTGCTGGACGAGCCGATCGTCGGGCTCGATCCACCGTCGAGGGCGACGCTTCGGTCCTTCCTGCTCGAGGCGAAGCGAGATGGAGCGGGAGTCGTGTTCAGCACCCACCACCTCGCCTTCGCGGTCGGCCTCGCCGATCACCTGCTGGTCCTGGACGACGGTCGCGTCGTCGACCTGGGGCCCTTCGACACGGTGAAGGCCGGGGTCGAAGCAACCCGGCTCGGCCTCACATGACCAGCGCCGCCATCGCTCGGGAACGGCCGCTGGAGGCCGGACCGGTCCTCGCTCTGCTGCGCAGTTACCGGCGCGGCCGTCGCGCCAAGTCGCGTTGGGACAGGTTCACCGACGTGTACACGGTCGTGCTGTTCGCCGCGTTCGGCGGCTTCCTCGCGTTCGGCGCGCTTCGCGACGGCGCGGCCAGCGAGCGCGAGGCGGCCCACCTGATCCAGGAGCTCACCCGTTGGTGCCCGTCGGTGCTCTTCCTTCTCTGCATCGCGGCCCTCCGGTACGCGACCTGGCAGGGACCCGTCCTGTTCAGCCTCCCCGACATCGAATGGCTGCTTTCGGCACCCCTCTCGCGCGCCGACCTCGTTCGGCGGCGATTGCGTCGGGGCCTGACCGTCGCGGCTGGCCTCGGAGCGGCGCTCGGGCTCGCGGTCTTCGTGCTGATCGAGGCAGAGCTCGGCGTACCCATGTGGCCACTACTCGCCGCGACGGTGGGGAGTCTCGCCGCACTTGGCCTTCTAGCCGGGGCGGCGGGCTGGCTCGTAGAGTCCTCGACCGACCGCGCCCGGACGGTTCTCCGTGTGAGTCCTCTGGCGTTTCCAGTAGCGGTCATGCTCGCCTATGCGCAGACCGTGGGTGGCGGGGGGATAGCCCTATGGTCCGGGCCGTGGGGCTGGGCGACAGGCCCGCTCCTTGTAGCCGTCGGACGGCATACCCCTGGCTGGCAATACCTCGTGGTTCTCCTGGTTGTGCTCACCTCGGCGGCCGTGTGGGCAGCGTGGCGGGACGCGGACGCCGCCACCAGTGAGGAGCTCGCCCGCCGCGCCGGCATCCGGTCCGGGCTGATCGCCGCCCTCTACTTTGCCGATGTGAGGGGGGCGACGCTCCTGGTCCGCCGGGCGCGGGAGAGTCTCCTCGGTGTGCGGACGCTGGTGCTGCGTCGACCGCGGTCGAGCTGGCTGGCGATCCCCTGGAGAGACGCGCTCAGCACCCTCCGCGCTCCCAGCCGGCTGGCGTGGGCCGTAGCACTTGTCGTCGCCGGCGTGATCGGGATCCTCGCCACATCGGATCGGCGGGTCATCGTCGGCGCCGGCCTGCTTGGCGGCTACGTCGCGGCAGCCAAGGTGCTGGAACCCCTGCGACTGGAGGCCGACCAACCCGACGCCCACCAGGTGCTCCCGCTTTCCTGGGGTCAGCTGCTCCTTCGGCACTGCGTCGTGCCGGTTCTGGTGCTGATCGTGCCAGCTGTCGTTACGGTAGTCGTGGCCTGGGTGGCCGGGTCGCTCGAGCCTGCCTTCGCCGTGCCTGCTTTGATCTTGTGTCCACTCGTCTCGACAGCGCTCGTGCTCTGCGCTGCCATCGCAGCGAAGCGCGGGCCGTTTCCCGTTGAGCTGCTCCTGCTCGGTGGCGACGTGGGCGCCGTCGTCCTTGTCGTGTGGCTCGCCACCGGCCCGATCCTCGCCGCGCTCGCACTCATCGCTCCTGCGAGCCTGATGTACAGAGCGGTCGATGACGGGGTCTCGATTTCCCAGGCAACGGCCGACTCAGCTGGGGTTCTTCTCGTGACGTTGCTCCTGGCGATCGCCTATCTCCGCACTCGCAGGGAGCCGGTCTGAGTTGAGCCTGGGGTCCTCAACCGCCTTCTAATCGGGAAGGACGTCGCAAAAGACGAATCCGTCCCGCGTGAGGACCTCGCCGGTGCGGCACGGGATGGGCGCGCGGTACATCGGGGCGTCCCAGACGAACGTGTGGAACTCGCCGTTCTCACCGCAGGGGTCAACCCCATCGGGAAGCTCGTCGAGGAACTCCGAGTCGAAGTCGCGTCCAGCGAATGAGGAATCAAGGACCCGCGGGTCGACGCACACGACCACGGCCCGGAAACCGGCTGCCACCATCTCCCGAGCAAGCTCCGAGGTGTCCCGCCCCCACAAGGGGAACACGCCCTGTTTGCCGGCCCACCCCAGGCGCTCCTCTCGGTAGGCCCGGACGTCTTCCAGGAACAGGTCGGAGAAGGCAACGTGGTCGATCTCTCCCAAGGCCTCAGACGTTAGGGCCGCGTTCATTCGCTCCTCGTACAGCTCATTGGGGCAGTCAGGCGGGATCTTGACCTTGACCAGCGGCAGGCCCAGGACCTCGGCCTGCCGGTTCAGAAGTTCCTCTCGAACCCCCGACATGCTGACACGCTCGTAGCCCTCGGTGACCGTGGTGAGGAGGACCCTGATTTCGTAGGCCGAGTCCCGGAGGAGGGTCCACAAACCGAACGCCGAGTCCTTCCCTGCGCTCCACGAGAACGTCACCGGAATCGGCACGAACACGATCTTCGTGTGACGGAGCGAGGCATCCGGTTGCCGAACGCTCACTGCCGAGGCCCCCACGACGGGTCGAACTCGAAGGCGCGCGTCCGCGTGATCCGATTGAGCCGCTCCCTGTCCGCACCGATCACATAGAGCTCCCAATTGGAGCTTCGGTCGCTGACGAACGTCACCCATCTCCCGTCCGGCGACCATGCGGGCGAGAAGTCGTCGGCAGGATTATGCGTGAGCATCAACTCGTCGGAACCATCGGCGTTCATCACCACCACGTCCAGCCTCGGAGATCCCTCCAGTCTTCCGCGCGAGAACAGGATCCGGCCCCCATCCGGCGACCATTGCGGGAAAGCGTCGTCCAGCGGGTCGTCGGTCAGCCGCGTGATGTCCGTGCCGTCGGCGTTCATCACGAAGACGTCCCACTGATCCTGCACCCGCCGCATGAACGCGATCCTCGAGCCGTCAGGGGAGAAGACCGGAGAGAACTCGTCGCCCGGGTCGTTCGTGACCTGGACCTCGCCGCTCCCGTCGACGTTGACGACCCAGATGTCGAACTGCTCCACGTCGAGAACACCTCGGTAGATGGCGATCTTCGTCCCGTCCGGCGACCAGCCGCCGACGTGGTCCCCGAGGGAGCTTCCCGTGAGCCGGGTGACGGTCTCCCCCATCGCATCGACGACGAAGACGTCGGCCGGGCCATCATCGACGGTGCGATCGAACGCGATGGCCGAGCCGTCCGGCGACCATCGTGGCGCCTCGTCACTTGGCGGCCCCGAGGTGAGACGGCGAAGGCCCGTGCCCCTCCCGGAGATCGTGAGGATATTGCCTGCCCCCTGGCCGAACCGCGTGAAGGCGACCCGCCTGCCGTTCGGCGACCAGTCGACGTAGAGCTCGTTTGCTCGGGAGTTCGTGAGATTGATCGGCGTCATCCCAGAGGGATTCACCAGGAACACGTCGACCATGTCGTTCCGATTCCGAAGGAACGCGATCCTGCCGTTGTTTCGAGTCGTGTCGGCGTCCTGCCTAGGGTTGGCGCCGGATCGTTTCGTCCGGTTCTCCCCGAAGGCGGCCGCCTCGTACAAGCCCGGCAACGCAAGAGAGGAAACGTTCGATGACACGACCAATGCGAGAGTGGCCATCCACAGGATCAACGTCTTTGTCTTCACCCCCGCGCCTCCTTCCGATGACCGTGACGCTCTGGGCTCGCTTGCGGCGTCCATTTTCTCCGCCACGTGCGGTTCACGCGGCACTCTCCTGGAGCAGTTCGTCGTCCAGCGAGAGGGGGAGAGCAGGTCGAGGGTAACCTAGGCCGCCATCACCCGCGAGCTGTGCTCAGCTCATCGGAAGCTGGACCGCCTGCAAGGAGGATGATCGTGCTTGGTGACACTGTCCTGAACCGGTGGAACATCCGCCGCATCGAGGAGTGTCGCACGCTGATCGACTGGCTGGCGCCCGCCCCCCAGGAACGAATCCTGGACGTCGGATGTGGCGACGGATACAACACGGCGGCGATCGCCAAACGGGGGGCCATCGTCACTGGCATCGACGTGAACGAGTATCGGTTGGCGATCGCCCGCAAGCGCCATCGAGGCCTGCCCGTCGACTTTCGCACGATGAACGCGGAGGCGATGTCGTTCGCGGACGCCTCCTTCGACAAGGCCATCAGCTTCTGCGTGATCGAGCATTTCCAGCGTGATGACCTCGTCCTCGCCAACCTCCATCGCGTCCTCGCGCCCCATGGAACTCTGGTGCTCTCCGCCGACAGCCTCATGAATCCTGAGATCCGGGACGTCGAGCGCGAAATCCACAGCAAGCGCTACGACGTGAAGAATTTCTATTCAGTGGACGTGCTGAGTAGGAAGCTGGAAGCGGCAGGGTTTGCGCTCGAGCGATGGCGTTACATCCTCACCACGCCGGTCAGCCTCGCGCTCGTTCGAGCATCCTGGCATCTCGATGACCTTCCGCTGCCGCTGCTGCCGATCAAGACCGCCGGATACCTGGCGTTGCGCCTATTCGGGAAGCCCCTCTCGGATGTCACTGAGTGGATCGCTCGCCGGCCCGACAGCGGCTTGACGCTCCTTGCCGCAGCGTCGGTGCGTTGAGCCCTGGGCTGGATCAGCCTGGTAGCGCTGACGCTACGGGTGGTGCTCCAGCACCTCGAGCTCAGGGACGGTCTGCCTGACCCCGCCCAGGACGTCGGCAACCTCCCGAGCGATATCGACGCGCTTCTGAGTCTGCTCTCCTCGTGTGTCCGCCGAGGCCTCCTCCCACACGGACAGCCACGTGAGGCGAGCCTCCGACCTGTCTCGCAGCAGGTACGAAGCCACGCAGCCGACCTCCCCGAGCTCGTCGACCCGAGATCGATACACCGCCAACGCCTCGTCGAGTTTCTCTGGGTCGTTCTCCACCACGACCTCTCGTGCGACGTACATCACGACTCCCCTCACGCACGATCGCTATGCATTCCTACAAGAGCCGACAATACTGTGTCTTCGGGATACCCTGCCATTTCAAGGAGGTACGCCGCCCGTGATGTCGATATCGAGACTACTCCTGGGTGACACGGACGTGGCCCGGATCGGGCTCGGGACGAACAGACTCACGAACGCGCCCGAGCACGTGACATTCGTGAGGGAGGCGGTCGCCGCCGGAGTGAATCTCATCGACACGGCTCATACGTACACGGGAGGCCAGAGCGAAGTGAGCATCGGCGCTGCCCTCTCGCCCGTCCCCCGCGGTTGCATCGTCGCGACGAAAGGTGGCTATTCACCCGGGCACGGCCGCCCCGAGGTGCTGAAGTCCCAGATCGACGAGAGCCTTCGCCGGCTACGGACGGACACCATCGACCTCTATTACCTGCATCGAGTTGACCCGGAAACCCCGCTCGAGGACAGCCTCGGCGCCATCAAGGAATACCGGGATAGCGGGAAGATTCGGCTCGTCGGCCTGTCCAAGGTCAGGATCGACCAGATCGAGCGGGCCCGTGACGTGGTGCCGATCGCGGCGGTGCAGAACCACTACAACCTCTCCGAACGGAGATCCGACCAGGTCGTCGACTACTGCACCGCCGAGGGCATCGTATTCGTTCCCTACTTCCCCCTCCACGGCGACGCCGGCGGCCCGCTTGTCGACATAGCGCAGCGGCGTGGCGTCGCGCCCGCGCAGATCGCCCTTGCGTGGCTCCTGAAGCGCTCACCGACGATCCTCCCGATCCCCGGCACCCTCTCGTTCGAGCACGTGAAGGAGAACCTGGCCGCGCTCGAGATCGAACTGACGGACGGAGAGTTCCAAGCCCTCGTCGAGGACATGCGCGCCTGACGGAGCGCGGATGGCGTCCTCCCTTATCACGCGGCGACGGATGCGCGCATCGCGACTGACCGGATCGCCGTTCGCAAGCGCCGACGAAGTCGTCCGCTGGCACCTCGCGATGCAGTCGCAGGATTACGCGCCAGCGAAGTGGTCGGTCGGCCAGCGCACGCGAGGCCCGCGGGACGTGGACCTCGACCGGGCGCTCGAAGAAGGCTCGATCGTGCGCACCCACGTACTGCGACCCACGTGGCACTTCGTCTCGCGCGAGGACATCCGATGGCTACTCGCGCTTTCCGGCCCACGCGTCCATCAGGCCAACGCCGGCAGGTATCGCGAGCTGGGGCTCGACGGTCGGACCCGAGCCCGATGCGAGCGGGTGATCGCTCGTGCGCTCGAAGGCGGCGCCCGGTTGACTCGGGATCAGCTCGCCGCCGTCCTCGATCGGGCGGGGATCGACCGGGTGGGGCAACGGATGCCGTACATCCTGATCCATTGCGAGCTCGAGGCCGTCATCTGCAGCGGAGGTCTCTCCGGCAAGCAACAGACGTTCGCGCTCCTGGACGAGCGGGTGCCACCGTCTCGGCGGCCGTTCGACCGCGACGTGGCGCTGGTCGAGCTCGTCCGCGGCTACCTCAGGAGCCACGGGCCGGCGACCCCGAAGGACATGAGCTGGTGGTCCGGGCTCACGACCGGCGACATCAGGGAAGCGCTCGCAGCACTTGGGCCTGAGGTCGCCAGCGAGACGATCGACAGCCTCACGTTCTGGACGGTCCAAGGGAATTCGGGTTCGTCGCCCCCGGGCGGCGTCCACCTCCTGCAGGCGTATGACGAGACGATCGTCGGCTACACGCAGTCGCGATGGTTCGGCGACCCCCGGGCCGACGCCGTGGTCGCCGCGTGGCGCGATCCGGGCCGTCCCGGCGGGGTGATCCTCGCAGACGGGCGGGTTGTGGGGCATTGGCGTCGCACGGTGGGGCGTGAGGCGATCGGGATCGAGGCGTTCCTGTACGAGCCGCGGAAGCGCGGGCTCAGGACCGCGCTCGGCGCCGCGGCCGAGCGTCATGGAGCGTTCTTCGACCGCCCCGTGACCCTCACGACAGCGCCGATCATTGCTCGGGCGTGATCCCATCGCGCGCTCAGGCCTCGAGGCTGTACGTCGATTGCACTTGGACAGGCGACGAGCGGGCTCATCCTTTGCCCTCTCGAAGTCGCGCCGGCACGCTGCCGACGACGGTCGTCCCTGTTCCGGTCACTGCTCGAATCTCGAGGCGGCCCCCCAGGGCCTCCAATCGATCACGCATGTTCGTGAGGCCCGCCCCCGGACGCGTCGACGCTGCGTCGAAGCCGGTCCCGTCGTCCTGGACCTCGAAGGAGAGGAGTCCGTCCCGTCCCCGGAGGCGGACCACCGCGCGCGAGGAGTTCGCGTATTTGGCCACGTTCTGGAGCGCCTCCAGCGTGCAGAAGTACACCGCGGCTTCGGCCTCCTGTGAGTAGCGGCCGACACTGCCGGCTTCGATCTCCACCGGCATTGGCGCCTTCCGGGCCTGGGCCTCCAGGGCGGCCACCAGTCCTCGGTTGGCCAGAAGGGGCGGGTAGATCCCCCGTGCCAGGTCCCTGAGGTCGTCGAGCGCGCTTGCTGTCTCCGACACGAGCTGTCTGGCCAGCTCCTCGGTTCGGTCGGGATCCTTCCGAGCGAACTGTCCGAGCAGGTTCAGTTTGACCTGGAGCGCCACCAGCTGCTGCTGGGCGCCGTCGTGAAGATTGCGCTCCAGGCGGCGCCGCTCCTCGTCCTGGGCCGAAACCAGGCGCTGTCGAGATGCCCGGAGGTCCTCCAGCCTGGCCCGCAGTTCCTCCGTCAACCGCACGTTCCGCATCACCAGCCCGGCCTGCGACGCGAGGCCAGCGACCAGACTCGCCTCTGTGGGGGTGAGCGGTTCGCCTCGCGGTTTGGCCACGGCAAGGGCGCCGAGAAGGTCGCCCTCGTATCGCACCGGATACGCAGCGTGCATCCCCTCGATCGAAGGAAGGTCCCCGTCCGTCAAGCGAAGCCGCTGGACCTCCGGTGTCGGCGGCCAGGAGGCACCTACTCGGAGCTCGTCTCCGAGCCGTAGCCAGACCTGCGCCAGCTCGGCGCCGGTCCCCTCCGCGACGACCCGAGCCATTCGGGGGAGCAGGTCCTCCTCGGCGTACGCCCCACTCATGCTGCCCGAGAAATCAGACAGCACCTCATACGGCGTGGCCCGATTTCCGTATACAAGCCGGTTGGCCAGTCGCCGCACCCGGTCTCTGACCGGTTGGAACGACACCGCCACCAAGACCGCGGCGATCATCGTAAGGAACGAGCTGCCCCGCCCGATCAAGGCTCCGATTCCAACCACGACAGACAGATACACAGCCGTGATGAAAGCCGCTAGGGCTCCGTACATGACGGTCTTGCTGATGACGACATCGATGTCGTACAGGCGGTACTTCAGGATGCCGATGCCCGCAGCCGCGGGGATGAACAGGATAGCCACGAGGATCATCGCTTCGATGACGGTCGTCACCTGATCGTTCCCGGCAGCGACGCCGAATCCCACGCCGGCCACAATGAACATCGCTGCCGCCATGACGCTGGCGTAGACCAACCACTTCATCTGCTGTCGCCGCTCGCCTTGGGACCGGCGGTATCGGACCACGAGGGCGGCGACCGAGCCAACGAGCCCGATCATCCCAAGCACAAAGGCGATAGGGTCGACGATGGCCCAGAATCCTTCGGCGCCGACAGCGAAGGGGTTCGATCGAAGGATGACCGCGTCCTCGAGGGGGCCGGGTCGGAGTGCACTGGCGGCCGTGATTGACAGGATGGCCGCCCCAGAGATCCAGCCCACCGGCCGCCACCGTCTGGATGGCATGTGGCCGTCGGGAAACAGGAGGAGCAGGAACGTGACCGGGAGGTAGATCCCGGGTATGAACACCCACGACCCCAGCCAGTCGGCCACCCGGACCGGCCACGTCACCGCCAGGTCACGATAGGCCGCATACTCCGCGTAGCCGGTACCCAACACGGCGAGGGACCACAGCACCCCTACCCCGAGGAAGATCCACCCGATCGGGTTCCCGGGATGCCGCGCCGCGATCAGGGCTCCGACGGTGGACAGCGCCAGCACTGTTACTGGAAACAGGATCAGAAAGGCGACCTCGCCGGTGGGAACATCGCCGAAGAGCGCGAAGCCCCCAGCGAACCCGAAAGGGACCAGCGACAAGGACCAGATCAGCCATGCCAGCCTGCTCCACGCGCGCCAGCTCACCTGACGATTCTCCCCTGGCCCCAGGCGGCTGGGAAGGGTGACTCCCGAACGCCTACCGGCAGACTCTCGAGCCGCGTGGTGGTGCTGGCACCACTGCGGAGCGAGGCGGGAAGTCCCTCAAGGATCCGGGATCGGTGAGTGAGACGAGGGGGGTAGGGCGCCGATGACGTCGCCCTACCCCCACGGGCCTCCTACTGAGGGCAGTCGGGAGCCGGCAACGGCTCGTCGATACGAAGCGGCACAGGCGGTGTACTTGCCGGCACGAAGTAGGATGCGTAGACCACCAGGTCAGTTGTCCCGTTGTTCCTGGCGAGGTGGATTTCATGAGGGAGGTTCGAGAAGGACGTGCCGGGCCCGTAGTCAATTCCGTGGGTGCAGTCCTCGGCGTGGTACAGGGTCAGGGTGCCCGTGAGAACGGTCACTAGAGTGGGTCCCGGGTGGTGGTGCCAGCCGAACGTGGCACCTGGCGTGGCAACGATCCTTTGAACCGCGACCTCAATCTCACCCTTCGTACTGAGTTTGACCTTGGTCGCGGGATCGAAGCTCATGTTCACGGCAAGCGGTCGGTCGACGAGCGGTCCGCGAGCCGTCTCGGCGGAAACCCCGCTTGAGGGCGTTCCAACAGCGGTCCCGATTGCTCCCGCCAGAAGCGCGGCGACCCCGATAGAGACCAGACTGATTCTGCGCAGTGACATCGCTCCTCCCTTCCTGTTCGCGGGCTCGGACACCACGACATGTTCGTCACGTTGCTTATCCCACCGTCGCGGGCGCAAGCCGTTTCGGGGGGCGGCCCGGAATCACGGCAAGAACTGATGGCAGAGCTCGCGAGATGCATCACCTCCTCGCACCGGTCCACGCGCGCCGCGCCGACCACGCAATCCGAACCCGCCCGAGGCGACCCAGTCAACCCCCAGAAGGGGTAATTGGGGGTACGGGCCGCAGCTGCCCCAGGCATTCCCTTGGCCAGCGGCTTGCGACACAGACTTCCTTTCATCGAGATCCTGTCGCTCGATCCGACATGCGAGCGAGTAACGCCGCCGCCACGCGCGCGGTACGGAACGTGCCTTTGACGCCGAGAGCACGCTCGATATCGAAGGGCGTGCGCCTCCCGCGCAGAAGGAGCGGGAACGAGAAGTAGACCGTTCGCCCGCGGATGATTGGATGCGGTTCTTGGAAATCGAGGTCGAGAAAAGCGCGCTTCTTCGCCGCCGCCGGTGGGTGGGCGAGGAACATGACGATCGCGCCCAACGGGTCCTGAGCGACCACCCGCGCCATCTCGGTGCGCGTGCGAACGAACGTGACGGTGTTGAGGCAATTGGCGATGCGCCGCTCGAGCGCTGCAGCATCGCTTGTCCGCGCATTGAACAGAAGGTTCCCCGACGTCGCATAACTCTCTACATCCGTGAAGCCGAGTTCTTCCAAGGCATCTCGAAAGGGCTTCATGGGCATGTTGGTGATGGCCCGAAGGAGCGCGACGTACCGAGGTCGGCTCACGGACCGAGATCCTCCTCGAGCCAGGCGACATTCCAGAAGCCGTCGCAGGTACGAACTTGCTCGGTGAGGTTAGCGACCAACAGGTCCCCAAGCCGATGGGCGTGCCTCGACCCATGCTGCGCGCTCAGCCGGGAACTGCCCGATCATGTCGCATTATCGGGCCAAGAGGGCGTGATGTCGTCGCGAAGATGATGGTCAGTCCGCTCAGCCGATAACTGCGACCCCGCGGAGGCTGCCCGACCTCGACCGGGCCGTCAGGGCGAGCGTTCCGACCGCCCGACACGGCACCTGCATGGCGGTCGCCGGAACGGCTATGGCATTCCTGGCCGATCGACAGGATCGACGCCCCGCCTCCCTGAGCCCTGGAGGGGACAAGTTGCCGACGACGTACGGCCTTCTGACCCTTCGCCTCTATGACCGGTTGATGACTTGCGGAAAGACGCAACTCAGGCCACAACGGCGAGCGCCTCGACCTCAATGAGGTAGCCAGGCCGAAACAACGCGACAACCTGAACGGCAGTGCTCGCGGGCGGATGGCCAGTGTCAACGTACCGGTCCCTGATCTCTCTAACGACAGGAAGGATCGAGATGTCCGTGGTGAACACGCCGAGCTTGACCACGTCCGCAAACGTGGCTCCGGCGGCCGCAAGGGCCAGCCGGAGGTTCTCGAAGACCCGCTCGGCCTGAGCCTGAGGATCGTCGGCACCCACCATCTCGCCGCGGTCGTCCATCGCGACCTGGCCGGCGATCGCGACCATCCGGCCAGCTCCCACCACCGCATGGCTGTATCCGGTGCCCGGCGCCATGCCAGCCGGCGCCGGGTGGTGCTGGATCCTTCCGTTCGATTCGGCCATGGCTGCTCCTTCCACTCCCAAAGCCCGCACTGATTCCGATCTGTGCCCAACCAACAGATTCAACCAGCCTTGCCCGAACAGAGGAACAGCTCAGACCAGGGCCTCACTCGCAGGTCCAGGTCTGCCGAACGCCTTATTGACAGAGCCCTGCGGAGAGAGGCCAGCAGCTGAGGCGGAGCGACACCGGCGAACAGCCAGCCCATTTCAGCCCAGCTGAGCGACCGCTACGCGACCTTCGTCGGGCAGGCCAAATCGGCCATGCAGTCGAGCAGCCAGTTGCGCACGACCGGGATGTCGACTCGCTGGTAGCCGCCAAGGTACCGGCAGTTGTTCGTGTACCCGTAGCTCGTATCGCCGACGACGTAGCCGGTCGTCGAGACCGGATGGATCGCTGGCCCGCCCGAGTCGCCGAAACAGGTCCCACCGCCGGCGCGAGGATCGTTCTCGTTCCCGTTCATCTGCAGGATCTGGGAGGTGAGCCGCTGACCGATCTCGGTGGTGTAGCGCCGGACGATGGGCTGACGCTCGGGTGTGGGAGGCGACGCGCGCACCTCCGTCCCGTAGCCGATCGTGAGGAACTCGGTGCTGTTCAGGACGGGCTGCTCGAACTGATCCAGATAGTTCTCCGGCGCGAGCGGCTGGATGGGAAGCGACTGCGCCGTTTCGAGGATGACGACGCCGCTGTCGTTCCAGTTGTCCAGGTCCGTGAAGTCGCTGTACTCGGGGTGGGTCACCGGGCTTCCGAGGTACCAGGTTTGGTCGCCCTTGTACCGGGGCTTCTTGAGGTCGTTGCTCGTGAAGCCGATCGCCGAGATGGTGTCATCCGGACCACTGTCGTCGGAGGCACGCGGGATGTCGCGTTCGGCGTCCTCGGCGGTGCGTGAGATCAACGGGTCGAACGTCACGATCACCTTGCCGATGTCCTGGAAGGTGCAGTGCGCAGCCGTCAGCACGACGCGCGGAGCGATGAGCGTACCCGAGCACCGGAATCGGCCGTCAGGTTGATAGAAGACCACCATTCCCACGTTCTTGTAGATATTCGTGGTGTCCTCGGTGCCGCCCGTGATCGCTACGGCGGGCACCATCGAGGCGAGCAGCGCGCCAACGCCGATCACGGTGAGCGCCAGCGAGCGAGAGATCTTCCGCATCCGTTCCCCCTCCGTCTCCGACCGAAAGAACGCCTCCGCCGCAGCGACGGCGAGGAGGCAGGCTATTGGTTCGGGCCGGCGAGAACAATAGGTCCTTCGGCCAGGAGCGGCCCAAGCGTTGGCCGCGGCCCGCATCGGCCACCGAGCACGGCGCTTGGCCTTCGCACCAGTGCCGCCGGAATGCGGGAGCCCCCGAGATGGTTGCCGATAGGACGCGCTCTCAGGGGGGCGCACCGTCGAAGGGAGTCAAGAGATGCAGACGTACATCCTCATCCAGGCCATGCCCACCGCGGATCTCACGGAGCTGATGCGCGAGGTGGCGCCGATGTCGGGCATCGAGCTCGCCGAGGCCGTGACCGGACCGTACGACCTGATCGTCAAGGCACGCACCGAGGAGGCTCGTGGCATCCTCGCCGCGCTGGCGGAGCTCGATGGGGTGCTACGTGTGATCGACGCCCCGATCGTGGGCGCGCGGGGTCGAGAGCCCGCCGCGGCCTGAGGTCGAGACGCGGCCGCCTGAGTGCTGCGTGACTCAGGCGTGCGGGCCGACCGTGATGGTTCCCACCGTAAGCATGGGCTCGGCCTCGATGACCGCCCCCACCAGTTCGACCTCGTCGTCGAGCTGTCGGCGTTGCGCTACGGTCAGCTCGCGCAGCGGTTCCACCGTGATGGCGACCCTCCGACCGGAGCGCCGCTGGTGCCAGACCCCACCGACCACGCCGTCGACGAGCACCACCGGGTGGCTGCCTGCCTGGCCGGCCGGGGTGAGCGCGCGGGTCGCGGCCGCGCCCGGATACAGTCGCTCTCGAGGCTGACCCGCGACGACGAACGCGTCGAAGTAGGGCAGCAGCCGGATCCCTCGGTGTGGCTCGTGCGGCGTCTCGATGTCCCCGGCGATGACCCAGCCGGGTTCGCCGTCCAGCTCGACGGGCTCGAGCTCGCCTGCCAGCTCGTCGAACAGCTCGATGGCGCGCCGAGGCGGGATGCTGAGCCATCTGGCGAAGTGCCGCGGCGTGGTTGGGCCGTACGCGTACAGATACCGCGTGACGAGGGTGCGCAGCGCCGTGTCGGTGTCGTCGGGCTGGAAGCCGGTCAGCCAGCGGCGGGGGTTGGTGTAGGTGACCTCGCGACCACGGTTCGGCCCGAAGCAGAGCATCCCGCGATGCGCGGCCGTGCTCGTCAGCTGGCGCCAGCGCGGCCACTTGTCCTGGAACGCCTCCATCGTCCGCTCGCCGGCCCAAGCACCGACGCGATCCACGATCGCCTCGGTCAGCTCGTCGACGGTCAGCTCCGTGTCCGCGAGCGCGTCGCCGATGGCCGTGATGACGTCGTCTTCCTGCTCGGGGGTGAAGCGGACCGGCTCGGGATGGGTCGGCACCGACGAGGGCAGGGCCGACAAAGCTCCAGTCCACATCGGGAGATCGGCGGCGGACACAAGGTGCACGGTGCCACGCGGACCGAACGTCTTGACCAGCGTGCGCTCCTCCCGGAGAGCGCGCTGCACGTCCTTGCGGGTCGCCCCGGCGATGCGCCGTCCGATCGAGAACTCGGCGGCGCTGAGAACCTGAGCATGCGCTCCGCACAGCACGCGGGCGATGTCCGCAGGGCCAAGGTCCGTCGCCGGTTCGGTCAACGCGTGTCGCTCCATCCGCCGAGCCGTGACGCCGCTCCAGGTCAGCGAGGCAAAGGCGGTGCGTTTCGGCGTCACTGACGGGTATTTCTCACGTTCGTGCGGCTCGACGGGCCATGGAGAGACCGACCGTCCCCGACACACCCTTCAATTCGACCTGCCCGATCGCGGTAAACGTCACCGGGATCCCGTCGGCCAAGTCCACGACTTCTTGGCTCACCAGGACCTCGCCGGGCCCTGCGTACTCGGCGATCCTCGCGGCGATGTTCACGGTCCGGCCGAAGTAATCACCGTCCTGGAAGACCACGGGGCCGGCCCGGATCCCGACGCGGGCGGGCGGAAGGGCGGAGGTGGCCACCCCCTCCACCATGTCGAGGGCGGCCAGCACGCACTGGCCGGGGTCCTGGAAGTAGAACATCACGCCGTCGCCGAGCCACTTCACCGGCTGCCCTCCGTGTTGCTGGGAGGACCGGCGGACCAAGGTGGCCAGCTTTGCAGCCAGGTCCGCAGCAGCCTCGTCCCCTCGCTGCTCGGTCAGCTGGGTGTACCCGGTCAGATCGAGAAAGGACACGGCCGGCGGACGGTGCAACCGACTGTACAGTCCGGCCTTGTCCAGCGCACCTTCTACAGACTCGACGAATGCCTTGCTCCAAGCGTGTTCCTGCTGCCCGTGGTAGACGGCCAGGAGAGCTTGCTCGATGAGGGGTGCTATGCGGGACCCCACGTCCGCCTGCGCCTCCAGCATCTCCGGTTCCGTCATGCCCGATTCGAGGAGGGGCCGGACGACCTCGGTTCCGTACCAGTCCGTCTCCGTCTCGGTGATCCGGCGGAGGCTGTCGGCGCAGACCCGAAGCCACCGCTCGATGACGACGGGCCGGAACCCATTCGAGAGCTGGAGCTCGATCGCCGGCACGATCGACAGCTCGTCTTCGCGGACGGAGTCCTCAGGCCGTGGCTCGGCGAAGCCGACGGCCTCACGGACCACCTTCAAGAGGTCCAGGGGGATCCCCGTCCTCTCGCTCAGCTCGCGGAACGTCGTGTCGCTGACCCCGGTGAACCGATCGAAAGCGCTCGCATCGAGGAAGGAGAACGAGAGAGCTCCGCTCCGAACGGCGGCGGCCATCCCGTCGAGCGGCACGCCTGCTCGCTCGAGGCCCTGCACCCACCGCGCCCTGCGCACGTCACCCGGCGAGAATGCGTCTCCCGGGCCAGGTCTCAGGATCCCCAGCTCGACCAACCGGTCGACATACTCAGGGTCGACCCCGGCCCTGCGGGCCACCTCTCGACGGGAGTCCTCGCCCACGGCTGTCGATCGTAATCGCAGCCTCGCTTCGCCTTCACGCCTCGACCCGCTCGAGGATCGGTTCGAGGACGGGACCTGCGGACTCGCCGTCCCGCTAGTCGAACAGGGCGTCGAACGTCTTGGTGGTCTCGTTCAAGCGTTCGGCCAACGTGGTCGCGAGCCACCGGTGCAGCGCCGCGGCGACCTCGGGCTCCTCGGCTTCCATCCGTGCGATCGATGCGCGGCTGAACCG